>JANOFL010000405.1:0-18936 GCA_031405895.1 Planctomycetota bacterium
GATCTTCAGATAACCGGCCATTGTGAGGCTCCTTGTGACTGATCCAGAACTTGGTACTGACTGTTGTCCCAACCGTCTGACCCGGGAGTTGGACACTCCCGAAGGAGGTTCACCGGCCCAAGACACAAGGATTATCTGCCGGCCCGGCCAGGCGTTGCCAGGTTTTGTCCGAATTGGGAAAAATCGCGGCTTGACCGCCAGTTGACCAGTTGAAAGCCGCTTCGCGGCCGTGCCAGACGGCGCTGGACGACCTGGCGTCTGCTACAAACGGGGCACAAACATCCAAAGGGTGTCGGCAGCCTGTGCATCCGATTGTTCCCTGGCCAGCTGCTCATCCAGTTTGCCGGGAGTGACCAGCATCAGCGTTGCCTGGTCGGACGCGCGCTTGTCCGGCAGCCGGAATGTGGCGGTCTCCCTGGTGATCCGGTGTTTTTTCCCGCCGCTCGTCTTGTCCTCGGTGACCTCCTCGTCAATCTTGCGCACCACCTGCTCGGCCGCGGGACAAAACACTACCAGCCGCCGGGCCGCGTCGGGTTCAATCTCGTACCGCGTTTCAACGGTCACCGTTCCCACGCCTGGGCGAACCTGGACGCTGAGCGATTCCGGATCGAGTCCCAGTTCGCCGAGGGCGAGTTCGACTTCCTGCCGGACTCGCGCCGCGTCTCCTTCAGATGACTCGCCGACGGACGCCACCACTTGTTTGACCGCCGCGGGCATGTCCATGGCCCACCAGATTTTTGCGTCGGGTGCTTCCACATCCACGCTGGCAACACCATCCAGTTTGGCCACCGGATAGTGGGTGTTGTCGTCCCAGTGGAAATCCGGGGTGAGGATGGTGCGCGGGGCGGGGCGGGAACTCTGGACCTGGAGCAGGAAAAAACCGGGCCGGCCGCAAAAACTGCCGTCCAGCCGTTCGAATCCGAGATAGTACTTGAGCTGTTTGCCTCCTTGCTCCAACGTCCGGTCCTGGTAGACGTTCAGCCCGGATGAATTGCCGGCCAGTTCGTCGACCAGCCTGAGGCTGTGTGGTTTGGTGGCCTCGGCAAAGGCGGGAAATTCCAGACTGAGCTGTTCACCCTCGCGGGCGAGATTGAGCTCCACGTCTTCGCCTCCGGCCAGCGGAAAGCTGCTCGTGGCTCCGGCAGCCGGGCTGGTACCCGGTCCGGCACTTTCAAGGCCGCTGGTGAAGGAAACTTCGATCCGGCAGGGAGTGTCCGTTTCGGGAATAGTGAACCGCCAGAAATCGACGTCCACAGCGATCGCGCCCACCGGTACCTTCTCGCCGGACAGGCGGACGAGCGTGGCCTCCAGTTTGGGCTGCGGAATCACGTTAAGAAACGCCCGCTTCAGGTTCGGAAAACCGTCGGCTTCAGCGGGCTCAAACTCCACCTGACCGGAGTAACCGGCTTCGAAGGCTTTCAGTTCCTTCATGCCCTTGTCGTAGAGGAGTCGCAGGTCTTTTTCCACCTTCTTGTACTCGTCGGCCTTGAACTGCTTCCGGCTCTCCGCATCGGTTGGCTGAATGATGCGTTCTTCAGGGTCCCCGCTTTCCCATTCCTCCATCGCCGTGGGGATGTACTTGCTGAAGACGTCGAAAAAGAAAATCCGCACCTTCACGGCTGGTGCCTTTTCGAGCTCGAGTTCCACGTTCTGGATCTCGGCGCGATCACTTTCGGGCGCGGCGGCACTGGGTTGATTGACGCCATCGCTCAAGACACAGATCATGCTAATGCCGCGCAGGTCGGGCTGGCGCAGTCGCGCGATCGCGCTGCACATCGCGCTGTAGAGCGGCGTGTCCGATCCGGGCTTGACCTGGATCCGTTTCACCTGGATTTCAAGCTGGTTGGCCCAGTTCACGTCGAGCGGCTTGAGCTGCGACAGGAAGATGGTTTCGCCTGGCTGGGGCGCTGACTCTCCGTCCCGGCCATTGAGCCTGCCCGGCTCTTCGCCAGGATCGAGGCGATAGCCAAAGGGCATGATTGCGAAGTGGATTTCGCGACTCTGCGCGGCATGCTGTTCCCGGAGCGACTTCATGAAATCGACCGTCGTTTTCTTCAGTTCGTCGCAGAGCACATACTCTTCGCCGGCCGCATCGCCCTGTCCCAGCTTGATAACCGTGGTGGTGGACGACGAACAGTCGAGAAGCAGGATCACGTTGAGCCGGACCGGATCGTTGGGACGCCGGACCGTGACGGTGGCGTCGCGGGCCGGCCGGGCGGCGGGCAAGAGCTCGTAATGGCTGGTCTCGCGGATCACCAGGTTCCAGTCGGCCTTCACGGACCGTCGGTGCCCGCGCCAGGCGAGCGTCAGATCGGGCGGCGTGCCGCCTTGCCACCGGTCGTTCGGGTTGACATTGACCGTCATGGTCGCGCTGCCGCTTTCCGGATCGAGCGGAAGAGCGATCTGGTGATCAAGTCCCGGCGGAAAGTAGCCGTCGGAAGTCGTCGCGGAACCGGATCGGCTGAGTGGAAGCGGCGTCGAACCCACAATAAACTTCACGTCGGCGACTGAGCCAGTCCAGTCGCTACCCCCGGTTCCCGTGATGATCGACTCCTCAACTCCTTGCGTGAGATCTTCGACTTCATGCAGTCCGGGAGCCAGCCTGGCCCCCAGCTGTCCGAGCCGCGTGGCGAGACTTTCATGTGCAGCGAGCCAGCTCTCGTCCAGCCGATCCGCAAACCATTTCAGGCCTTCCAGTTCGGGTTGTCGCAAATTGGGGACATAGAGACCGGCCTGGATCAGGCAGGACGGCTCCGCTTCCGGGCCGCCGTTGCCCCAGGCGGCAGCCAGCAGCCGTCGTCGCTGGAAGTCAAACTGTTCCGCGCGGTCAAGGCTGGCGGCTTGCCAAGCGGCACCCCACGCGAGGTTCGCTTTTGCCAACTGGTCACTTTGCGAAGTCTCCACGCTGGCAAACACGCTCGCAGCAACGCGGGCATAGCGGGCCTGGCGGGTCAGTTCGGCCCGCAGTTTTTCATCGTCGCTGCCGGTGGCTGACGTGGGCGGGGGCAGAAGCTCATCCACGGCCGTCGACTCACCCAGCCGGTATCGCATTGCGCCGGAGAGGGCGGACCGCCAGAACTGCTTGTTGCTTTCTCCCTCAAGGCAATCGACAAACCTGATCGCTCCTTCGGTCCAGCGTGGAAACCGCTCGAGGTCGCCGGTCGGCACGTCTGCCGTACTGCTGGCGGAAAGCCAGCTGGTGGCATCCTCCAGCAGGTATTCCGCGACCTTCGCGTGCAGGTCTTTCCGGTCCCTCGCTGTAAGCAGCGGGGTCTTCAGCAGCTGCATCCGTTCGCGCAGGGTCCGCGCGATGGAATCGGGATCGCTGACCTCCCCAGTCACCTGCCGGACCGCCGTCGCCAACTGGTTTTCCAGTCCCTTGAGTTCCCGGTCCAGTTCCTCAATGGGAGGCGGCCGCTGGCCTGGATCGGCCGCCCAGACATGCCCTTTCAGCGTGGCGTCATCGAGCTGGCAGGCCAGCTCCCAGGTTTCGGCAAGGCTCTCCAGGCGCTCATCGATCGGGCTTGCCGCGCCCTCGCTCATCGCCGGCTGGTATTGCCGCTGCATCAGGCTCCAGGTGACCAGGTGGGGAACGACGCGGAAGGCGCGGTCGCGCGCTTCGATTGCCAGCGCCATTTCCTGCAGACGGCCATGCAGGACCCTGGTTTCCGAGCGGATGGTCTCAAGTTCCGGGTCAGCGATCGCGAAATGGCCGGCCAGCAACTGGTCGAAGGCAACCAGAAACCGCGCTTCGATCGTTTTCAGTTCCCCGGTCGCATGCTGAACCACTGCGGATGCCTGGATGGAGGCCGATTGTTGCAGCAAGTCAAACACCTCGATCGCACGACCAACCGTCCGGCGACGGGTCTCGTCAAAAGTGTCGGGTTGCCACTCGACTTCATCGTGCAGCAACCGCAGCAGCTGGAGTTCGACGCTGCCAGGATCGGCGCTGTTGGCGAATTCCAGGGCCTGTTTGAGATCGGGTTCCACAAAGCGGCCGAAGTCCTCGCGCGCCGCCTTGGCGACCAGCGTCTCCCAAACCAGGCCCGGCTTGTGCTCATCTGGAACTTCGGCCGGTTGAGCGAGGGGTGCTGTTACTTCCGGCAAAACGGTCGCGCGGGACGAACTCCAAATCAGCTGGTCGCGTTCTGTTTCCGGACGGCCAAGCGACTCGTTTTGCCGGTCCAGCTTCTTGTTCGCCTCTGTTCCGCGCACGAACTCCAGATGCAGCTTTTGTTCGACCAGACTGACCGGAGGCGGTGGTGGCAGCGACCCGATCTGCGCAATCGCCTTTTCCGCGGCTGTGATGGCCGCATTAAATCCGGTTCCATCGCCCATCGCCAACGATTCGAGCGCGACCAGCCGCTGCTCGGCGATCGCGACCCGCAAGGGGTCCCACCGCCAGGGGTCGGCCGGTTTTTCCTGAAAGCGCGACCAAAGTCCGTCGATCTGGTCGAAGCGTTCTCCCAGGCCGGTCACGCGCCGCGGATTTACGGGCGCTGCCCCGGCGATGCTGACCAGTTGCAAGTCCGCCATGTCCCGCGAAGGCTCGGGCAACCAGACTGGAACCTGGGTCGCATGTCGCCGGATGGCCACCGAGTTGCGAACCCGTTCGTCGAGCGCTTTCCGGAACTGCGCGAGCGTCAGGGTTTGAAACGGCCAAGTCGGGGTCACACCATCAAAACCGCCTGAAAGCCCGCGCTTCAGCCAGAAACCAAAGAAGGTCCCGCCCGCTTCGGGCGCAAGCCAGTTCTGTTGGCCGTCGTCGCAGGCCAAGGTCACGATCAGCCGGTCGTGCAGCGGCGCGCCGAATTCGGTTTTGAGCCGCTCGAGCGCGGCCGCCAGCTGTGTTTTCCACTGGCAATCCAGATCGGTGGCTTCGGCAACCAGCGAAGGTTGCCGCAAATCGAGAATCAGCCAGGCCCAACCCCGGTCGGCCTCGACCGAACTGGCGACGCAATGCAACAGGTCGTCAAGGCGGACCAGTTTCCTGTCCCAGGCTTCCGCCCGGCCATCGGGCCAGGGAGTGCCCGTCCGCGGCACGAGCCACAAGGTTTCCGGTTCGTTCAACTCGGCGGAGCTGGTTTCATTCCCGGGTGATGCAGACAGGCGACCCGGATCGGGGCGGGACACGGCCACCGCGCCGACGTAAACGGCAAACAGGTTTCGACCGGGACCTTTCCTGCTCTTGAGTGTCAGCCGCGCGGCACGAATTTCGCCGTCTTCGCGCACCATTCCTTCCAGTTGCTGATAGTCCTCATCACGATCTTTGTCCTGCGGCGAAACCTCGATGTTGCCGCTGTTGACTTCGAGCCACGCGGCGCGCTCGGCCTGCCCAAGCAGATTTTCGCGCAGCTCCCCGGAAACCATCTCGCCCACGCTGATGACCGCCAGCGGAAGCTTGCGCGGCCAGACGAAGACCACCCAGACAAAGACCGCCGTCAGGACGATGGCCGCCACGGACAGAACCGCGCGCAGGCCCCAGCGAAAAAGCGTCCGCCGGCTGACATTTTCCTCTCCCGGCCCGGCACCTTGCCACGAACGGTCCGAGGAATGGCTTGGGGGACCGGCGCTGGAGCCTTTTCGCCAGCCCTTGCGGCGCGCTGAACGTTCGGCAATGGGCTGGGGCGCGGAGGTCCCGGAGGAACGCTGATCGGGGGCCGCCGGTTTCGCCGGCGGTGTCCGCCCCGCGTCTTTCTTTGGGCCGCGACCGCCCTTGTCTCGCCAGTCGGGCATGGGCCGGATCCTCGAGGGTGTCGGGGCCGTGTGTTGACAGCCCGTGAAACGTCTGCTGGCAGCCC
This sequence comes from Planctomycetota bacterium, assembly GCA_031405895.1. Taxonomy (GTDB): domain Bacteria; phylum Planctomycetota; class Planctomycetia; order Pirellulales; family Pirellulaceae; genus BJ22. The sequence continues at coordinate 5,802 of JANOFL010000405.1, forward strand.
GTGAAAACAGTCCGGCGCGATCGTCACCTTTCACGGATGGCGAGCCACAAGCCAAGTCCGCCCGCAAACGCCAGATCGTCTCCGGCCAGCAATCCAGAGTCCTGCCGGGTGCCGGCACGTTCCGCAGGCAACAGGATAACAGGGCGGTTTCGCGAAGCAATCAGCGCGGTCCATTGACTGGATCAGTCGGCCATCGGGGGAACTGGTCAAGCTGGGCAGGATTTGCCAATCGCCACCTTCAGGTTAAGCCGGTCTTGCGGCAGCTACCGAATATACGGGTTGATGCCACAGGTTGCAGGCGATGGGCTTGCCGTCAGTGATCGGCTACCCGCACGATCCGGACGGTGGACTCGCCCGGCCTCAACGCCCGCATTCCGCTTGCGGGCCGCCCCACGCGCCCGAATTTCCAGGCCCCGAAAATCCAGGACTTCCGCGATGACCCAGCCCCAGTTCCGCAAACTGCCGTGGCTTGCCGCCCTGATCGGCCTCGTTGGCCTGACAGGCCCGCTCGCATCAGCCCAGGAAGTCGCCATTCAGGCGACTGGGCCGGCAACCAGCGCTGCTGACGTTCCCGTACGGATTCCCGGCATTGAGCCGCCCGTTACGACGTTTTGGCAAAAGCTGGGCATTCCCCAGAACTTCACGCGGATTCGCGACGGTTTGCTCAACCGGCGCGGCAACCTGCCCTTCCTCGAGCGCAAGCCACCCGTGCTCAAGCTCGCCGATCCGCGCAACCTCGCCAAGGGAAAGCCCGAGATGATCAAGGCTGCCGCCGAGATCAAACAGGCCGAGGACATGAAAAAGCAGAAAATCAAGGCGCTGAAATTCCTCGCCGGGATCAACTGTGGTTGCTACAACAAGGACGGCAAGGTCGAAAAGGCCTTTCTCGAAGCGCTCGATGACTGCGATGCCGACGTGCGGAAGGCCGCAATCGAGGGACTGACCAAAGCCGCCGGTGGCGATGGCAAACGCAAATGTGGCGGACTGAAAGAACTTTGCCAGAAATGCAAAGAGGGCCGCAGTGGCGATTGCCAGGACGGATGTCAGGACGGTTGCCAGGGCTGTGGCGGTACGGGCGGTTGCGAGAGCGGCTGCGCGATCACCTGCTGCACACCGAAAATCCAGGCCAAGCTGGAACAGATCGTTTACGGCCAGGACGAGAACGGCTGCTACAAGGAACCGGTGGCCGAAATCCGCTCCGCCGCCGAAAACCTTCTGCTCTGCATCTGCCCCTGCCCCAACATCAAGCCGGAAGAACTGGTGCTGCCCGAACCGGAAATCTTCCGCCGGGAAGAACTCCTGATTCCACCAGTCGATGGCCCAGGCACAGGCCCGATCGGTGCCTTGCCACCGCGCAATCCGGCAGACGGATTTTCAGTGGCAGTCAATCTCTCCGATGCGGGACAGCGCAATGTCTACTCGGCTACCGGGCCAGTGGGTGATGCCAGCTCGTCGCGGAGCCCGGCAACGATTCCCGTTCCCGGCGAACTCGCCGGCTGGAGCCTTTCCGACCAGGGTGCCGTGCGTCCGGTCGGCGACCATCAGATCGAGAACCCGGAGCGGCTCGTCATGACTTCCGCGGTTGCCTATCGCCAGTCGCTGGGCGAACTGCTGATCGAGATGCCCTTCCTTTCGGAGCTGCGGGTTGGCTGGACCGTCGTAGTCGTCGATCCGGAGGGTCGCCAGGCGCTGGGCAGGATTTCCGAGTCGAGTGGCCGCCGGGTGCTGGTCACCGTTGACGACCCGGCCGCGATGCAGGTGTTGCCCGGCCAGGCCGTCCGCATGGGTCTGATCGCCCGCTAAAGGGTAAGAGCCTATCCGTGAACCTTTGGGGTCTGACCCCCTTCCGGAAAGGTTCCCGGATAGGCTCCAAAAACGATCGCCAGTCGAGGTGGAAATGGAGGACGGACTTTCGCAGCGCGAAAGACAATACTTTAGTGGCCGCCGCCGTCGCCCTCCTTCGATTCAGGCGAAGGCCGGTCGATCCAGGTGAAGCTGGCGGGGTGGCATTCATTCCGGATGTTGCCGGCCCGGTCCATGCAGCGGGTGAACACGCGGAGATTCTCGCCGAGCCCCTCTTTGGACTGGGCCAGCTGATCACCCTTGATGTCGATCGTCCAGCTGCCATCAGCATTCGCGGCACCAGGCTGTTTCAGGTCCAGATCGGGACTTCCTCCCGTCGGATAGATCCCCTCCGCGCTGTTGCCGATCGCAAACCAGACCTTGTCGACGCCGGAGCCGGCATCGACCGGCTGAACGGCAAAGCGAAGCGTCGAGTCGTTGTAGAGCTCGCCCTCGTCCGAAAAAGGCAGCTCCTTGAGCACAACCCGTTCGATCTCCGGGGGGTCAGGAGCTTCCCGGTCGAACAAAAATTCCTCTGCCGCAAGCTCTTCTTCGCGGCTTCCAGAGAGGCTGACGATTGACAGCCGATAGGTTCCCGTGACGAAATCTTCCTCGCGGGGACGCTCAACCCGAAACGTGAGGTCATCTGCCCGGGCGGAGAATAACAGTTCGCCGGATTCGCCTGCCTTCCATGAAGGCCGGATCTCGCGGTCGGTGGCCAGCCGCCACTCCGGCCGCAGGTCCCTGTTTTCGCTGTTCCGCAAACGGATCGCGATGTCCGGCCTGGAATCATGCGGGCAATCGAGCAGCAAAGGGAAATTGAGCCAGTCGAGAGAAACCCTGCTTGGACTCCGGATGGCATTCGCATCCAAGGCGTTGGGTATGATCCACGGACCCGACTCGCCACGGGGTCCTTGCCTCTTCAGATTGAACTCGGGCAACTCTTCGAGCCCGTCAGCCGACGGCACGGGCTCAGGCACGCCAATGCGGGCAAAAGTTTCGTCCGGACAGACGGGTGGCTGCCCTGATTCGAGCTGGGACCTGAACAGTGCGGCGCGCTGGTATTCACCCACGGAAACGGTGCCCAGCGCGGGCGACTTCCACTGGCCGACAATTGCGGTCCGGAGGAACTCGAGGCGGCATGTCAAAGCCTGACCCGCCGGCTGGCCGGCAGCGGTGGCCGGATTCAGATCCTTCCGCAGTTTGCCTGGGACCGAACCAAGCGGCTGTCCCTCAACATCCCGCACTTCAAGGACCAAGGGAAGGTTTTCCAGGCCAAAGGGTGCGCCGCGATCTTCCGAAACGCTGCAATCCAGCCGCATTCCTTCGCTGCCTCGGCCCGGATCTGGTTTGATGCTCAGCAGCAGGCTGCCGTAGGGATTGGTGACCGCGCAGCGAATCCAGAACCGGAACTTGTTTCCGTCCGGATCAGGCCGCGGCAGTCCAGGCGGTTCCTGCAGAATCACGTCCTCGACGACGCAGAGCAGACCGTGAAAGCCGTGGCTCGCCGGTGGGTCGAACGCAGGCTGGAGCACGACCTTGACCGATTGACCGTCTTCGCCGGCAACTGCCGCGGGCAAAACCACGGGTTCGGCTGAAACAAAAATCGCCGAAGCGGGCGGTGTTTCGTCTTCCGTTCCGGCGGGTTGCCAATCGGGATCCCAGTCGCTGCCGGTTCCAATCCCGGATGGGCTGGGCTGGCCCCTGGCCGCATGGATCGTGACCCGGACTTTTCGGGGCGTGGCGGCCTGGTTTTTCAACCAGAGCCGGTAACTTCGCGTCGCCTTTTCACCGACGGCGGGAACCTCCAGCGGCTGGGACAGAACGGGCGTGCCTCCGTCAGAAGCGGGTTTGCAAGCGATGGTCTTGCCTTTCTCACCCGGGTCGTCCGGATTGAGGCATTCGACCAGCAAGTCAATCAGGTCGGGATTGGGGGCGAGGACCGTGAGGTTTGCCTTGTTACTTTCACCCTCGGCACCCGGAGCGCTGGCCGCGACCTGAACGCTGATGTCGCACTGGCGAAAACCCGGCGTGGCCGCGGTGGTGGCAATCTTGAACTCGGCCAGCTCGCCAAAATCTGTTTCCTCGAGGTCGGCGACTTCGAAAGGCTTATCAGCGGGCACTTCCTGATCGTTGTACTTGAAGACAACCGGAGCGGGTCCGTCAGCGAACGTCCAGAAAAGCATCGCCTTTTTCCGTCGCCGGCCATCGCCTCGTTTGATGGTCAGTTGCCACTCTTCGTCCAACTGGTCGCGGGACAACCGGACTTGCCTCGATGGCGTTTCGGGAAACAGAGGCGGGTCTGCCGGAAACTCAAGAAACAGCCGGGAGTCTTCCGGAAAAGGCGGAACCATTCCAGCGAGGCAATCCACTGGCGGCCGCACGCCGAACAGCCCTTGCCAGCAGGCGCGACACCACGCAGCTGGACCATCGGAAGCGTGGGTCCCACCGGAACCCGGTTCGACCTCGACCAGCCACAAACGGACGGCGCGGCCCCAGCCATTCAATTCCTTCGTTTCCATGTCCTGCGCGGAAGCCGGCGAGTCGAAGGAGGGCGAACCAGCCAGCCGGATCAGGCGTTCAACCGCGGCACACCACGTCTGGCGGCTGGCCAGGAAATCAACGTGATCGCTGGTTCCTGTCGCGTTTTGAAGCAACTCGGCGAGCGGCTGGCTGGTCAGGGCCGAAGTGGACTCGGACCGTTTTTGGGTGATCGCCGTCGCCCGGGCGGCCCGAATCTCGTCCAGCAGTTTCAACAGCGCCGCGCGCTGCTCCGGCTGCGTCAGCCGGTGATCGAGCAAATCAGCGAGCAAGCGTTCATCCGTCCATGGCAGACGTTCGTACCAGCCTTTTGCCTGGCTTTCGGCCACCTGTTGCTCAAGTCTGCTGATCTGGTTTTTCACCAGCCTTTCGCGCAGCTTTTCCAGTGATTCCTCGGCCTTGCGAAGCGGTTCCGCATCCAGCGGGCTAGCGGAGTCATTTCCCGCTGGATCTCCCGCCAACTTTTGAATGATGCCTGCCGACCCGAAACAGTCGGCGAACAGGTCGACCACCTGCTTGATTTCCGTTGCGTCCTCCAGTGCATCGTCTGGCCGGCTGAGGCCCCATGCAAGCCACCCGGAAAGCTCCGCAAAACCGTCCGCGCCGCGCCGCAACAAGTCGCGGCGGGTGGTCCACCGGTCCTGGCGCGAGGTCGGCAGCCGGCCCGGACGCAACCAGGGCTCGAATTCGCCAGAATCCCCCCGAAGCTGTAACAGCAGCTGGTTCCACCCGCGCGCGATTCGAACCGCCGGTGTCTGGTCCTGTTCATTGATGTTTACGACCCGGGCTTTCCGCTGGATTCCATCAAGGAGCCCAAGAAGCTGCTCCAGTCCGGCCTCCGGCTCGCGACTGCCTGGCTGGCCGAATCGTTGCAGGCGCTGGCTGCGGAGAACTTCGTCGAGCAACTCGTGCCAGACGTGCGGCGCATAATCGACTGGAGAAAATCCGCCGTCCGTTTGTCCCTTCGCACGGGATGCCAGTTGCTGGCAAGCCAGCCAGAAGGGGTCCGCCGCAATGGTTGGGGGAGACCCTTCCGGCGGCACCGGATTTTGGGCCGCGTTTTGGGCGGCGGCCGCCGGAGCCGGATCGGCGTCCGTCGCAGGATTTTGGCCGGCAGGCCCGGTTGCGCCACCGGAAAGAGTCGGACTGGCAGCTGGATCCTGTCGCGCGGAAATCGGATCAGTCTGTGAAAACAACCACGGGCTGGTGGTTCCACCCAACATGACTGACGAACCGGCCCGCGAATGGACTGACCGAGAAACGACGCCCCTGCCCCTGACCCCGGCGGGCGAGCCGGCGACTGCCTCACGAAGGTCCGTGGCAGTGGATGCCGCCGATCTGCTTTCGCTGGCAGCATCCTTTTCAGCGCGTTGCCTCGTCTTGAAAGCCTTGCGGTCCAGTTGCGCAATGACGACATCGCCCGCCTGGTCCCATTCGCGTGCCCCCGTGCCGGGTGAAAAGGGCTGTTCCATTCCGGCTTTCAACAGCAACGGAGTCTGTTGGCCGGCGGTCCCGGTCCACGCATAGCGCAACAGCTGTTCATAGAACTCGGCGAGCGTCACCTTTTGGTCCTGTTGGGCCTCGAAGGCGGCCTGGTCTTTCGCGCTCCAGCACGCGAATTCGGCCGCGCTTTGCAACAAGGTCCGTTGGCGGACATCGGAGACGTGCGTGGGCTGAAGGCTGGCCGACGCAGTGATGATCCAGAGCGGCGTTTTTGTCCGCCCCTCCAGCGCCTTGCAACAGCGGGCCACCGCGGCGGGCACCGGATTCGCCAGGATTCCCGCGCCAGGCAGATGATGGAGGTCACAGGCATCCAGCAGCACGACCACGTTTCCGGCCGGGAGATTGCCCAGATCCTCGAGCAACGCGGTCAGACTGACCATGCCCGCCCGCGTTTCGGCTGGGTCCTGGCCAGGCGGACCGTCGGGCGTCGCGGATTGCTCCGCGTTCGGCGCACTGCCCGGTTTCGTGCCCGAGCGCAACTCTTCCAGGCCGCGAATGGAAAAGTCGCTTGACAGAAGCCAGACCGGATCAAGCGGGTCCTCCAGATCGGCCAGGCAGTGGCCGCGCAGGTAGACCACCAGCGTATCTTTCCCGGCCAGTCCGGTCGTCTTGAGCAGGTCGCCCCGCCAGACTTCGATCTGGGCGAAGCTGCCGAACCCGGTCGTCGAACCCTCGGTTTCGTCCGAGCCTGGCCCCAGCCATTGCCACGGATAAAGACAATCGCCCGTCAACCGGTTGTTCAGTTGTTCGAGGCTCCATTGGGGGTAAGCGAGGTCGGGCGTGCCTTCCATGTCGATGTAATTGGTCACGCCAAGCGCTGCATACCAGACGACCGGCCGCGATCGCGGAATCAGCCAGTAGATGTAGCCCGTCACGGCCGCAAGCAGCAGGATCAGCAGCACCGGCACCCAGAACCGCTTGCCAAGGCCTTTTTCATCGCCGCGAGTGAAGCGTTTTTCGCGGCCGGAAGCTGGAGAACTGGCACTCATCAAAAACGCGCGTCGTTCAGGGGTGTGCTGGTCTGCCGGGGCGCTGAATCATCACGGAACGAAGGCTGGCGCTGGCTCGCCGGTTGTTGGCCTGTTTTGACGCGATTATGATAGCCTCGCGTCGGGTCAGCCACACGGGTTGCCCGGGTTGCGGTCATCCAGGGCACTGGCCCGAAACCCAGTCACGCGCCACTTCCGCTCTCTCGGGCACCATCAGCCACATGCGCAATCCGGCGGTTCACTGGACGGAGGGCATGTTCCTGCGGCCGCACCACTTCCAGGCGGCTGACCGTTATTGGTCCGAATTGGCGGCGGGGCAGATCGCCTGCGACCAGCCGGCTTCGTGGGGCCTGCTGCGGATTTCGCTTTCGGAAGCCGCCCTCGCCAATGGCGTCCTGGAATTCAGCGGCCTGACCGCGCGCTGGAAAGACGGCGCGCTGGTTGTCCAGGACGAAAACCAGGTCGTGCGGACCGAGCTCAAGGGCCGGGTCGACATGGCCGCGCTCGGCAACCAGTCGCTGGGGGTCTTTCTTGCCATTCCGGCCCTGCAGGAAGGCCAGACCAATGTCGCTGTCGGCGTGCCTCCGCGGCTGCACCGTTACATCGAGCTTCGCCGCGAGTCGGACGATGAGAGCGCCGGCGGCAACCGCCAGGAAGTCGCCCTTCGCAAGCTGAACTTCCAGGTCCGTTTCCAGACCGAGGAACTCAACGGCTACGACCTGATTCCGCTTTGCCGGCTGAAGAAGTCCGAATCTGACGAAAGCCAGCTGGTGGTCGACCCCGGCTTTTTCCCGCCCGTCCTCGCCGTCCAGTCGTGGCCCGAACTGGCCGGCGTCGTCCGGACGATTCACGACATCATCGGCGGCCGGATCCGTTCGCTGGGCGAAGTCATCCAGCAGAAAAACATTTCGCTTTCGAGCACTTCCCAGGGGGACCTCGAAAAGCTGCTCCTGCTGCACGCCCTGAACGAGTCCTATGGCGAACTGAGCTGCCTGGCGACGGCGGGTGGCGTCCACCCGTTTGTCGTCTACACCGCGCTCTGCCGGATTGTCGGCAGAGTTTCGCTGTTTGGCCCGGACCTCGTGATCGAAAACGTCCCGCGCTACAACCACGACGACCTCGCCACGATCTACCGCTGGGCGCTTGACGTGATCCGCAAGCTGATCTACGCGGTCCGCGAAGACGAATACGAACAGCGCTATTTCATCGGTGCAGGCCGCGGCATGTCGGTCAGCCTCGAAACCGAATGGTTCGGGATGGAATGGGACTGGTACTTTGGTGTCGACCCGGTCAGCATCGGCCGCGACGAGTGCATCCAGCTGCTCAAGGACACGATCGACTGGAAACTCGGCAGCACCGACATGGTCGAGAGTTATCTCGCCAAGCGGATGCCGGGGGTCAAGCTGCGAATGGTGGCCGAGGTCCCGCGGGCGCTTCCCAGCCGCGGCAACTGGGTCTATTTCCAGATCAAGCGCGAAGAGGAAGCCTGGAAGCACGTTCAGGTCACTCAAACGATGGCGATGCGGGTCCGCTCCGAACAGATCGCGAACCTCGAGACGCTGGAAGGGGCCCGCCGGCTGCGGCTCTCGATCGCCGGCCGGACCTATGGACTCGAGTTCGCGATTTTTGCGGTCCGGAAACGGATCTGACACGGCCCAGGAGGGGCCTGACAAATAGTGAGCCTGAGGCGCTAGCCGAGAACGCTGATTCAGCCATTAACTCACACCCAAGGAAATCGGCTAGCGCCTCAGGCTCAAAAGAAATCGGCTAGCGCCTCAGGCTCACAATCATTCGCCGTTTTATCAGTCAATCCCAGGTCCCTGACCACCGCCCCTCCCTGCCCATGCGTCCGGAATTCGCCCACGCCATCGACCCGATCATCCTCACCAGCCTGGAAGCGGTGAGCCGGATCGAGCAGGGCCTTGAGCGGCCGGCCGCCGAAGTCCAGGACCAGCTGGCCCGCAAGTTCGACGAGGCCGAGGGCCGGCTCGGCAATGGCCAGGAATGGCGGCTCGCCAAGTACGCCCTCAGCTCGTGGATCGACTCGCTGCTGATCGAGGACATCCCCTGGCGCGGCTCAGGCTGGTGGAAGGACAACTGCTTCGAGAAAAAGTATTTCGGCGACCGCGTCGCGCACGAGGATTTTTTCCGCAAGGCCCTCGACGCAGCCGAGCTGGGACCGAAAGACGCGCTCGAAGTTTTCTACGTCACCGTGGTGTTGGGCTTCCGCGGCTTCTACGGCAACCCGGACAAGGATTACGCCCGGCGGCTGGCAATGAGCCTGCGGTTGCCAGAGAATATCGAGGCCTGGTGTGCCCGCACGGCCGGGATCCTCCAGCTGCGCCAGGGGCGACCCCAGATTCCCGTCACGGTCCAGGTCGGTGGCTCGGCCAAGCCGCTGACCGGCAAGTCCCAGCTGTTCGCGTTCGCGATGACGACGGCCGTGCTGGTGGCGCTGGCCGTCGCGACGTACCTTTTTGTCAAGGGCTTGCCCTGGGGAAAATAGCGCTGGCCTGGCCGCCCGCGCCGGAAACGGAGAAGTCATGGACACCATCATCAGCCTGATCTACGCGGTCACGTACCCGATCCGGCTGCTCTACCGCTGGTTTCAGGTCCTCACGCCGGGATTGAAGTGGATTCCGCCGCTCTCCACCGCGATGCGGTTCGCGCTGATCGTCCTCTTCTTCCTCCTGATCGTCTGGGGAGCGGCGATCCTCAAGAAGTGGTTCGACCCGGACAAAAGCGAACTCACCATCTGGCAGATGGTGCTCTACATCCTGCCTTTCGTGATCGTGATCCCGGTCATTGTCTACTGGCTGGTCCGGGTCTGGATGACGCCCAACGAATCACGCTATCCCGAGATCGACCGGGTTTGGCAGCAAGCCCTGGGCGAGTGCCAGCGCCACGGCGTCGATCTGCTCAACATTCCGCTGTTCGTCGTGCTGGGCAACCCCGACCATGTGCGGGCCAATCATCTGGTCCGCGCCTCGCAGCTGACGTTTTCTGTTGCCGTGCCCGACGGGGGCAATCCTCCGATCAGCGTGTTTGCCAATCCGGACAGCCTGTTCCTCTTCCTGGATGGCTGCAATTGCCTTTCGCTGCTGGCGACTGGAACGACGAGTCCCCCGGCTCAGTCGGCGGCCAGTCCAGTTGAGCCGGGCATGCCCACCGCCCCGCTGGCGACACTGGATCCGTTCAAGGCCCGCCCGGCCGGTGGACCGGCCCCCGATTCGGAAGCCGGCCCGCGTGGCGGACACACCGGCACGATGGTGATGCCGGAAGGCCCAGGGATGGGCGATTATCTCGACCGCCTGCGCGCGGGTGCCGCGACCAACATCGCGGTTCCGGTCGCGTCGACTGTGCAGCTTTCTTCGCAGGACGCCTACGATCGCGAGTTGCGGCTGCGGCATGTGTTGCGGCTGGTGAAAAAAGCCCGCCAGGTGCTTTGCCCGATCAATGGCGTGCTGACGCTGATGCCGTTTGAGCGGATCGAAACATCGGGCGACCAGATGCAGGTCGCGGCCCAGAAAGACCTGCAGGTGCTGCGCGAAGAGACCGGTGTCCGCTGCCCGAACACGGTCGTGATCATGGAGATGGAAAAGGAAGAAGGCTTCCAGGAGCTGATCAAGCGGGTGGGGCAGGAACGCTGCGTCGAGAACCGCTTTGGCAAAGGCTGCGAAGTCTGGACGGCACCCGAACAGGGACGGCTCGCGGCGGTCGCGGCCCACGCCTCAGGTGCCTTTGAGGACTGGGTCTACATGCTCTTCCAGGAGCCGGATGCCCTCAAACACCGCGGCAACGCGCGGCTGTTCCGCTTGTTGGGCCGGGTTCGCGGCCGGTTCGCCGAGAACCTCCGCAACGTCCTCGCCCGGGGTTTTGGCTATGATCCGCAGTCCGATGGGCAGCTCGCGGCCGAGCAGTTTCTTTTTGGCGGCTGCTACTTCGCGGCCGCGGGCGGGCGGCCCGGCCAGCAGGCCTTCGTCAAAGGCGTCTTCCAGAAACTGATGCAGCAGGAAGGCGAGCTGGAATGGGCACCCGCCGCGCGGCGATCAGACCGCAACTATCTTTTCGTCGCCAATCTGATGGCCCTGCTCGGCGCGGCCGGACTGGCGGCGATCATCTTCCTGCTGGTCTTGTGGTACCGCCAGCAGCCCGTGACCTGAACAGCGTGTTTAGAAACTCTTTCCCCCCCTCTCCCCGTTGCTCTGAACGGGGAGAGGGGTTGGGGGGTGAGGGGTTGCGCAAGGGTAGATCGCACTCAACCAGTTACATCGGGATCATCCACGCCTCCCCACGCATTCGCCCCTCTCCCCCGGCCCCTCTCCCCAGTCAAGGCCCTGGGGCGAGGGGAGAAAAAGTTTCAAATCACGTTCTGCGGTGATCCGGTCCGTCGTTCACGAAATTCCAGGACAGCCGGCAACGTTGGCCGGAATGCGGCGATAATTCTGTTATTCTGGGTTTCCACCCTGGCGGGACCGTCGCTGGACCGGTCCAAAGTCCCGTTCTGGCGGTGGAAACTGCGTTGTTCCCGGTGCCCGCCGGATGACGGGACGCCGGTGGTCCGTCGCTCCTTGGCTCCCTGAATGCCGGTTTCCCGATGGCCCTCAAACAAGCCCGCCGCACCGTCAAGATCCAGACCTCGCTCGGTGACGAGGCGATCCAGTGCATCGGAATGGCGGGCGAGGAAGAGCTCTCGCGGATGTTCCGCTTCCAGCTCGATCTCGTCTCGATGAACCCCGCCATCGTGGCCGAGGACATTGTCGGGAAGAACCTGACTTTCTCGATCGACTATTTCGAGGGCGGATCGCGGTATTTCAACGGCTTCGTCAAGCGTTTTTCCGCCAGCGACGAGGATGGCCGCGGCCGGCGACGCTACCGGGCCGAAGTCGTCCCGTGGACCTGGTTCCTGACCCAGACCTCCGACTGCCGCATTTTCCAGAACAAGAACGTCGTCGACATCATCAGCCAGATCTTCCGCGATCTCAAATTCAACGACTTCGAAACCGGCAAGATCAAGGGCAACCATCCCGTCCGCGAGTACTGCGTCCAGTATCGCGAGACCGATTTCGCCTTCGTTTCGCGGCTGATGGAAGAAGAAGGCATTTTCTACTTCTTCCGCCATCAGGACGGCAAACACACGCTCGTGATGGCCGACTCGAAGGATGCCTACGAGCCCTGCCTCGAAGCCGAAGTCGAGTGCCCGGTCGACACCCAGGATTCGCATTCGCACAAGCCCCACATCCACACCTGGGAACACCAGTACGAATTCCGCACCGGCGGCACAGCCCACACCGACTACAACTTCAAGACTCCCAAGACCCGCCTGATAACGTCCGAAAAGACGTTGATGAAGTTCCAGGGCGCAAAGTCCTACGAGCAATACGACTATCCCGGTACCTACGAGGAAAAACCCGTCGGGACCGAACTGGTCCGGATCCGGATGGAGGAACTTGAGCTCGACCATAACGTGGTCAGCGGGACCAGCGGCTGCCGCTCGTTCTCCCCCGGCCACACTTTCAAGGTCAACAAACACCGGATCAAATCCGAGGGAGGCAAAAGCTGGGCCATCCGCCGGATCAGTCACCAGGCCCGCGAGCTCTCGGCCTACTCGACGTCCAGCGGCGGCGGTGACGAAGACGGCTTCGAATATCTCAACCAGTTCGAGTGTTTCCCGGACACAACCACTTTCCGCCCTGCCCGGATCACGCCCCGGCCGGTCATGCGCGGCTGCCAGACGGCCGAGGTCACCGGTCCGAAGGGTGAAGAGATCTATCCCGACGAACACGGCCGGGTAAAAGTCCAGTTCCACTGGGATCGCGAAGGCCAATACGACGAGAACAGCTCCTGCTGGATGCGGGTTACCCAGCAGCACGCAGGCAAGAAATGGGGCTACATCGACTTGCCCCGGATTGGCGAGGAAGTGATCGTCGACTTCCTCGAAGGCGACCCCGACCGGCCGCTGATCCTCGGCCGCGTCTACAACGGCCAGAACCCGCCGCCCTTCGACCTGCCCGCCGAGAAAACCCGCCGCGGCAACAAGACCAAGACTTACAAGGGCGAGGGCTACAACGAACTCTCGATGGACGACACGGCGGGCAAGGAGCAGATCCGCATTCACGCCCAGTACAACATGGACACCGTCGTCGAACACGACGAAACCCACGACGTCGGCAACAATCGCACCAAGACCATCGGCAATGACGAACAGTCGGTCATTGGCAAAAACCGGACCGAGCAGGTCGGCGTCAACGAATCGGTGC
>JANOFL010000282.1:0-8354 GCA_031405895.1 Planctomycetota bacterium
GGCTGACGCCCTGCCGCTCGCCAAAACACATCAATTGTGGCCACGAAGTGTATGGTTGCTTCCCATGACCGAACCTTCGACAACCCGACCCGCCGCGAACGGCCTTGGAACGCCGCTGGAGGCTTTTTCTGGCGTAAGCCAGCACCAGGTCGCACTGTTTCACCGGCTCGGACTTCGCACGGCCGGCGAGTTGCTGTTTCATTTTCCCCGGCGTTACGAAGACTGGCGCGAAGTCACTCCGATCCGCGATTTGCGCGCCGGCGAGCCAGCAACGGTGATCGGGAACGTCTTTGACGTGGAACAGTCGGTCTCATCGACCGGCAAGATCGTGCTCTACGTTCTGCTGGAACAGGACCGGCACTACCTGCGGTTGGTCTGGTTCAACGCCGCCATTGACGCCACGCGGTTTGTCCGTGGACAGCAGTTCCTCGTGCGCGGCATGGTGACCCTCCGCGGCGGGCGGCTCCAAATGAGCCATCCTCGCTGCCAGAAACTTCAGCCGGGCGAGTCCGCCGGCCAGAACCGGCTGGTCCCGGTCTACCCGCTGACCGAAGGGCTCAAGCAGATTCACCTCCGCCGGCTCACGACCCGGGCCATCGAACAGTACGCGCCGCTGGTGGAAGAAGCGTTGCCCGCGGCGCTGCGCGAGGAAACGGGGTTGTGCGACATCCACCAGGCGATCAGCCAGATTCACTTTCCTGATTCTCCCGAGAGCCTCGATCTGGCCCGTCGCCGGCTGGTGTTTCAGGAACTGCTCGTGCTGCAGGTCGCACTTGCTCTCCGCCGTCAGCGGGTCCGCAGCGTCGAGGCCGCGCCGCCTTTGCCGCTGACGCCACTGGTCCGCGACCGGATTCTGGGACGGCTGCCGTTTGCCCTGAGCGAAAGCCAGCGGCTTGCGTGGGACGAAATCGCAGCCGACCTCGCCCAGCGTGTGCCGATGAACCGGCTGCTGCACGGCGAAGTTGGCAGTGGCAAGACGGCCGTCGCGGTCTGTGCGATCCTGCAATCCGTCGCGGCCGGGCACCAGGCGGCCCTGATGGCTCCGACCGAAATCCTCGCCAGGCAGCACGAACGGACTTTGCGCGAATGGCTTCGTGGCGGCCGGGTCCGGATCGCGCTCTGGACCGGTTCCATCAGCCATCGGCAACAAGTCGCGGCCCAGATCGCGGCCGGCGAAGTCGACATTGTGGTCGGAACCCAGGCGATTGTGGAGGCCGGGCTGTCGTTTCCCAGACTGGGCCTCGTTGTGATCGACGAACAGCACCGTTTCGGCGTCCGCCAGCGGGCCCGGATCCGCGAGCTGGGCGGTCAGCTGCCGCATTACCTCGTCATGACGGCAACGCCGATTCCGCGAACCGTGACCATGACGCTGTTCGGGGACCTCGACATTTCCGTCCTCCAGAAAGACCCTTCCCGCCAGGCCGTCGTCAACACTTATCTTGGCGATGAATCAAAACGCGAGAGCTGGTACCAGTTTGTCGCCGGCAAACTCCGCGAAGGCCGTCAGGGCTGGGTCATCGCGCCGCTGGTGGAGGGCGAAGAAGACTCAACTGTCGACAGTGCCACGCGGCTGTTCGAGAACCTCAGCAACGGGCCGCTGGAACCGTTCCGGCTCGACTTGTTGCACGGCCGCCAGTCGGCGGCGGAAAAAGACGCCGCCCTGCGGGCCTTCGCCGGCGGCCAGACCCAGTTGCTGGTTGCGACCAGCATCGTCGAAGTCGGCATCGACGTCCCCAACGCGACCGTGATGACCATCGAGTCGGCCGAACGGTTTGGGCTGTCCCAGCTCCACCAGCTCCGCGGCCGCGTCGCCCGCAGCGTCCATGCCGGTTTCGTCTGCGCGTTCGCGACAGTCAACGACGAAGTCACGCAAAAACGGCTGCAGGCCTTCGTCGATCACAGCGACGGCTTTGAGCTGGCCGAAATCGACCTCGCCATCCGCGGCCCCGGCAACCTGCTGGGCGTGGAGCAGACCGGCTTCCCGCCACTCCTGATCGCCGACCTCGCCCGCGATGGTGAGCTCCTCGTCGCTACCCGCGCCACCGCCGCCACCCTCGTCGCCACCGACCCCGGCCTTGTCCTCCCCGAACACGCCCGCCTGAAAACCCTCGTCACCACCCGCTACGGCGCGGCCCTCGAACTGGCGGATGTAGGTTAGCGGGGATTCCGGACGCCCCCACTTGCGAGCCCGCAGCGTCGGCCAAGGGACGACCTGCCGGCCCGCCATGCACGAAAGAACCGCCCGCGAAACCGGTTCCGTCGCCACCTCCTCCTGCGTCCCTCACGCAGCCTGCCACGGCCGTACGGAGTTGACGTGGATCAACGCCACATGGGCAATCGAATCCGTCTCCGAATTGACCACGGCCAGCCGGTTGCGGCCAATCGCAAGATTCTCTGGATGCCGGATCACATGGCTCTCGCCATTGGACAAACTGATGGCAAACGGCTCAAACGGACGCCTCAACAGCCACTCGCGGATCGTTTCGGGATTCATCACCGGCCTCCAGGAGAAAGAAAGGGCCCCGACAAGTGAAACGACATCGGCGTAGCATACCACCGGTTTCCAGCGGTCTGACGGGCTGGGGTCGCCGGCTCCAGTTGGGAGGTCTGGCTCGGCGAAGGCGTGCTGTCGCCGCGCATGGCCTTGTTGGAGGAGCAGGCAACGGGCCTTCCGCCGAGCCTGCCTCGGCGGGGGCGACAATTGGCTGCTTCCTGGGCCGCCCCCATGCCAGCCGCTCTCCATCGGCCTCGTGCCGGTGGAAGCAGCGATGGGCGGCATCGGGTCGGCGCGGGAATGACGCGGACGAACGTTGCTCCCGCCCGCGGCTTGCCGCACGACCGCTCCCCTGACCGCATGTCTGATCCCTTGACCGCACGACCGCTCCCCTGCCAGCTTGACTGGCAGGAAGCCAAGTTTGACGGGCTAGAAAACGACAACACCCCCCCCCTCTCCTTTTTTTTTCCTTTCCGCCGCCTGCGGCGGAAAGGAAAAAAAGAGGAAGGAACTGTTCGTGGTTTCCCGGCTGGCTCTCCAAACTTTGGCTTCTGCCAGTCAAGCTGGCAGCGGGCCTGAAGACCGGTCCCAACCGATCGCGCTCAGCTACGACGATCCGGGCAACTGGAATCCAAGCAGGTCATGCAGCCAACCACCAACTTGTTCGCCGACATCCCCACTGGCCTGGCCGACGAGCATGTCGCGCAACTGCTCGACGCAGCCGGCATGCGCATCGAGCGGATCATCTCCCAGGGCCATGCCTCACCCGCAGATTTCTGGTACGACCAGCCGCAACACGAGTGGGTGATCGTCCTGAAGGGAGCGGCGAGATTGCAGTTCGAGGATGGCATGGTTGAGATGAAGGTGGGCGACTTCATCAACATCCCGGCGTTCAAAAGGCATCGCGTCGACTGGACAACGCCCGACGAGCCGACGGTTTGGCTGGGCGTGCGGTACAACACCGACCGGGAGGCCACAGGCTGATGAAGAAAAAGAGCAAGGAACCAGAAACGGAAGCTGAGGTCTGGCTGCGCATCGTCCTGGTTGCTCCTCCCACTGGTGTGGACTTTGGCATCCAGGAGGGAAAGGGCAACGACTACGAGACGATACACAAGCAGCGGTCGAAGGATGCCGACCTCACCTTCGAGTTCACGGTGACGGTTAAGGACAACCGTGAAGATGGGTTGCCCAACTTCCTCGGCCCGCTGGCGCAAGGGCCAGCGACGGGTCGATTCATCTACATCGACATCGGAAAACTTGCCGGGCAGTCCGATTCCTGCTGGGAGCGCAGAATCAAAGTTCCCCTGGGCGGAATCACTTGGGACATGATCGAGAAGGTGTCTGCGAAACTGGTGCTTCAAGCCCGGTTGCCTGGGACCGGCAAAGACGGCGGGCCTAGTTGTGCGACGGTGAAGCCCACAGATGGCTGGAGGGTCTGCAGACGATGAATGTGATCGCAGGGAAACGTGACTGATGGCAGCCACAAGATCATTCTCTCCCGGCCCAACCCCGAACACCGTCCTTGCCGCCGATGGCAAGATCATCACGGTTCCGGACGGTTGGGTGCTGGTCCCACCTGGTGACGCTGCCCTCACGCGACGGATCAACGTGGCTGGCGATTGCTACCTTGTCACCGAGAAGAAGGGCCGGAAGGTCTTCTCCAAAGGAATCTGGACTGCGGCGACAACGGCGGAACGAATTTATGCCGACCTCGACGCCGAGCGATCCACAGAGAGTTTCGCCAGGAAGAAAGAGGCCGACGCCCGACGCCGAGTGAAGGCTCAAGCCGTGTATGTCGAGGATTTCGAGGGATCGGTCTTGTCGTTTCTGGCCTTCCATCCCAATTACGCCGACCTTGCCAGCCAGCTGGCCCGTGCCGTGACCGAACACACCACGCCAGTCGGGAGCGGCACGGTCGCCCGGACGAAACGGATTCCCCTGGAACAGCGGGCCGAGGCAGCTGTCATCGCCTGGTTGCGCCACCAGACAACCGGATACGACGGGATGATGATCCCGTTGATTCGAGGAAAGCGGAGAGAAGTCCGCCGGATGCTGGCTCGGCGGTCGAAGGAACTACTGGCCCGGTATCGGCGGGGTGAAGCGATTGGGAATGAGTGTCCGCTGAGAAAGGCGCTGGCCGGAGAATCAGGAGGCCGATGAAGATCGCAACGTACAACCTCCTGAAGGGCGGCTCGCAACGGGTTCACTGGAGCAAGATGATCGAGGACTTCGGTGTGGACTTGCTGCTGGCGCAGGAGTCATTCACCCAGGCCGAACACCTGCCCCCGCTCCTGTACCCTGACTCACAGACACAGTCGGTTTGGGCAAGGGCCGGGCAGAATGGCTGGGGAAGCGCAGTCTTCTCGAAGACCGGAGCGGTGAAGCTAATTGCAGTGTCGGGGTATCCCGGTTGGGTGGTCGGCGCGGAGATCAGTGGCGTGTCTTGGCAGACCGCACCACTACTGGCTTTCAGCGTCCACGCCCCGGCTTTCAAGGGCAGCTACTCGAAGTCGGTCAACTGGATTCTGGACGAAATCAGAAAGGTCGCCGGTGACCGGGAAATCGTCATTGGCGGCGACTTCAATCTCACGGTGAGCCACTGCCCCGGCGCGGAGCGGCCTGTCTGCCGGCAAGACCTGGCGATTCAAGCGAGGCTGGCCGACGAGTTCGGGCTGCTCAACTGCTGGCAAACGGCGAATCCTGGCCAGGAATTGTGCCAAACGCTTCGTTGGACCAATAATCGAACCACGCCATACCACTGCGATGGCATTTTTGTGCCGAGGTCATGGAAAGACCGGCTCGTGGCCTGCGATGTGTTGGCCGGAGAGGAGTGGAATCGACTGAGTGACCACAACCCGGTCTTGGCTCAGTTCAGTTAGGCACCGTCGAAGGGCGTTGCCGCCGGCCGACAGGCAACCAAAAAAAGGCGAGAGCGTTTCCGTCCCCAGCTGTTAATCGTTACGGGTTGCCCGCCGGGTCAGGTGCAGCGCCCGATTCGGCGCTCTTGGGTTTGACCTGCACATAGATTCGATCCGGCGCGGTCTCGAAATACTTGAACAATGCCGGGCAGAGCCAGCCTTCGATCTGGTAGTCGGGGGCGAAGTACCAGTTGCCGTCGGACTCCTCGCGCCGCCACCCTCGTCGCCACCGGCCCCGGCCTTCAGCTCCCCGAGCACACCCGCCTGAAATCCCTCGTCACCACCCGCTACGGTGCCGCCCGCGAACTGGCGGACGCGGGTTGACCTGAAATCCGGACGCGCTTTGACGCGATCGCGAATGGCGCGTCGATGGCTTGTGGTGGCAGCCCGCGAGTATCACTAAGATCAGCCGGGATTCCGGCTTCAGATTGGAGCAGCCGGCTATGACGATTTGGGGTGAAGATGCCGCACGTGACCGACCTCAACCTGACGCCAAAGGACATTCAGGGCCTGACGTCGGCCGATGCGCTGGCGGCGTTTCTTACATCACTGGGCTATGACACCGCGCATCGCAAGGTCCTGACCGCCGAATCCATTGGCCTGACCGGCGATTCTGCCGCGCCGATCCGTACCGTCGAAGTTCTGGCGGAAGACGTGGAAGGCTTCCTGCGGGTAGTTTTCGTCCAGCTGCGTTCTCTGACCGCCAGGAGCCGTAATGACCTGGCTCGCGTGTTGGGGCGAACCAACATCGACCACCTTCTCGTTCTGACTTCCGACTTCGACACGTTTGAGTTTGTTCTGCTGGACAAGCGCCGCCGCGAATCGCGCGGCCCGGTGGATGTTCAGCGCATTCAGGTGGTTCCGCTCAGTTTGGCCATTGCCCGCAAGGCCCCCGGAACCCGGCAGTTGCGCGCCATCCGGCGATTTACCTGGACTGGCCGCGATGGTTTGGAGCAGTTCGACAAATTGCGCAGTGTCTTCGAGGCGGCGGCATTCAGCGAAGACTATTTCTGCAACCGGGCCCTTTTCGCCGACCATTACCTGCTGACCCGCCTCAGGGAAGATGCCGCCTGGCGCGACAACCCGACCGAGGCGTTTCAGCAGGTCAAGTCGCTCCTGGCAGATGCCCGTACGCGCTGGCTCGACAAGGGAGAAGGCATTGTCCGCGAGCAGCTCTTCGAGCCGGTTTTCAGGCTGCTCGGATTCACGGCCCAGGTCAACAAGGCCGTCGGCGAGGCGCATACGAAGCCCGATTACCTGCTCGCCGGACCGAACGGAAAAACGGCCGCTTTCGTTTATGCCTGGGACCGTTGGCTGGATGGTCCCGATTTCAATCTGGACCAGCAAACGTCAGAAGAAAACCCGGGCGCTTGCGTGGTCACCGCGCTCGATGAAGGCGTTGCCGACTGGATCATCATGACCAATGGCCGCCAGTGGCGGCTTTACAGCAGAAAGGCCCACTCCCGGGCAACGAATTTTTACGAGGTCGATCTGGCCGAGGCTCTGGTCGCGTCGGGCGATACCGACCCGAATGAGGCCTTCCGCTACTGGTGGCTGTTCTTCCGCGCTGCCGCCTTCGCGACTGACGCCGGAAACGGGACCGGGTGCTGGCTCGATGCCATCGCGGAAGGAAGTCGCGACTACGCCAAACAACTGGGTGAACGGCTCAAGAACCGGATTTTTGAGACGATCTTTCGCCATCTGGCCGAGGGATTCCTCGAGGACCGGAAAAAGCGGCTGGAAATCCGGCGGAAACCGACCGACGAGGAACTTCGCGACACGTTCGAGGCGACGCTGACCCTCTTGTACCGGCTGCTTTTTCTTCTCTACGCCGAAAGTCGCGACCTCCTTCCAATCCGGGAAGCTCCTTATCGGGCGGCCAGCCTGACGAAGATCAAGGAAGAGATTGCCGAACGGGCTGGCATCGCGGAAACCGAAGTCGAGGCCCGGGTAGCCAAAGCCTGGTCCACGACCGAAACCGCTCTTTACGACCGGCTGCAGCGGCTTTGCGCCGCGATGGATCGCGGTGATTCGTCGCTCAATGTTCCGGTTTACAACGGCGGGCTGTTCATTTCCCGCCCCGACGAGAGCGACGTCCGCGAACAGAGAATCGCGCGGTTTCTCGCCACGCACAAGGTCCCCGACCGCTTTCTCGCCCTCGCCATCGACCGGCTGGCCCGCGACCCTGACGACAAGACGCTCGCCCTGGTTTTCATCGACTACAAGTCACTGGAAGTCCGCCACCTCGGCTCGATTTACGAAGGGCTGCTGGAGTTCAGGTTGCGCGTCGCTGATGACGACCTGACTACTCAGTCCGAAAAGGGCCGGGAAAAGTACATCCCGCTTTCCAGCGCGAAAACAAAACGCGGCAAGCGATCCGAGGCCGTGGTGCGCAAGGGAGAGGTCTACCTTTCCAACGACAAGGCCGAGCGGAAAGCGACGGGCAGCTACTACACGCCCGATCCGATTGTCGAGTACATCGTCGAGCACACCGTCGGTCCGGTCCTGGCGGATAAGCTGGAAGCACTCCGCGGCGACCTGCGCAAGGTCCGCAAGACCTTTGACAACGAAATCGCCAAGCTCAAGGTTCCCCCCATCCCAGCCGTGGTGAAGTCGGGCGAGCTTACCCAGCGCGACTTTGCGGCCAACAAGACTTACGAAGCCCACCGCGGACTGGTCGATCGGGTCTTCGAGTTCCGGGCCCTCGATCCGGCGATGGGGAGCGGGCATTTTCTCGTCGAGACGGTCGACGTCATCACCGACCGGCTGCTGACCTTCCTGAACCAGTTCCCGGTTAACCCCGTCAGCTTCATGCTCGAGCGGACGCGGCGCAACATCCTCGAAGCCCTGGTCGGGCAAGGAGTATCCGTCGATCCCGACAAGCTGACCGAAGTCAATCTGCTCAAGCGGCATGTGCTCAAGCGCTGCATCTACGGCGTCGA
>JANOFL010000301.1:0-3912 GCA_031405895.1 Planctomycetota bacterium
AGCTGCGGGGGGCGAGGGGCAAGAGGTTTCACTGTTGGTTCGCACGCGCTTGTTGTGGACGCCGGTGGCGATGGGGTTGGCGGTTGGGTTGTTGAGTCTGGCCCAAGTCTGGCCGAGTGCAGAGTTCGCGCGGTTCAGCGCGCGGTATTCGGATCCCCGGCCGCAAACGGTTTATGACGTTGCCGGCTTGCTTTTTCGCGAGGGCTGGAGCGGTGCGGCAACGGGTGCGACGCATTTGATAACGGATCCCGTCGAGGGCACGCACGCGGAGCAGGTCTATCAGTTCAGTCAGCCTCCCTGGACGCTGGCGGAGCTGTTCTTGCCTGGCTTCAGCGGTTACCCCTGGCCTGTGAATACGAGGTGGCTGGACGGGTTGCCGGGTGCTGACCGGATGTGGAATGTTTCGCTCTATCCGGGCGCGCTGGTGATGTTGCTGGCCGGGCTGGCCGTTTTTCGGCGCCGCGAGCCGCAGGACAAGTGGATGTTCTGGATCGGGTTGTTTGGACTGCTGGGTGCGTTGGGCTGGTTCGGCTTGGGTTGGATGATTCGGGAGGTCCTGGCCGGAACCGGGCGGAATAACGCGCTCGAGTGGCTTGGCCGGCCGGTGGGTGGGGTTTACTGGTTGCTGGTCACGTTCGTGCCGGGAATGTCCGGGTTCCGATACCCGGCCAAGCTGTTTGTGTTTGTGGCGCTGGCTATCGCAATGCTCGGTGGACGAGGCACTTCGTGGCTGAAAAGACCGGACGCACTGAGTCTTTTTCGCTGGTCATCGATTGTGCTGGGCTTGATCTGGCTGGTGCTGGCGATTTCGGATGTGCAAGGGACAGTTGTTGAGGCCGCAAGAAGAGCCAGCCCGGCAGATGGCGAGCTGACGCCGTTTCTCGGCCCGGTCGACTGGTCGGGCGCGACAGCCGGGATCGGCTCGGCCGCCCGATGGGCTGGAACGGCGCTATTGATCTCCGGGCTGTTGACATTCGTGCGATGGAAGAATCCCGGTTCGGGTTCAATGACCGCCATTGGATTGCTATTGGCTATCGAACTGGCAGTTTGGCAATCCGGACTTTTGCCCCGTATTGGCAGTTCAGCGTTGCGCCCGGCAACAATCGACTCAAGGCCAGCGGACGAATTGATGTGGCGGTCGGGGTATCGGCTGATTGGGACCGAATCCGTTTCAAATCCCCCGGGGGAGAGCGGTACGATTTCTGCCTGGCTGCGGCACCTGGGACTGGCTCCGTGGCTCGGAAGCAACATTGCCATCGACGCGCCGCGGCATCACTGGAGGTCGAGAATAGCAAGGCTGGACGGTCCGTTGTCATTGCAGCCAGATCGGGCAAGGTTGCCCCAGATTGCAACTGTCCGTTTCGGCTTCAACTTCGAGAGAGTCAGTGTGTCCGGGCAAGCAGGCGAAGTGCAATGGTGGACGCCGACCGAATGGACGAGCCCGGCGATTCGAGCAAAGGTTGCGGGCGAGGGGCATCGGACATTTGCTCCAAGGGCCCTCTTCACGGCCAAGGCCGACCAGCAGTGGCTGTCGCCGGAATACGCTGAAAGATCAGCACCGTCTGGCAAACCAGAAGTCGCGAAGACCATCACGCCGGGCGTGCCCTGTTTGCGCGATTCGGAGCAGGAAGGGAATTCCCTGTTGGTTCACCAGTGCCTGCCCGGCTTAATCAGACTTGAATTACGGGCCGATTCTCATGGCGTGCTTTACTTTCCGGAAGCCTGGCCAGGCGGCTGGGACTATCAGATTGTTAATGGCAACAACCTGGTACAGGATGCGGTTGAGTTCAAGGAGTGGCACACTGTCAGCCAATCATCAGAAACTATCCCGGTCGCGGTCGGAAATACGGTCATCCAGCTGCTTTATCGTCCGTTGTCGTGGCGAGCCGGGAATTCCTTGTGCGCAGCTGCCTGGCTGGCTTTTGGCCTGGTCGCCGGCAGGACATTTCGGCCGGCGAGTCGAAATCCGCCGGTTGTGGGGTAGAGGATCGGTGGCCGGATGTCCACTTCCCGGAGTCGATCACCAAGACTCCTGCTGATCGAACTGGAATCAGCATTGTCCTGACAGGGCTGGTCTCGCCAACAAAGCGGACGGACCAATCATTAGGCAGTTCAATTGTGTTGCGCGGGGAGCCGCGGAAATCAATTCGCGTTGATAGGCCAAACAGGCGCAGGTTGACCGCGTCGAATAAGGCGTTTAGATTTGTTGCATTCAGTGGCAAGTGTTTTGCCTCCAACCTCCCCCCGATGCCCTGACTGGTGGGCCGGCAATTAACCCGGAATCCGGCCTGACAGGCCAGTCATTGCAAGGGCCTCATCCAACCAGGAGCAGATTAGATGCCTCGAGTCAGTGCTGATGGAATCAACCGGTCGAAGTTGATTCGCGATTACCGCAAGGATCACAAGCAGGCCAAACCGCGCGAAATCGCGGCGGCCCTGCAGGCCCAGGGCGTTGCCGTCGACGCCCAGTACGTCAGCGTCGTGCTGTCGAATGCCAAACGCAAGAAAAAGGCCCGTCGCGCTGGCAAAGCCGCGGATGCGCCGGCCGCCGAAGGCACGGTTGTAGTTCGTCGAGGCCGCAAGCCGGGTCGCAAGCCTGGCCGCAAGCCCGGTCGTCCGGCCGGATCGGGCCTGCCGAAGATCGGATTCGCCGAGTTGAAGCTGGCCAAGCAGCTGGTGGACAGCGTGGGCGGCCCGGCTCAGGCCAGAGCCGCGCTTGATTCGCTGGCGCAGCTGCTTTGATCGACGATGGCTGGCCCCGCAAAGGCTGGCCAGTTCATTTGACCCATGAAAAACCGGGCAGCCGCTGCCCGGTTTTTTTGTTGACCGGACGGAATCAGGCTTCCGCCACGGCAGGCACTGCTTCACCACGCGGGCGGGGCGGATGAAAGTTATGGTAGCGCCGCGCGCAGCGGTCGCGAAACTCGGCAAGGGCCGATTCGCGGTCGTCGAGCGTCCGGAATGCTGAAGCCAGCGCCAGGTCGAGTTGCTGGTTGGCCAGCTCGCAAACCGGCTCGTCCTGTTTCAGATACCGGCGGGCGAACTCGCGGTCGGTTTCCGGGACGATCGCATCTTTTTTCGAGACGTTGGCCATCACATACGAGAGATCGGGAAAAAACTGCGGGAAACGCTGTTCAAGAAAGATGCAAGCTTCGTCAAATCGTTCGATCGGAAAGAGCCAGCAACGCCCGGTGCTGACCGAATGCCGGATCACGTCGAGGTCATCAAAACCACGGCCGCCATTGAGGAAGAAAATCTGGCTGTTGGTCTGGGGATGGGCGTACTGCTGGACCAGTTCAGCCTCTGCGAAATCGCGAAACGACATCCGCTGGGCGATGCAGGCGACTTCCTCGAAATGCCGGTGGAAAAAGTAGCGCGAAACAAACCGTTCCAGCGGGTCGCGTACAAACGCGAGGGCCTGAATGGTTGCCTCGGCATGTTCCCAGGGCAGGTCCACGGAGAGCTTGTGGTCGGAAAAGCAGGTCAGCCACGGAGTGCAGCGAACAATCTCGCTGACGTCGTCGCGGGTGTACTGTTTGGTCTCGAGCAGCGAGTTTGAGTTGTAATAACCCTTGCCGAAGTTGCGGTTCATCAGCTGGCGAAGCGTGGAGCCGCCAGCCTTCGGGACGTGGACATGCAACCAGACATCGCGGGGACTGGTTTCGGTGTTCATGATGGCGGGGAAATGCGGGTTGCGGACGGACTTTCGCGGAGCGAAAGGCGACACTGTTCGACAACGACATGAAACCGGTATTGGGCCGGCTGCAAGGAACAAGACTAGCGATCCCGGTCAAATCTGGAAATCGAGATAGTCGGGATCGCCGGCGGGAAGCTGTCCGCGAATGCGGAGTTTCGGCTTTTCCATGACCACGCGGGTTCCGGCCGGGACACTTTCCGTCAGCCAGACGCTGG
>JANOFL010000410.1:0-16809 GCA_031405895.1 Planctomycetota bacterium
ACCAGTTCCAGTGCCACCGGCCCGTCTCCACCACTCAGTGCCGTCTCCTGGCTCAAGTCGATGAACGGGAAATAACGGTCAGTCGTCGATTTGCCATTGATCGACTGGACGATGCTTCCACCCAGATTGGCGCGCCATGCCGGCCCGCCAACAATTGTTGTCCCGATCGCCGGCGGGACATAGGTCGCGCCGGAGCGGAACGCGAGGCCGGCGAACAGGACGGCGAAGAAGAGATTGAAAATCACGCCGGCCGAGATGATCGCCATCCGCTGCGGCACGGACTTGGCCATGAAGCTGCGCGGGTCGAGCCCCTGGGGCTGTTCGACCGTGGCTGGCACGTCGGGGCCGGCATCGTCTTCTCCACGTGCCCGGCGGTTTTCCTGCTCCATGTTCGACGGATTGTCTTCCTGCCCGAGCATTTTGACATAGCCGCCGAGCGGGATGATCCCGATGCCGTACTCGGTTTCGCCGTGCTGGAACTTGACCAGCGAGCGCGGGATGATCACCTGGTCACCGATCTTGATGTCGAAGAAGTCGAAGCCAACATAAAACTTCTCACATTTGACGCCGCAAGCTTTGGCGACCAGGAAATGGCCCAGCTCATGGACGAAAATAACGAAGCCCACGCCCGCAATGACCTGCAGGATCGCCCACCACGAATTCGGGCTGAGCCACGAAAAATCGGCCGCGATCAACGCTGAGAAATCCACTCTTCCGTCTCCTTGCGGGCAGCCTGGTCGGCCGCAAGCAGCTGATCCAGTTCGGGGTTCGTTACAGAGCCCGTCCGAGAACCGTCGGGGTCTGACGCCAATTTGCGCTGGCTTCGGAGCAAATTGGGGTCTGACCCCCTTTCGGGAAGGTTCTCGGACAGGCTCCCAGTCTGGTGGCCCGCCAGGACATCCCGGCAAGCCATCACGATGTCGGTGAACTTTAACCGCCGGTCGAGAAACGCCGCGACGGCAACTTCGTTGGCGGCATTCAGGATGGCACCCGCCGTCCCGCCTCGCCGGACAGCCTCGTAGCCGAGTTCGAGGGCCGGAAACCGGACTGGATCGGGCGGAAACAGCTCCAGCCCAACCGCTTGCGTCCAGTCCATCCGCCGCGCCAGGCCTCTCGGCCGTTCGGGCCAGGTCAACGCACACTGGATCGGCAGCCGCATGTCGGGCGGGCCAAGCTGTGCCAGCACCGCTCCGTCCCGGTATTCTACCAGCCCATGAATGACCGATTGAGGGTGGATCATGACGCCGATCTGGTCGGCGCGCAGCCCGAACAGCCACGCGGCCTCGATGATCTCAAGGGCCTTGTTCATCATCGTGGCTGAATCGACCGAAATCTTGGCCCCCATATTCCAGTTGGGGTGTCGGGTTGCCTCCTCGGGCGTGGCCCCAGCCAGTTGCTCTGTCGACCAGTTGCGAAACGGCCCACCGCTGGCCGTCAGGATCACCCGTTCGACTTCTTCGCGCCGGCCGGCCAGCAGACATTGCAGAATCGCACTGTGCTCGCTGTCGACGGGCAGCAGCCGGGCACCCGAACGCGCGGCAAGCGGCACGAGCACGCCGCCCGCGACCACAAGCGATTCCTTGTTGGCCAGCGCCACGGTCTTGCCGGCCCGGACCGCGGCCAGCGTGCTCGCAAGCCCGGCGCTGCCGACAATCGCCGCGACGACGACATCGATCTCGTCACTGGCGGCAAGACTTTCGAGCGCACCGTCGCCCGACTCGATCCGCTGGGCAATCGCGGGCGAAAAACCATACGACGCCGCAGCACGCCGGTCGCAGGCAACCACCCGGGCATCGGGAAAGCGGGCGGCCTGTTCGGCGAGGAGGGCCAGGTTGCTGTTGCCCGACAGCCCTGCGACGCGCGTGCCGGCGAGTGTCCCGCAAACTTCCAGTGCATTGACCCCGACGCTGCCGGTCGAGCCGAGCACTGCGACGTTCCTGAGTCGAGCGGCCGGCGGCTGTTCGGACAAAAGTATGAGGTCCGGAGCGATGGGCGTGGGGAGGTGCTGCAGGGGCAACGGAGCGGTGTTGCCTCGCGGCAACAGTTGCGAAAATGTCGACTGCCGCAGCCTGAGACGGTCGAAACCATTCGACCACCGGCCCGGCCCGAAAATCAGCCCCCAACGGCCGATTCCCCGGTGAATCCCCCAGTTTATGGCCTTGCCAACCGCCCAACAAGCGCAATCGTTGTGACAGTCAGGCCTCCTTCCCGGTGCGAAACAGGAATTCGGCTGGCGATCGACTCGCTTGGCACACCTTTTTCATGACGATTTCGCCTGGCGAACGTCCGCGTGCCAGGCACTTCGCGAATGGCGCATCGACGATCACCGGTCGCTGCGAGCTTGGGGCTCTGCGGCACTAGTGCTTCGTCAACGCTGGGTTTTAGGGTGGCCTTGGTGAGCCGGCACGCGCTAGCGTCCGGGTTCCTCGAAGAGCCCGCGGCTAGCGCCGTCGGCTCACCCTAAAACCGGCCTGTGACAAAGCACTAGCGGATACAAACCCCGACGACTCCCGAGGGGTAGAATCGATGGTTTGAAATTTCAAATTTCAAATCTGAAATTTGAGATTTGAAATCTGAGATTTCAGACTTCGGACGCCAGAACTTCCGAACCGAAATGGTTCAGCCCTGACGACCTGAAAACCGGAAACCAGTGATGGAACCGCAAAACCGACGATCCGAGAACCGCAACAGCCCGACCGCGCTCTGGTTCGCGCTCGTGGTCTGCCTTTCGCTGGCCGTGTCGGCGTTCCTGATCCTCAATCCGGTTTCCCTTCCGGTCAGCTATCAGGGTTTTGTCGACCTGATCAAAGAGACCCGCTATATCGGCGCGGGCAACGAACTGGCAGCGGGCTACTCCGGGTCGATCGAAATTCGCGAAGCGGGCGACAAAGGCCGGCTGATCACGCTCAGCCTCCCCAATGACATTGTCGTCGACGAGCGGTCGATCAGCGGAACCGTGACGTATCGCGTCGCGGGCGAACCCGACGCAAAAGCCCAAACCGGCAAGTTCACCGTCAACAAACTCAACGCCGATCTGGTCAACTCGCAGCTGACCGAACTGCTGGACGGCAGCGGCATTCGCTGGGACTACCGCCAGGGGCCGGGGCTGTGGGAAAAGGTCGGCCTTCCGCTGCTGGTCGCATCGCTGATCCTGCTGTTGCTCTTCTTGATGCTGCGCCGTCTCGGCGGTGCCGGTGGTCCCATGCAGTTCGGCCGCAGCCGCGGGCGACTGCAGGCCGAAGAAGACCTCGCGATCACATTTGAAGACGTGGCCGGCATCGACGAGGCCGTCGAGGAGGTCCGCGAAGTCGTCGATTTCCTCAAGTTGCCTGGAAAATACCAGAAACTGGGCGGCCGCATTCCGCGCGGAGTACTGCTCGTCGGACCGCCAGGCACGGGCAAGACGCTGTTGGCCAAGGCCATCGCGGGCGAGGCGGGCGTGCCGTTCTACTCTCTTTCGGGCAGCGACTTTGTCGAGATGTTTGTCGGGGTCGGCGCCGCACGCGTCCGCGACATGTTCCAGCAGGCCCAGGCAAAATCGCCCTGTATCATTTTCATCGACGAACTGGACGCGCTGGGCAAGACGCGGGGCGGCAGCCTTGTCGGCGGGCACGACGAACGCGAACAGACGCTCAACGCCCTGCTCGTCGAGATGGACGGCTTTGAATCCAACAACAACGTGATCGTCATCGCCGCCACCAACCGCCCGGAGACGCTTGACCAGGCCTTGCTCCGGCCAGGCCGCTTCGACCGCCATGTCCTGGTCGACCGGCCCGACATTTCCGGCCGCGAGGACATCCTCAAGGTCCACGTCCGCAACGTTAAGCTTGACGGTACGGTCGACCTCCGCAAAATCGCGGCGATCAGCCCCGGCTTCGCGGGCGCTGAACTGGCCAACCTCGTCAACGAAGCGACCCTGCTGGCCGCGCGGAAGGAAAAAGACTCGGTCGGGATGGTTGAGTTCAACGAAGGCGTCGAACGGGTGACCGCCGGCCTTGAGAAAAAGAGCCGCGTGATGTCGGCGGACGAGAAACAGCGGGTCGCCTATCACGAAAGCGGCCATGCCCTGGTCGCCTACAGCCTGCCCAACACCGACCCGGTTCACAAAGTCTCGATCATTCCCCGTGGACTGGCGGCACTGGGCTACACCATGCAGCGCCCTGACGCCGAGCGGTTCCTGATGACGCAAAGCGAACTGGAAAGCCAGCTGCAAATTCTGCTGGCGGGGACGATCGCCGAAGAACTGGTTTACGAAGACATTTCCACCGGCGCGGCGAACGACCTTGAACGGGCCACCGATATCGCCCGCGGGATGGTCATGCAGTTCGGAATGAGTCGCCTGGGCCGCGTCAACTACAAGGAACAGCGGACCAACCCGTTCCTGACGGGTAGCGTTTCCGGCGACGGATCGCACCGTTTCAGTGAACGGACGGCCCGCGAGATCGACAGCGAAGTCAAACGGATTCTCGACGAAGCGATCAGCCGGGTCCGGTACATTCTCGAAGTCCGCCAGGGGCCGCTCGTGGCGCTGACCCAGCGGCTGATGGAAATCGAATCGGTCGATGCCGACGAACTGAAACGGATCGTCGAGGCAAACTCAACCGGCCCCTTTGTCGTCCCCGGCACCACTCCCGCCCGTCGCGTCACCGACAAGGGGTTGCCGTTGCCCCGGATCGCGCGCGAACTCCGCGACGCCTGACGGGATTTCAGTGAGGATACGCAACGCCGATCGGAAGTCCCAGCTGGCCGGATTGACCAGATTGACCGGACTGACGCGTCGCGCCGGCGGGACCTTGACAGTGATTCCGCCGCACCTATAACGGCTGCGGTCGAGGTGCGTGAACCAGCGTCGTCCGATTGCGGTCTTCCCGGATACAACCGGGACGCGACCGCCGCTGGGAAACCTGATGGGTGGCCCGGTTGTCGTCACGCAAGAAGGCGTAGCTCAGTCGGTAGAGCAACGGACTTTTAATCCGTAGGTCGAGGGTTCGAGCCCCTCCGCCTTCATGATCCGGCCGGAATCCTGGTCTTATCCGGCACGACGCACGGGTAATCGAGGCAGCCGGTTTGGCAACTGGGCTTTTCAGCGACTTGCGCGTTTCTTTTTCGTGGCCAGTTCGGCCATGTGCAACACACCGTTCAGGCGATCGATCGAGCGATGCGACGCCGTGTGCTGACCGGATTCGATCCGCGAAAGCGTTTCCGGGCGAAGTCCAGCGCGTTTGGCCAGTTCAGTTTGAGGCAACTGAAGCTGTTTCCTGCGGCGGATGATCTCGCGGGCCATCGAGACGCGCAGGTACTCCTTTGCCGGAAAGTTCCCGTTGCGATCCGGCTTTGGGTACGCCGGCAATTCATGGTCGACCAGCCGAACTGCCTCCCCGGCGGCGCCACAAATCCGTTCGTACTCGCCGAGCGGCATAATCACAAACGGCTGCCCTGCCAGCTGGACAATTTGCAGCAGTTCAGATTTTCGATCACTCATAGAAGCCATCGCGGTGTCCAATTCTCCCGATGACGACCTCGCCGGCGTCAACCCGAAACTGTATTCTCCAGTCGCCCACGCGCACCCGGAAGTGACCAGCCAGGTCACCGGAAAGCGGCTTGCAGCCGCTGACCGCTGGCCAATCGCCCAGCCGGATGATGGCATCGAGCAGACGGCCCTTGATATTCAAGGGCGTTTTTTCGATGTCGTCTGCGGCGGCCGGAAGCAGAATGACCCTCGGCATGATTCTAACTTGACTGAAAGTTGATTCAACAGCTTCCGAAACGAATCGGCAACAGGAAAGCAGGATGAAGGCCCCAAGCAAGGCACCTGCCGCAGATTATGTCACGGGCCAGTTGCCCGTCAGCTCTCCGGCAGGCCGGTGGTCGGGCGGCAGGAATCAGGCGACAACCGTGCAAGGCTGTGCATGAATTCGCGCCCGGTCGGCGGTTTTTCACGCTTCGTGCTTGCCTGGCTGCCGCCACTGGTGATTTTGGGCGGGCTGGTGTTTTCTGTGGCCGGGCTGCGCTCGGTCCGGATGAACAACGAGGACGTGTTGCGGTGGCTGCCGGATACTTCGCCGGCGCGCGCCGACTATGAGTTCTTTCGCTCGGTCTTTGCGCCGGACGACTATGTGGTCATCTCCTGGCCCGACTGCCGGCTCGATGATCCGCGCCTGGCGGAATTCTGTGACCGGGTTCGAGAAGGGACGGCGACGGGGCTGGTGCATTCGGTGGTTTCGGGCCGGGACGTGCTGGAGGGGCTGGTGGAGGCGGGGGGCACAAGCCGCGAGCGTGTTCAGCGGCGGCTCGGGGGGATCATGTTTGGCCGCGACGATCCGGAGCTGACCTGCGTGGTGGTCGCGCTGGGGCCGGAGGGCCGGGCCAACCGGTCGGCCGCCGTCGCGCTGATCGAAAACGCTGCGACTGCGACCGACGGAATCGACCCGGCGGAATTGATGGTGGCCGGTGACCCGTGGCTCGCTGTCGGAATGGGGCGGATGATCCAGTCGACATTCGACCGGCTGCTGCCCCTGTCGGCCATCGCCGCCACGATCGTCGCGCTGCTTTGCCTGCGCAGCGTCAATCTCGCGCTGATCGGGCTGATCGCGTCGGGTCTCGCCGCCGGGGTCAGTATTGCCCTCGTGCCCGCCTGCGGGTGCCAGATCGGCGGATTGACGATGGTGATGCCGACCCTGTCGTTTGTGTTGACAATGTCGGGGACTTTGCACCTGACCAATTACGCGGTGAACTTGCCCGCATTGCGTGGCGGGGACTGGCGCGAGTGCTGCCGGCAGCTGGTGGCCATGGGTTGGCGACCCTGTGTCGTATCCACGGGGACAACCATCATCGGTGTTCTCACGCTGGTGATCAGTGACTATCCGGCCGTCCGCGAGTTTGGCTGGTTCAGCGCAGCGGGGCTGACCTTCTCGCTGTTGGTCCAGCTGCTGGTGTTTCCCTGGCTGTTGTTCCGTTTGGGCCGGCCCGGACTTCGATGGATGGAATCGAAGTTGCCGGATGGACGTTCCTGGGCCCGGCTGCCCGCCTGGATCGAACGCCGGCGGATGGCGATCTCGATCCTGAGCTTCGTGTTGTTTGGGCTGGCCGGCGCTGGGCTGCCGCGACTGCAGCCCAATGTGCAGGCTGAAAACCTCTTTCGCCGGGACTCGCGGCTGATGGGTTCGGTCCGCGAACTCGAACAACAGATCGGGCCGATGGTGCAAGGCGAATTGCTGCTCGTGTATGACAGCGCCGTCCCGGACACGTTCTGGCAACGCCTGGCTCTCACGCGCCAGCTCGACCGCTACTTGTCGCGGCTGGCGGATGTGGAGCTGGTCCATTCCCTGGACGACTACCTGCCGCCCGAACCGCGGGGGGGCGGGCTGGTAACGCGCGCCAGGCAGACGCTGATGCGGCAAGCCCTCTTGCGGCACCGGGAAACGCTGGCCCAGGGCGGAATGCTCAGCTTGCAGGGGGACCGGGAAACGTGGCGGCTGAGTCCGCGGTACTCGTTCCTGAAAGCCAGCGACTTTGCGGAAGTCGAGCGGGTGGCCCGGGAACTGGTGGCACAGCTCGCCGGATCGGCAGCCAGACAATGGCCCGGTTTCACGGCTCCGCGCCTGATCCATACCGGAACCACGCAGCTGGTGACTGACTCCCAAAAGTCGATGCTGTCCAGTTTTGCCTTCAATTTTGTTTTGGCGTTTGTGCTCATCACGCCGGTTCTGATGTGGGTCCTGCGATCATTCTGGCTGGGTGTCGTCGGAATGCTGGCGAATCTCGTTCCGATGACGCTGGTATTCGGGATCATGGGCTGGCTGGCAGTCCCGATCGACATTGCGCTCGGCATGACGGCGAGCGTGGCATTGGGGATCGCGGTCGATGACACGACGCACCTGATGATCCGCTTCCGCGAAGAAGGCGGCAGTTTGACAGGCGTTCAGCCACACCTTGAGCGGGCCCTTGCGCTGTGCGGGCCGGCGATGCTGCACACGACTCTGATCGCATGCGCCGGGATTTTCACGTTCTGGCTGAGCGAGCTGGTGGTGATTTCGCGTTTCGCCGCGACGATTTCGGCATTGCTGGTGGCAGCAGTCCTCGCGGACCTGTTCATGTTGCCGGCGACCATATCAGTGGCCGGATGGATGGCGCGACGACGCAAGCAAGTCAGCAACGAGGATCACGCCAAGCCGCAAAGCCGCAAAGTGAATGCATGATACTGGAGTACATTGAGGCTATTCGGCTTTGCTTGAATACTGGTTTGGAGAGCGAAAATGACTGAAAACGAATTGGCGACGATCGTGGTAGATGCTTGCTTCCAGATTCATACGAAGCTGGGTCCTGGTTTGCTGGAATCGGTATACGAGCGCATTCTGGCGAGAGCGTTGACAAAGCGCGGATTGCAGGCAGCCCGTCAGGTTGTCGTGCCCATCGAGTGGGATGGAGAAGTGTTTGATGAGGGTTTTCGGGCCGACCTGATCGTGAACGACAAGCTGATTCTGGAACTGAAATCCGTTGAGCAGGTCGCCAAGGTCCACAAGAAACAGCTTTTGACCTACTTGCGGCTGTCCGACAAGCGACTTGGGCTGCTGATCAACTTTGGCGCGGAGTTGATGAAGGAAGGTCTTTTCCGGGTGGTCAACGGCCTGGAGGAAGGACGGTAGCGCGGGCCCTTCAGGAGCCGTGACATGCAAAGGAACAGGGGAGCGGAGGAGCACGAAAGCACCACGAGCCCATTGCGCCTTTGCGGCTTTGCGTGAGACTCAGATGGGGTTCTGATTTTCGTCCGTCGCCGGCCCACCGTAGCTGTCCACTTCGGCGAGCCGGAGTTCGTTCGCGAATCCTTCTCCCGGCACAATCAGGATGTCAGTATAGAGGTCGGACTGCTCGGCCCGGACATTGTGGTGACGGGTCAGTTCGAGCAGGGCGAGGAAGACGCCGACCATCGCCGACTTGTGCATGCCCGGCTGGAAGAGGCTGGAAAAGGTCAGTTGGTGATTCCGGACGATTTCGTCATGGATTCGCCGCATGTACACGGCGATCGGGGTTTCGTCGTAGATCACGCGTTCGGGCCGTGTCGCGAGGCTGTCGCGGAGGACGCGACCGAAAGCGCTGACGAGATCCCAGAGTTCAAGCGGCAGCAGTGGCTGGCTGGCAAGGTCCTGGCTGGGGGCAGGCAAGTCATCCTGGACGCGGGCATGGCGACGTTGCCAGGTTTCGGCCTGTTCTTCGAGCAATGTGGCGGCGTCGCGGAACTGGCGGTAGAGCAACAGCCGCTCGACGAGATGTTCGCGTGGATCGGATTCATGACCTTCTTCGTCGTCGGCGGGCGCGACGGGCAATGCGGCCCGGGACTTGATCTCCACCAGCCGGCTGGCCACATCGACAAAATCGCCCACCGCGTCGATGTCGATTTCCCTGAGTACGTCGAGGAACGCCATGAACTGTTCGGCAATCGGGGCGAGCCCGACGGTGGCGACATCGACTTCGTGACGCCGGACCAGAAAAAGCAGCAGGTCAATCGGCCCACGAAACGTGCTGGATTCAATCGCGAAACTCATGTCCTGCCTACCTCGCCACCGGCGCTTGAAAAGGCCGGAGTGTTGTTCGGCCGCTGGACTGCCAGTTCAGCGGAGATTGTAGCGACCAAGCAGGAAACTACTGAGAGGCAATCCCGTAAGGACGGTAGCAAGTGCAGGTGCATTTCGAGCTCTGCAATCTTCGAACTCTTAATTGTTGTTTCGCCGGGATTGAGTGGAGAGGGAGGTGCTGCCGCGAAGTTACCCGGTGCCCGGTCGCCCCCTCCCCCGCCCTCCCCACACCGCTCAAAGCAGCGGCGGGGGAGGGAGCCGGAAATGAAAACCTGGAACTGCCCACACCGCTCAAAGCAGCGGCGGGGGAGGGGGCCGGAGAAGAAAATCTGGAGCTGCCCACACCGCTCAAAGCAGCAGTGGGGAAGGGAGCCGGAATAGAGAATCTGGAGCTGCCGCCCATGGTTAAAGAAAATTCTGCAATCCGTGAAATGCACCCAGCGCGTGCGAACTGGGGAAAACGGAATTGCCAAGCGTTCCGGTTCGCGGGCATACTGGCCTGCGCGGGAGGCGTGGCAAACCCGCCTTCCTGTCCGGAAACAGAATCCGATGAATGCATTTGTGCGCCAGATCCGCTTCGGCCCCAACGGCTCGTCGACCCGGGTCGAGACAGCCGACCTGTCCGAGCTTCAGCTTGAATGCGGTGAAGGCGAACGCATTTGGCTGGACGTCTTTTGCTCCGATGTGGGTGGGCTGGAGCCGGTCGCGCGGCGGCTTGGGTTGGAGCCGGGCTCGCTGACGGACCTGATTGACCAGAGCGACCGGGCCCGGATCGACTACTTCAATGACTATGTGCAGCTTTACCTGCATGACCTGATGGCCAGCCGGCAGATTGTCGACATCCGGCCCCGCGCGGTGGTCGTGATCTGCCGCCCGCGGGCAATGTACACGCTCCGCACCGAGCCGCTTGAGTCAACCGGTTTTCTGAATGATTCGGCCCAGCGGGCCCTGCCTGTGTTCGCCCGGAAGGGGATCAGCCATCTGCTTTTCCTGTTGGTGGACCGGGTCGTCGACAACTGCATGGTGCTGGCCAAGGAGTACGAGCGGCGG
The DNA here is from genome assembly GCA_031405895.1 of Planctomycetota bacterium. Lineage (GTDB taxonomy): Bacteria > Planctomycetota > Planctomycetia > Pirellulales > Pirellulaceae > BJ22. The sequence continues at coordinate 10,623 of JANOFL010000410.1, forward strand.
CTGAACACGCTGGAGGACCGCTCGCTCTCGCAAGCCTGTGGCGAAGACCTGCTGGGAGATCTCGGAACGGCGCGCGACGAAGTCCTGCAACTCTGGCGGACGCTGGTCTCCAACCGCGAATTGATGATCGAGCTTTGCGAGGAGGAATTCGAGTTTCTCCACCCTGAATCGGCCCGCCAGCTGGAACAGGTCCGCGACCATCTCACTTCGACCCTCGAGATCGCTGAGATCCTCCGCGGCATGGTTAATGACGTGCGGGAGAACTACCGGACCACGCTCTCCTTGCGGAGCGCCAAGGCGATGCAGCAGCTGACGGTTTTCGCCGGTCTGATGCTGCCATTGACGCTGATCGTGGGCATCTACGGGATGAACGTACCGCTCTGGCCAGACGCGACCAAGCCATCGACGTTCTGGCTGATCATGGGTTTTATGGCCGTGGTGTCGGCCGGGCTGCTTTACTACTTTCGGCGGCAAAGGTGGACCTGAGTGGAAGTAGTAAACTGCGCGGTCAGATCAGAGAGTACTGGGCGAGCGGCAGGGCGCTCTCCGTGTAGTCCGGCGAGCACCTTGGAGCGAATCGATCACGCAGGGCTGACGCCCTGCCGCTCGCCTTAACGGTCGAGTCTTGCCCAGTGGCGGGAAACTCCCGGTGGGAATTCAGGTAAAACGTCTTGATGGAAGCGCCCACATTGGCCATCGAAACCCGGCAGCTGACCCGTTTTTTCGGAGATCAGTGCGCTGTGAACGAAGTCGACCTGCGGGTCGGCCGGGGAACGTTTTACGGTTTTCTCGGTCCCAATGGCGCGGGCAAGTCAACGACGATCAAGATGCTGACAGGGTTGCTCGCGCCGTCGGCGGGATCGATCAGCATCCTTGGGCTTGATCCGGCCCGCCGCGCGGAAGCGATCGAAATCCGCCGGCGGAGCGGCGTGGTGCCCGAAAACCTGGCCCTCTTCGACCATCTCACGGCGCGTGAGTATCTGACCTTCATCGGACGGATGTATCTGCTGGACCGGACGACGATCCGGCAACGCTCGGCCGAGCTGCTGGCCGTGATGGGGCTCGAACGGGAAGAGAAGAAGCTGACGCTGGAGTATTCGCACGGCATGCAGAAAAAGCTGTCGCTCGCCGCCGCGATGTTGCCCAATCCGGACCTGCTGTTTCTCGACGAACCGTTCGAGGGGGTCGATGCGGTGACTTCGAGCGTGATCCGCGACCTGCTCGCCGGTTTCGTCGCCCGCGGATCGACTGTGTTTTTGACTTCGCATGTGCTGGAGATTGTGGAGAAGCTCTGCACGCACGTCGGGATCATTGCCGAGGGCGTATTGGTCGAGCAGTCTTCGCTGGATGATTTGCGACGGGGGAAATCGCTGGAGTCAAGTTTTCTGGAAAAGGTCGGCCACGGTGGCGGGCCGGTCCAAAAACTGGCGTGGCTGGAGGAGAACCGCCAGTCATGAATCCACGGCACCTGCTGGCGATCGTCGGACTGCAATGGCGACTGGCGGTGAACCAGATTCGCCGCCAGCCGGTCGTCACGCGGGTCTTCTCGGTATTCGCGCTGGTTCTTGCGGCGTTGACGTCCGTCAGTTCATTCGTGGGCGTGCTGACGGCCAGTTCGTGGCTGTTGCCCGCCGAGCCACCGTGGTGGCTGGTTTTTGTGTGGGACGGTCTCGCGGTCGCGTTCGTCTTGTCCTGGCTGTGGGGCATGATCACCGACCTGCAGCAGTCGGAGTCGCTCGCACTCGACCGGTTTCTGCATCTGCCGGTTTCGCCAGCCGGAGTTCTGACGCTGAACTACCTTGCGTCGTTGCTGAGTCTGAGCCTGTTGATGTTCGCGCCGGTGATGATGGCTTTGTCCTTTGTCATGGCCCTGCGATACGGCGGCTGGTTCTGGCTGGTTCCATCGCTGGTTGTGGCCTACTTCTGGATGGTGACGGCGGTCGGCTGGCAGCTGAAGGGCTTTCTCGGAAGCCTGATGGCCGACCCCAAACGGAAGCGCCAGCTGATGGGCGCCGGGACGTTGTTGCTGGTCGGGCTGGTGGCGTTGCCGGCAGTGCTCGACCAGACCGTGTTTGCCAGTTCCAACGGCAAGAACAGCCGGGAAAATTTTGATCGCCGGAGTATCGAACTTGACCGGCAAGTCGAAGCTGGGAACCTGTCGGCTGAAAAGCGGGACGAGGAGATCGCAACGTTTCGTGCCCGGCGCGAAGCGGCCCGGGAAGCCCGCTGGAAGTGGATTCGCGAATCGGTTGCCGTTTTCAATCGCTGGTGTCCGCTGGGCTGGCTTCCCCAGGGAGTGGACGCGGCGGGGACGGGAAGCGGATGGACCGGACTGCTTTGCCTCGGCGGGATGGTGACGATCGGAGCATGGAGTCTGCGGCGTGCCTGGCGGACGGCGGTGCGAACGCAGATGGGAGTGGCGAATGCCGTGCCGGCGAAATCTGCTGATCGGGTCGCCAGTTCCGGGGAAGCACTGTTGGGCGGATCAACTGCAGTCAAGCCGGCCGCAGTTGCCTTTCCCGGCGCGGCGGGACCGTTAAGCGAAGAGGCCAAGGCCAAGGCAGCGCAACCGGTTGAAACCAACTGGATCGAACGACGCTGGTTTGGATTGCCGCCCGTTCAGGCCGCGGTTGCCTTGGGCTGGCTGCGCTGCCTATCCCGCGCAACCGAGGCCAAAGTCGCGTTGCTCTGGCCGGCACTTGTGCTGGCGTTGATCACGGGCACGGCCATTTCGGGGCAAGGCTCGGGAGTCCCAATAGCCTGGCGTCCATTGACCGGCGTCGGAATCTGTTTTTTCCTGATTATGGGTGTCACCCAGCTGATCCAGAACCAGTTTGGCTTTGACCGGAGCGGATTTCGGGCCTACCTGCTGGCTCCTCTGGATGAACGCGATCTGTTGCTGGGAAAGAATCTGGCCGTGGCACCGGTCGGGCTGGTGCTGGGGCTGATTGCCCTTGTGGGAGTGCAGTTTTTCTCGCCGATGCGAATCAGCCACCTGATAGCCACAGTCTTTCAACTGGGCAACATGCTCGTGGTTGCCTGCCTGGTATCGAATCTGATGTCGATCCTGACACCCCTCGCCATGAAGCCGGGCTCGCTCAAGCCGCTCAATCTGAAGTTCGGGATCGTGGTTTTGCAGTTCCTGATTTTCGCCCTGGCCCCGTTGGCGATGCTGCCGGTGCTGTTGCCGTTGGGCATCGAGTGGTTGTTGTCCGACGTTCCGGGGTGGAACCGCGTGCCGCTTTACCTGATCTGCGCCGCGCTGGGGCTGGTTGTGTTTGTTCCCTGCTACAGGATCGCCATTGGCTGGCAGGCGGACCTTTTGCACCGCAAGCGGCATGTGGTCCTTGAGACGGTGACGCAGTTTAAAGGCTAAGGCGCCGGACAGGGAACCGGATTGCGGCCGGTGTGATGCAAGCAATACCAGCCCGCAGCGCAAGCAAGGGAAAATAGCCCCCATGCGGGTCCTTGCTTGCGCTGCGGGCTGGTATTTTCGCGGCAAAAACCACAAAGCGCAATTTCAAAACTTGCGCTGCGGGCAGGTACTAACGGCCGCTCCAGAATTCAGCTACTCCGGCAGGACCAGCATCGCGTCGCCGTAGCTGTAGAACCGGTAGCGCATCGAGATGGCTTCTTCGTAGGCCCGGCGGACGAGCGAGTCGCCGCCGAAAGTGCGCACGAGGACAAGCAGCGTGCTGCGCGAAAGATGAAAATTGGTCATCAGCCCATCGATTGCGCGGAACTCGAAGGGCGGATGGATGAAAAGTTCCGATTGGCCCGACCAGGTCCGCACGGGGCCGTCGCGGGTGACCGACTCAAGGACACGGGTTGACGTGGTGCCGACTGCGACAACGCGGCCGCCCCGCTCCCGGCAGGCCGCGATCTGCTGGACGGCTTTTTCGTCGAGCTGGCCCCATTCGGCATGCATCAGGTGGTGCGAAAGGCGTTCCGCCTTGACCGGGCGAAAGGTTCCGATTCCAACATGCAGTGTGACGCGGGTGATGGCGATTCCCGCGTCGATCAGCTCGCGAATCAGTCCGGTCGTAAAATGCAGCCCAGCGGTCGGCGCCGCGACCGAACCGGGCTTGGCGGCATAGACCGTCTGGTAGTCCGCCAGGTCGCTGTCCATCATCGCGCCCTTGCGGATATAGGCAGGCAGCGGCACGCGTCCGATGCGGCGGAGGATTTCAGGCGGCGGTTCGGTCGAGTCAGGGCGGGCAGCCCAAAGCCCGTCCTTGATCTTCGCCAGCATCGTAAGCCGGAGGCGATGTTCGCCGGTCCGGTCGGTCAGCGTCACGGTCTCGCCAGGGTGAATCGTCCCACGGGTCTTGGCCATCAGCCGCCAGGATCCGGTTTGATCGGCGTCCAGAAAGAGGCCTTGCCAGCGGGCCCCGGTTGAATCGCGCTTGCCCACCAGCCGGGCGGGAATCACGCGGCTGTCATTGAGCACCAGCAGGTCACCGGGCCGGAGCAGCTGGGGCAGATCGGCGACATGATGGTGCTGGATCGTGCCCGGCGCTTTGCGGACCACCAGCAGGCGGCTTTCGTCGCGACGCGGCAAGGGTGACTGGGCAATCAGCGCGTCGGGCAGTTCGTACTCGTACTCGCTGATCAGGTCGGGATCGAACGCAACAGGCGGCAAGGCTGTTTCGTTGTCCATTGCAAAGCCATTTCCCTTGGGTCAATCCGGCCTCGTCCTGCGACGGTCTTGCCGCAGGCGGCCGGATTCTGGATATTCGGGCCTGTCAGTGGCAAGGTCAAGCGGCATGGAAAACGGCCCGCCATTGCCAGCATCCACCATGATCGGACAATACCGGATGGGTCGTACGATTGCGATTGGTGACATTCATGGCTGCGACCAGGCACTGGATGCCTTGTTGGCGGCGATTGCACCGGCGCGCAGGGACACGATCATCGCGCTCGGTGACTTTGTCGACCGGGGGCCCAATTCGGCGGCCGTAATTGACCGGCTGATCGTACTGCTGAACCATTGCCGGTTCGTGCCACTGATCGGAAATCACGAAATCATGATGTTTCGCGGCATCGCCGACCGTCGAGAGTTTCAGTACTGGATGCAGCACGGCGGGACAACAACGATGCTGAATTATGGCGGGGATGTAGGGCGAATTCCCCAGGATCACCTTTCCTTCCTCAGCCATTGCGTGCGGTTCCACGAGACGGAACGGCACATTTTTGCCCACGCCAGCTACGATCCCCGGCTGCCGATGGGCCAGCAGCCGGATGAACTGTTGTTCTGGACGCACGTTCTGGACGAAGTCCCGCCACCCCACCTTTCGGGCAAGACGGTGTTTGTCGGGCATACACCGCAAACCGACGGGCTGGTCCGCAATCTTGGCCATGTGATGGTGATCGATACGTTTTGCTACGGCGACCAGTGGCTGACGGCGGTCGACGCGGACACCGGAATGTGCTGGCAGACCAATAACCGCGGCGAATTGCGGACCAGCGAAGTTCCGCTGGCTGTGGCGTGATGAGGGTGCGTTTCGCCCTTTGCAATCTTCGAACCCTGGATCGTCGTTTTGCCGGGATTGAATGGGGCGGGAATTGCAGCCGCGACGCTGACCAATGAGCGGTCGCCCCCTCCCCCCGCCCTCCCCACACCGCTCAAGGCAGCGGCGGGGGAGGGAGCTGGAAAAGAAAATCTGGCGTTGCCGCCTGTTGTTGAAGAGAGTCTTGCAATCCGCGAAACATACCCGCGCGATAAAGCCCCACCGCCCTGTTCTTGTGGTGCCCGTCCGGTGTTTGGTACGCTTTCTGCGCCATTGGCGGGCCAGTTGATGAGCCTTGCTGGCTGGCAAACTTAAGGCTGGTATGGCCTCAGTGACTCCCCACGCGCGGGCTGGTGTCCGGTTGGACCTGCTCGCACGGAACCTGGCCAACGCAACTGACTTCACCGACTGGCGGCAGCGACTGCTCGCGGGCGAGCTGTCCGGCGTCGACGAAGTCTGGGGGTCGGCGCGCGCGCTGCTTGCGGCGGCCCTCGTCGCGGCGGACCTGCGGCTGCTGGTCGTCGCACCGGACCTCAAGGCCCAGGACGAATTCCACGACGACCTCGAATCGTGGGGTTTTGGCGAGGCTCCGCGGGCCGCGGTCCGGCTGCCCGCGATCGCGACGATGGCCGGCAGCCGCCAGTTCGTCGTCGATCAGGAGTATGGCGACCGCTTGA
>JANOFL010000316.1:0-13990 GCA_031405895.1 Planctomycetota bacterium
GCAAATGCAACTTCATCGGAATGGTCGTGTCCTCCCAACCGCTGGACCAGTTCGTCGGGAATGCCCAAGCCGGTCAGCGTGAACAGCGGGTCGGTCAGGTTCTTGACGACATACGCCAGCGTGAACAGCAGCAACAACCGCATTCCAAGCGCGAGGGCCAGCCCGATCCGCCGCGCGAGGGGCTGTTGCTCCTCAGGCAATTTTCCCGACACGATCGAAATGAAGACGATGTTGTCGATCCCGAGGACGATCTCCATCAGGGTCAGGGCAATCAGTGCGATCGCGATTTCCATTGCGGAATCCGGGGTGGCAGCGGTCAGGACACGATTTGAAAGACCGCCATGATATCGACCAATCGGGCCTTCCGGATGCCATGCCGGCCGATCCTGTTCCGGCATCCGGCCATCCGGCCATGCTCAACACGCTGCTTCCACCTTGTCAATCGGGTCAACACGGTCAACAACGTCCATCCGGTCACCAGGCTCCCGGCGTCTGAAAACGGAATGGTGCGTTTCACACACCCTACTTTCCAAACCCCGGCAGCAGGTCGCTGAAGCCCTTGAGCAGGTCGGCACCCGGCAGCTGCAGGCCGGTCTGGGCTTCGCGCTCGAGGTCGATGAACCCGTGCAGCTCGTAGTGGTTGGCAACACGATTCATTTCAAGTTCCATGCCGCGGAACCATGTCAGCAAGGGTGAATGGTACGAACCCGGCATTTCGGGCGTGGTGAAGCTCGGCCAGGCATCTGAAATCCACGCGGGTCGCCCGTCCGTCCCTGCCAGCCGGTATTCGCCGCCCAAAGCACAGACCAGTCGCACGTCGAGCAGCGATTCCGCGAAGTCGCGGGCATGCTGCGGGTCGACGCCGAACTGTTCGATCAGCACGTTGAACAGCCGGGCGTTGGCGACCGAAGTCTGCCAGGCGCGGCGGTAGTTCACCACGTTGACCCAGTTGCCAAGTCCGGACTTCGACAGATCGGCCACACTCAAGCGGACTTGCGCCGCACGCTCGGCCGGCACCGTCCGCAATTGACCACGCAGCGGCTCCAGCCGGGCCGGATCGAACGCGAGCAGCGAATAGCGGTCGACCTGCAGCCGCCAGAGTCCGAGCAGCCGCGAGTAGCTGAAGCCGTTCTCGTCGGGCTCGCCCCCCAGCCGCGGCAACCAGTCGACCAGTCCCGCGGGTGGCGTTGAACCGATATAGCCCGGAATCTGTTTCGCCGTCCGCCACAAGTCCAGCCACGATTGCGGGCGGGTGTCGGCATCAGGCGCGAGATCGTCCTGGATCGCGCCGAACACCTGATAGAACTCGCCCTCCGCGTTGGGCCGGTTGCGCTTCATCGACACCTGCAGCCGCACGATGTCGCGTTCGGCACCGACGATATACTGCTGGAGCGGAGGGCCGAGCATCGTGTCGACCCAGCCGTATTCCTTCTGCCCAAACGGTGCGACTCGCGCGTCGAAAACAATCCGTTCGACGTTGTCACCGGCCCCGGCGAATCGCCGCAAGCCGATCACCATCGGGTCAATCTGCTTGACCGACTCGACGAAGAAACGGGTCTTTTCGGCGTACCACGCAGCTTCTTCAGCCGACACCGAGTCCAGCCGCATGTCGGAAACTGGCAGAAAGAAACCATGACGGCCGCGGAGCGAGTCCTCCCAGCTTTCCGGGCTGAAGCGGATGGTGCTCGCCTGGGGCCGGCTGGCAAACCCGGCAGGCAGAAAGCCATTGCCAACCAGGAAATCGACACCTGCGTCCGGGTAGCCTTCGCCCGTCGCCGCGCCCCGGGCGAGCTGGAGCAGCTGCATCGCCGTCACGACTTCGCTCCTCCGCCGCAGCTCGATCTGGTGCTGCGGAGTCAGGAGGTTGCGAAAGAAACCGGTTGGGAAATAGATGAAAACCGTGTCGTCGCGCTGCAGTGGCATGCCGACCCGACAGAAACGGTACTCGTCACTTCGTCCGAGGGACGGTCCGCCTTTTGCCGCGACAATGAAGGCTTCGGCGATCGTCCGGCTGTTGGTGAACAGGTGAAAATCGCCCTGCACGACGTGGAAGGAGCGGAAGCGGTTATCGGGAGACGAGAGGAAAGAGACTTTTTCGCCCGCCAGTTCGACGTTAACGAGTTGAACCGGTGCCTCGCCCTTGCCGTCGAAGCTGCTTCGCCGCCCGGCAATTCGCTTTTCAAGTGCCGCCGGGTCGCTCGACTCCAGCAACACGCCGACGGCCGGCCCCGAACCAAACAGCGTGTCGCGTCCGATGACGGCGACGTCGCGAATCAGCCGCCCGCCAAACCACTCGTCGATCTGCGTTGACTCCAGAGCCAGCTGGTCGAGAAACCGCGACTCGATCCGGGGCTGGTGGCCGCGCACGCGAACCATCCGGCCCAAGTCGCCGCCATGCTCAGCCATCAGCTTCTTGAGCCAGATCTGGTTGTCCCAGGTGCCAAAACGGAGAAAGAAGCAGTCCTCCGGGACGACCAGCGCGATCGGCTCGACCGGCACGTCGGCGGGCAGGTTGTTGACGACAACCGGCGTCCAGGGAACCGGCTGCGGGACTGGCTGGTCGGCAGGTCCGCTCGGGTCGCTTCCGGCAAACCAGTCGCGGATCAAGTCGCTCCGGATTGACTCGGCATCGAGGAGCAGATTCAGCGTCTCCTGCAGCGGATCGCTGTCGCGGCGACGGGTTGCAGGCACGGCCTGGCCGAGCCGATGCCCGAGCATCCCGGTGAGATAGGTCTCGATCAGGTCGGGGTAATCCCCCTGTTCGGTTTGCTCGCTGGCAACTCGCTGGTATTCGCGCCACCACTGCTTGAGTTGCCGCTGAAACTGGTTGTCGCGGCTGGTTTTGGGCACCAGTTCGGTGGTGATGCCTTCGCAGCCCAGCACCTGGAGCTGGAGCGGCGCATCGCCCCGAAAAATAAACCAGGTGGTAATCAGCTGGTCGGTCGGGTCGTCGGCGTTGCCAAAAACGCCGCGAAAAAAACGGGCCGCCGCGGCTTGCCCTTCGGCTGGATAAAGAATGCGGCCCTCGGCATCGGTCACCTGGACAGCGCCCGTCCGGATCAGCATCCCCGGATCGAGATCGCCCGATCCGGCGGGCGGTAATCGAAAACTGACCATGCCGACGCCAAACGGCTGGCCGAGCCACGCTTCGGCCCGGACGATCAGCGGACAGGCCGGCGACTGCGGCTCGATCTGGGCAATTCGTTGCTCGCGGCCCCGGTCACGCTCGGGCCGCTGGGCACGAAGGGTACTGCTGTCCAACACCGCTGTCGCGAGCAGAAGAGCCAATGGCACCAAGAACAGTTGTCGGGTACCTGGTTTGAATCGTGATTCGTTGTTGAGCGAGGCAGGATGTGCCAGTTTCGGAAATCTGATTCTGTTTGTGGCCCTAAATCGCGATTCTTCTTTTCTTCCCCCCTCCTCCGCACCGGTTCCGGTCTTTCCGGAACCGGTGCGTGGGGAGGGGCCGGGGGAGGGGGCCGCGGCTTGAAGTACATCGGGCGCTCGTCCGGCAACAAGGATTGACCCAGGATCGTCACAGTGCGAAATGCACGCCGAGGTTAAAATTACGTCGGGAATGGGTCTGTTTCTCGCCATTGGTGTCTTGTGTGTCGCTCACCGGAAGTTGTTTTCCGCCATCGGGCTGCTATTGAAACGTCCCGAGTCCCGGATTCTACGCCTTCAACCGGCCCAAGGTTGGCCATTCCGGCCGCTGCTTGACAGCTGGCAGGTGTGATTGCAGAATCGGCCGCGAACTCCGGCAGGCGGCTCGCAGGCCGGTTTTTCGTTGACTTCGCTGCGTTCCCAGCCCCCGATGGACCGACCATGATTCTTTCAGGCGAAGAAATCCGGAAGCATCTGGGGACCGCGCTCAACATCACCCCTTTTGACGAGTCGCGGCTCAACCCGAACAGCTACAACCTGACACTTCATCACGAAATCCTCACCTACGAGGAAGTCGTGCTGGACATGAAAAAGAGCAACCGCGTGCGGCGACTGGAGATTCCCCCTTCGGGCATGGTCCTCGAACCGAGCCGGCTCTATCTCGGCCGGACCGTCGAGCGAACCGAGACGCACCAGTTCGTGCCGATGATCGAAGGCCGCAGCAGCATCGGACGGCTGGGCCTGTTCGTCCATGTCACCGCGGGCTTTGGCGATGTCGGTTTCTGTGGCTACTGGACGCTGGAGATGTTTGCGGTCCAGCCGATCCGGATTTACCCCGGCGTCTCGATCTGCCAGATTTTTTACCACCAGATCCACGGCGACTATCAGCCCTACCGCAGCTCCAAGTACCAGAACAACCACGACATCCAGCCCAGCCTGCTCTACCAGGAGCTTAGCCCGGAGCAGTTACCTGAAGACGAGCAGATGACCCTCACCTACCGCTAAAAAGGGACGCAGCTCTTTTTTCTGGAAAAGAGCTGCGTCCCTATTTTTGTCCTCCCTCTTTTTGTCTCCATGTCCAACCAGTCACCGGCAGTGCGAACTGGCGAGGACGTTGTCTGGAACGTCCCGAACGTGCTTTCGATGGCGCGGCTGGTGCTTTCGGTCGTGGTTTTCGCGCTGATCCCGCTGGGTCATTTTGTGCCCGCCCTGGTCTTTTTTCTGCTCTCGGCGGGGACCGACTGGCTGGATGGCTGGTGGGCGCGGCGCTATCAGCAGATCACCAGACTGGGCCGGGTGCTCGATCCGTTTTGCGACAAAATCCTGATCTGCGGGACGTTCGTCCTGCTTGCCGAGGCCTCGCGCGACGTCTTGCCGTGGTACGCCGCGATCGCCGGCTGGATGGCAGTGGTCGTCGTGGCCCGCGAGTTGCTGGTGACGGCGCTGCGGAGCATGGTCGAAGGCTCGGGCGGTGACTTTTCGGCCAAGATGGCCGGCAAGCTCAAGATGTGGTTCCAGTGCATCGCGGCGGTGGCAGCGCTGCTCGCCCTTGCCCGCAGCGGGCCACTGCCCACCTGGCTGCTGTTCACCATGACAGCCGCCAACTGGATCGCCGTGCTCTCGACGCTCTGGTCCGGTTGGGGGTATGTCGTTGCCGCGGCACCGCAGTTTCGGCGGTAAGGCAGTCGCGTTCTTTTCGTGCTCGTGCTTGGCCCCCCAATCACTGGAAAGTCCGATTACGAGCACGAGCACCGTACCGGAAGACCGGGACTGAGCACGAGCACGAGGAAGAGTCTGGTGTGCGGAGGGTCCGAGGCCTACTCGAGGCCTTCCGGAATGCCGTAAGGAAAGCGGTCGGCGATGACCTGGTTGATGTACTCTTTGCGGTTTTCCGGGCGAGGGTGGGTGCTGAGGATTTCGGGTGGGGCGGCACCCCCGGTTGACTCGGCGAGGATGTCCATGACTTCCAGCATGTGGGCTGGGTGATAACCGGTCAGCGTCATCAGCTCGATCCCCCAACGGTCCGATTCCAGTTCGTCGTTCCGGCCATACTTCATCGAAATCACGCTGGTCACCATCTGGGCCATCCGGGCAGCGTTGATGTCGCCCGTCGCGGCACCCGTCGCGTTGGCAATACTCACCATCAACTGGCCGTGCGACATATGCTCGGCTCCATGCCGTTCAAGGACATGACCGATTTCGTGGCCGAGCACTCCGGCCAGCTGACCGGCATGAGTGAACTTGTTGTAGAGAGCTTCGGTAATGAAGACTTGCCCGCCGGGCAAGGCAAAGGCGTTGACGACTTCCGGATCGGCCAACAGGTGAAACTCGAAACTGTACGGCATCCGCCGGCCTTCCTTTTCCAGCCGGTTGTAGAGCGTGTTCAGCAGCCGGGCACCCATTTCCTTGACGCTTTTGGTCGCGCGAAGGTCACGCGAGAGGCCGTGGTGCTGCTGGGCCATCTCCGGTGCGGCCTGAAGGCCCAGTTCGATTTCCTGCTCTTCGCTCAACGCGACCCGCTGTTTTTCGCCGGTAATCGGATTCTCGGCGGTGTTGGCGAAGTAGCTGACGACCGAAAAGCCGACAATCACCAGGGCGATGATCAGCCGGACCTTGAAGGCCGACATCCCCTGACCGCGGCGCTGCTGGGGCTGACCGGAAGAGCTGTCGTCATATTCGCGGGAATAGCTGCTCACAGGGGGTGGGCTCCGGGTGTCATTGCGGACAGGCGTCAATCCGGTCAATCTGGTCAATGCGGTCGGACCGGAATGACCGAATTGACATTATTGACGGGGGACGGCCAAAAACGAATGCCGCGCCGGACGGCTGACGCCGTTCCGCTACTGTCCGATTCCCTGTAGCTGGTCCATCTGCTGCTGGACCGCGGCCCTGGCCTGTTCGGCTTCAGTGACGCGGGCGCTGGCGGAGTCGGCACGGGCCTGAACAGCGACCAGTTCCTCGCGGACGACGGTTTCCGCGGCCGCCGCTTCGTCAATCACTCCGTCAGCTGCGGCAAGTGCCTGCTCAAGCTGGCCCAAGGTCGCGATGAAGTCGACCTCGCCCTGCCAGCGGACGACCGACGACTCCGCCGAGGCCAAGCGGACTGAAAGCTCCTGAAGCTGGACTTCGGCCGTCGCAACCGTCTGGTTGGCAGAATCGAATTGCCCATGCAGCCGCGCAATCGTCTCGGCCAACGGGCCCAGCGCCGCCTGTTCACGATCCAGCTCGGCCTTGCCGGATTCCACGCCGGCGGCCAGCTCCGTCAGCCGCGTGGCATCTTTGCCCTGCTGCTCGGCGATGGCCATTACGCGGGCCTTCGACGCTTCAAAGCGGCTGGAGATTTCGGTCGAAGCAGTGGTCAGTTGTCCGTCGCCTGGAGCCAATCCCGCGACCTTGACCGCTTGAGCCGCGAGGGCCTCCAGCTCGGGGAGAATCGTGGCAAGGGAAGCGTTCTCAGCTTCCAGTTCTGTCTTGCGGACGTTGATTTCTGTCTGTTCAGTTTCAAGTTTCGTCAGCAGCTCCCGCATCGTTGAAACTTTGACCTCGACTGTGCCGGCTTCGGTTTTCGCGGCCTCAAGCTGCGCCATCGCCGCCTGCTGCTCAGCTTGCAGGCGCCCCATCGCTTCGGATGCGGCCGTATGATCGGCCGCCGTTGTTTCACGAATCTGATGGGCCGTGGCCAGACGTTCAATCAAAGGCCGTGGCTGCAATTCCAGTCGCCCGGCTTCAACCGCATCGGCTGCGTTCCAGACGACAGCGTTGCCTTGCCAGTCCGCGCCGACAATTCGTCCCGCTTCGGGAACCGCCACCACCGCCGTGCCGATATCAGGCAGCTCGGGAAAAGTCATGATCAGGTCGCCGGCCGGATTCCAGAGTTTCACCAGCCGGTCGCGCCCCACGGTCACCAGATTGCTGTCCCGGTCGTAAGCCGCCGAAGTAACGCCACCGGCATGTGGATTAAGCGTTTTGACCTGGCCGCCATTCTCCGGCTCCCACGCCCGAACGCTGGTGTCTTCGCTGGCCGAGACCAGCAGATTCGAGTCGAATCGCCAAGTCGTCGCCGTGATTGCCGCCGTGTGGCCGGCCAGTGTCAGGTACTCATTGCCAGTCGGGGCGTGCCAGACAAACAAGCCGCCATTCCGGTCGCCGGTCGCCAACAGCACGCCATCCGGGCTGAACTCGAGCGACGTGATCCAGTCGGTGTGCTTTTTCAGTTCATAGAGCAGCCGGCCGTCGTCGGTGGAAAAGACGCGGACCGTTTTCTGCGGTCCGCCCAGCGCAACCAGCCGGTGATCGGACGAAATGTCGGCGGCGAGGACCACGTCCAGTTCGTCGCCGATCTCCACGATGCGCCGACCGGAGGTGACTTCCCAAAGCACGACCTTGCCTGACGCTGCGTCCTTGCCACCGCCCGCGAGCAGCACCGAGCCGCTGCGGCTGAACTTCAGCACGCGGGCCTGGCCTTCGGGAAAGGGCAACACGCCGCGCAGCTGCAAGTCGCGGACGTCAAACAGCAGCACCTGGCCGGGCACCGCCACTGCGATCGTCGCAGCCCAGGGATGTGCGGCAAGTCCCTTGACGGTGCCTCCGCGTTCAAGCGTTACGGCCGGCTCCAGCGGCAGTCTTGGAAAATGCGGGACCGGTTCAGGGCGTGTGGAGGCTGAGATGACGCTCGTCGCGAGGCCCGATTTCTTCTTGCCCTTGCGGGGAGTGCTGGTCGCCGTTTCCATTGCCCCGCCTGCGATCCATTTTTCAAGCGTGGCGATTTCCTCGTCGGGAATCTTCGTGCCACCCGGCGGCATCGAAGGCTCATCGGTGTGCGTGACGAGCGAAAACAGGTAGCTCGATCCGGGGTCCCCCGGCTCGATCGATGCCCCCGATGCCCCCCCGGCCAAAATCGCGGCGTAACTCGTCACATCGAGGTCACCGCTCTTCTTGTCCGGGTTGTGACAGGCCGCACACCGCGCACGAAACACAGGCTGGGCGTGGTCGGTCCAGGTGGTGGGTTCGTCCTGGGCGGTAACTGACCCTGACGCCGAAAGCAGAGCAGCACAAAGGACGAAAGGGACGCCAGGGACCCATTTGAGCAGCGGTCGAATCATGTTTTGAGGAAAAGCAGACCTTGGAAACCGGTTGCCCAATCCATCGCAGTCAGGCCCGGAAATCGCGCTCGGGGCGCAAAAAATTCCGGCACTGAACCAATCGATTGCGTGATTCAGTGATTGAACACAAACTCGCGGCTGTTGAGCACGGACCAGAAGATGTCTTCCAGTTCGGCCTTGCGCTGGTCGCCGCCGGTGAGGGTTGCGACGAGGCCATCGAGTTCTTCCACAGATGGCTCGCGGGCAAGGCAGCGAAAGTAGTATTCGGTGATAATGGCGCGGTCGTCGAGGCTGGCGTCGATCAGCTGGCCGACGACGTTGCCGGCCTGGATTTTCTGGTGGACGGCATCGCCGTTGATCAGGTGCAGGGCCTGGGAGAGATTCGGCTCCATGCGGACTTCGCAGGAGCAAACCGTCTGGCGGCTTGCCCGGCCAAACGTTGTGAGGAAATAGTCGGTGGTGTTGCCGTCGGCGATTTCAACCGCCCGGGCACCGAGTGGCAGGCCGCGGAACTTGTTTTCGGTCTCGGTGATCTGGCTGATCACGTCGAGCAGGATTTCGGCCCTGATTCGCCGCAACTGGGCGTGCGAGAAGTTCGTCCCGTCACCGGCGTTCGTCTCGTTGGTGCCCGTGGCAAGCTGGTAAGTTCGCGAATTGCAGATGTCCCGCACCAGCCGCTTGAAATCAAAACCGTAATCGGCGAACCGCCGCCCAAGTTCGTCCAGCAGCGGTTCGTTGGAGGGCGGGTTGCTGACCCGCACGTCGTCGACTTCGTGCACAATCCCGCGGCCAAGGAAATGGGCCCAGACGATGTTGGCGAGATTGCGGGCGAACATCGGGTTGTCGCGCGAGGCCAGCCACTCGGCCAGCACCACGCGGCGGTCGCGGCCCTGCAGGTCGGGCTGCTCGCCGCCGAGGAACTTGGGCGGCATCGCCTGGCCGCTGACCGGATGGGCCGTCTCGCCGCCACCAGCGTTGAAGATCACCTGTTCGCGCGGATCGGAACCCGCCTTTCGGCCGACCTGGGCGAAGAAGGCCGCGAACTGGTAGTAGTCGTTCATCGTCCAGCGGTCGAACGGATGGTTGTGGCACTGAGCGCACTGGATCCGGGCACCGAGGAAAACCTGGGCCACGTTCTCGGACTGCTTGAGCCGGTCCCGTTCAGCTTCGTAGAAATTGGACGCAGGATTGGTAAACGTGCCGCCGGCACTCGAGAGCAGTTCGCGGATCATCGCGTCGACCGGGACGTTGCCCTGGATCTGCCGCTGCAGCCAGTTGTAATAGAGCAACGTGGCCTTGTAGCTGACGATGTCGGTCGAGCGGATCTGCAGCAGCTCAGACCATTTCATGACCCACAAGTCGACGAACTCGCGGCGTTCGAGCAGCTGGTCGATCAAGGTCGCCCGCTTTTCGGTGCTGGCGTCGACGACGAAGGCTTTGACTTCATCCGGCGTGGGAGCGACTCCGCAGATGTCGAGCGACACGCGGCGGATGAACTCGGCGTCGGAGCAGACATCGGAAGGCACGATGTGCAGGTTCTTGAGCTTGGCGTGAACGAGTGTGTCGATGTAGTTCGATTCGGGAAGCTCGGGCCAGGCAAACTGGTCGTCGGCGGGCAGGACGATGACCGGGACGCCCTCGGTGTGGGTGTCAAAACGGGCCATGACGAAGGCTTCGCCGCGGTTCTTCGCGCGGGCGATGCCCGACTGCTCGACCGTAACGCTGTTGTCGTTGCTCGTCAGAAAATAGGACAGGCCGGTGACATCGCGGTCGGTCCCGTCGGAGTAAATCGCGCGGACGGTCAGCTGCTGGGTTGCGTCGCCGCCGACGAGCACGGCCGATGACGGAAAGACTTCGATTTTGGCAACAGAAGGAACTGGTCCGTTGTCATCCGGTGCTCCCTTGGCCAGCCACTCGACCATCGCGTCGTACAGCGGCGAGCCTTTGGGGAAAAGTGTGCCTCCGGTGTGCGGAACCGAGCCGGTGGCTTTGTTGACGAGCAGGCAGTCCTGGGGCAACGCAAGATTGATCCGACGCCCTGGCATTTCGCGGGTCAGCCGGTGGTAGTCACCGGCGGGGTCAAAGCCGTAGAGCGAAAGCCGGAAACCGTCTTTGCCGCGCGCCGCGCCGTGGCAGCTTCCGGCATTGCAGCCGGCTCGCGAAAAGACCGGCATGATGTCATTGCGGAAGCTGATCGGCGGGACGAGGTCGTGTTGGGTAATTGTTACCGGGACTTCGGCGGACAGGCCGCTGGCATCAACCCGCAGCGATGTAGTCCCCGAACCGGCCGGTGCAACGATCGCGCCGCTGATTGACACAAGCCCTGTGTCCGCCGGTGTGAAGACCGCGGTCGCTGTTAAATCAGTCGTCGTGCCATCCGGTTCGATCCGCTGGACGACGAGCGTTTGGCGGTCGACGGCGGAGGAGAGGGTGATGGTGGAGGGGAAAACTGCCAGGCGGGGTGTAGGAGGTACCGGATCAATGGTTGGCAATGTATCGGTTGAAACCGAGTCGACGATTTCTGCGGGAGCCGCGTTTTCAATGGGGGCTGGCGTGGATTCAAATTCAGGTGGTTCCTGGCAACGGGCGATTGGGGTTGAAACAAGAAAAATCGCGGCGATGAACGAAGCAAACCTGATCATTTGGCGCGATTTAGAACCACAATCTACGCGCGTTCGCCCCCTCACCCCCGGCCCCTCTCCCCCCACCCAAAGCCGTGGGGGGCGAGGGGGGAAAGAGAAACTGGCACGCCGGAATTGCAAACGCATCACGTCGGTCAATCCGGTCACTTGGGTCAATCCGGTCACTTGGGTCGACGATGGTGATCCAGAATCACTGCTCATTGTTCGCTCCCTCTCCGGCCTGTTCGCGGGCGGCTTTGCGGAGTTGTTCGAGGCGAGACAGCGGGCGCTCAGTGGGTTCGGGCGGTGGCGCGGGAGCGGCCTCAGGTGGCGGAGCCGCTTCAGCCATCAGGGGCGGGGGCGTGACCTGCAGCTCGGTGCGGCCAGTGACCGAGTATGACTGCTCGCCGGCAAAGGGCGTGGAGACTTCGCAGAAGAGCGACTTGTGCGTGCCCTGCGGCGTCTCGGCCGTTGTCTGGACGTTGAAGACCAGTTGCGTGGTGGCCGAAGTCATGACGAGGGGCTCAGCGGTCGCGCCGGGTGGCAAGCCATTGAGCTTGACCTGGCCTTCGCCATCAAAAGGCACCAGCTGTTCAAAGTCGCAGATCACCTGGGCGATCTGGCCGGGTTCGCAGGCGCTCCGTCCAGCCGCAATGCGAACGAATGGCCCGGCCATATTCAGTTCGGCCATTTGCGACGAGGTCCAAAGGTTGCCCCCTTCCACGTTCGCAAATGCCGTCACGAAAACAGGCCATTTGCCGGCCTGGGCATTGCCGTTGGCGTTGAGCGGATAGTCGATCTCGGTCTGGTCGGCCGGAAGCGTGATCTGGTAGTTCGTGCCGATGCCGGGCGGCCGGAACGGAAACCGGAGGTGCACCTCGCCGGCAAACCCTTCTTGCCGCGTGACGACAACGCGGAGGTTGCACGACCCGTCCTGAACCAGTGGCGCAGTCGGAGACTTCAGTTCGACTTTGAACGGCGCGGCCTGAGTCACGGCCATGGCCAGCCGGTCCACTGTGGCGCCGTAGTAAACTGCCTGGTTGGGCTCGCCGTTGACGAAGTCGGCGAAGTTGTAAAAGCGGCCTTCGACGGTCTGGTCAGTGCCGGTGAGCCGGGCCTTGAGATCAACGAGTGCTCCGCCACGGGCCGCGTCAGCCGTGGCCTCGAACACCACCGGCAGCTGGTTGTGGTTGCCTTCGGTTGGCCGGGCGTCCATCGTGATCCCGGCCGGCAGGTTTTCAGCAAGAAGCTCCACGACGCCGCCGAAATCCTGGCGGTTGACCTGAATCACGGTTCCAAAA
Organism: Planctomycetota bacterium; assembly: GCA_031405895.1. Lineage (GTDB taxonomy): Bacteria > Planctomycetota > Planctomycetia > Pirellulales > Pirellulaceae > BJ22. The sequence continues at coordinate 12,409 of JANOFL010000316.1, forward strand.
CGGTTTCCCGCCGGGACCGGAATGGTCTGCAACGACTGGCTATAGCGGTCGACGCGTGGAATGTTAACCGACAGCTGCGGCGCGACCGGGACCATTTCGACGCGGTAAAACGAACCCGGCGATCCGCGTTGCAGGTGGTCCATGACACGGAGGTAGAACGTCCCGTCGGCAGGAGCGGTGAACCGCAACCAGGCGTCGGCCCCGCGCGAATCGTCGTTGCCAACCAGATGGTTGCGGCTGGCGTCAAAGACGTTGATCACTGGGTCGAGGGCTGAGCCGAGCCGCTGGGCGAAGGTCTCGATATCCCAGACCTGGCCCTGTTTGGCTTCGAAAAGGTACCAGTCGATCTCGCTCTCGACCGCCACGACTCCGTTGATTGCAACGGGCAGCTTGAGCGCCGATTCAGCTGGCCAATCGACAGTCTGGCCTTGCTCGATGTGATTCGGGAGCGCGTTGGCGCGGAAGGCAAACAGGGAGGGAGCGATTCGTCCGTCCGCATCCTTGATTTCGATTCCAGGCCGATGGGCCGAACCTGGCGGTGCCGTCACATCCGATTCGAACTCACCGGCCGGATCGCCGAAAAAGCGGACCCTGATTGCTTCGCCCGGCGGGCCACCGGCCGGAACAACCGCCAGTGGACGGGGGAAGTCGCCGACATGCATCCGGTAGTGGCACTGGTCATTGCCGCCGTAGGCCGACTCGCGGACGAGGATCGTGTAACGGCCATCTGCCGGTGCGAGAATGGAAACGGCACCATCCTGGCGAAAGAGCGGCGAGTCATCGCTACTGGCCAGCTCGAAGCGGCGCTCGTCCTGGACGCTGATGTGCGGGTCGAAGAGGTACCCCAGCCGTAGGGCTTCAATTTCCACCGACAACCGCTGGCCGGCCTTGAGGTCCACCGCCCAGGCATCGACGTCTTCGCCTGTGATGATTCCGCAGCAAGTGGTATTGAGCGGCGCGAGCAGGGCTTCGGCGGCGGAGGGATTGGGTTCGGTTTCGCTGGTGACTGGAAACAGCCCGACATAGACCGAGCGATAGTCGGAAATCCCTCGCGGCGTGCGCAACTGGACGAGATGTTCGCCCAGCGGGCAGTCGGCCGCGACCGTCACGTCGACTTCGATGGCGTTGTCGTCGAGCTTGCGGATGGCCCGGACCGAGATGCCTGGCTGGTAGATCAGGAGTTCCTCGGCCGCGCCAATCCGCTCGCCCTGGAAGCGGAGCGTGTGGTCGGCCCCACGCTGGATGCCGCGGGGGGTGATCGTGGAGAGGCGCGGGTCGGAGGCGGCGGCATGGCGCGGACAGCTGATGCCAGTCACCGTTGACAGCAGCAAAAGCAAACAGGAGAGAACCAGTTTTGGATTCATTGGATGGTGCTGGAACAATCGCTTCACTTCCACACGCAAACTGAGCCCTCTACCCGGCCCTGGACTGAAAAACGGATAATTCATGTGAGCCTGAGGCGCTAGCCGATTTTCTTGGGTTTGAGTCAATCGTTGAATCTGCGGTCTCGGCGAGCGCCTCAGGCTCACTTTTTTTTTCTACCCTTTTTTTGTAATTTCAACGACAGCCTGGAAGCCTGTCC
>JANOFL010000327.1:0-13146 GCA_031405895.1 Planctomycetota bacterium
ATTGGGCCGGGAAAAACGTGTCGGGTATTCGGGCTCGATTTTGGGGCGGGCAACCTGTTTTTCCCGATTGGGTACATCTTTGGCGACATTCTCACGGAGGTTTACGGCTACGCGAGAACTCGCCGGGTAATCTGGGCCGGATTCGCGGCGTTGATTTTCGCCGCGTTCATGAGCTTCGCGGTCGTGAATCTGCCGGCCAGTCCGGACGAGCCGTTCAACCAGGTGATCCAGCCGGCGGTGGAAGTGGTTTTTGGCAGCACTTGGCGAATTGTGCTCGCCTCGCTGCTCGGATTCTGGGCCGGCGATTTCGTCAACGCCTTCGTGCTGGCCCGGATGAAGGTCCTGACCCGCGGCCGTTACCTCTGGACCCGGACGATCGGTTCCACGTTGGCGGGTCAAACGGTTGACAGCCTCGTCTTCTATCCACTGGCCTTTGCCGGCGTCTGGAGCAACCAGACACTTCTCGCGGCCTTGCTGTTCAACATCTGTTTCAAGGTCGCGGTGGAAGTGGTCTTCACGCCGGTGACCTACCTGATCGTAAATTTTCTGAAGAGGGCCGAGCAGGCGGACCACTACGACATCGGCACCGACTTTTCGCCGTTCAAGCTGGGGTCATAGAAAGTGGCGAATTGACGAGTGCGTTGTAGGGGAAGCGTACCGGCTGAAGGTCTATCATCCCCAGCGCGTCGCCGGACGGCTTGCGCCGTGCCGCTACCGGGAGATTTCCTCCTGGGCCAGCGCTGCACTTGCACTTGCGAGTCAGGCCGATTTCAGCACGCGGAGTACGCAAAAGACCGCGAGGATCAGCACCGAGCTGACCGACACGATCATGAAGATCATTCCAGCCGTTGTCATGGCATCATTCCTTGTCCAGAGCAGCGTATCGTCCTTGCCGGACCCAACGCTGGCCGGCGAAAAAGACCATGACCCAGAGCAGCACAATGCAGCCGACCACAATTCCGAACCCGGTCGCCTGCAGGGGATCCTGCAACTTCTCGACAATCTTGTAGGCGCCTGTCGCTGTGTTCTTTGACATCAACATCGCTACCAGGATCCAGGCGAGGAAGGCTGGCGAGATAAACTTGATCACCAGGTGCACGAAGCCGGGCACAGCCAGTTTGGCCCCATCGTCCAGCTCCTCTTTGCCGCGATCGATTCCGAGGACCCAGCCGTAGATCAGGCACTGGATCAGGGCCAGCACAACGATGAACAACTCGCCGGACCAGAAGTCAATCGAATCGAGCCCGCGCAGGCCCTGGGAGTAGTACAGGACAAACAGTGTTCCGAGAGTGGTCAGCAGGAACATGATCACGGTCGACCCGAACCGCTTGACCCCGAGGCCTTCCTCGAAGAACGCCATGACCGGCTGGAGCATCGAAACGCTGGACGTGATCGCCGCGAGAAAGAGCATGAAAAACCAGAGGAACCCGAAAAACTGGCCACCCGGCATCTCGGCGAAAACGTTCGGCAGGGCGTTGAAACCCAGCGAGAACGACGAGCCAGTGAACGACGTCAGCGTCACTGCGCCGAGGAAAATGAAGGCCGCCGGAATGGTGATCAGGCCACCGAGGCAGACTTCAAAGAACTCGTTGATGCTGGTCGCGGTCAAACCGCTCAACGCAATGTCTTCCTTTGGCTTGACGTAACTGGCGTAGTTGATGATTACGCCAAAGCCAACCGACAGTGTAAAGAAAATCTGCCCCGCGGCGGCGAGCCATGTGGCGGGGTCCCAGAGTGCGTCGTAGTTCGGATTCCACATGAATCCGAGGCCGTTTGCAACCGACTGCTCGGCGTTGGCTGGATTCGGAGGCAACGTCAGCACCCGGACCAGCACGCAGACGGCACAGACGGCCATGGTCGGCATGGCCAGGTTGCAAAACATCTCGATCCCTTTGCTCAGTCCTCGATAGACGAGGGCGAAATTGAGCAGGAAAACGATGGCGACAAAGATCAGCAGCTGCGGCACGCCGTTGGCAAACGAGAACAGCGATCCGTCCGCGCCCTGGCCGGAGTATTCGACGAAAAAGCTTTTGTAACCCTCAACGTTTTTGCCCTGCATCAGATCGCCGGTCAGGTAGTTCCAGGCGTAGCCGAGGCACCAGGCTTCGATGACGATGTAGTAGAAATAAACCGTCAGCGGAATCAGCAGCGCGAATGCGCCGAGGTATTTGGCGAGCGGGTTTCGCCAGAGGACCGAAAAAATGCCCGGGGCCGAATTGAAGCCTCGCCGACCGCCGTAGCGGCCCATCGCCCATTCGGCCCAGCAGAGCGGAATCCCGACCAGCAATAGCGCGACGAAGTACGGGATCATGAACGCGCCGCCACCGTTCTCGACCGCCTTGCCGGGAAAACGGAGGAAATTGCCCAGCCCAACGGCCGAGCCGGCGACGGCCATGATCACGCCCAGTCGCGTGCCCCACTGCATCGGTTTGTCGGACACTGAATGCTCTCCCCGGCCTTGTTTCTTGTTGCCTGGTGGTCAACGGATTTTGACCGCCAGCTGGCAGTCACCCCAGGCAACGCCAGAACCGCAGCAGGGAGTTTAACTGCTGGCAATCCGTCTGTCGCCCCGGAACAGGGAAGAGGCTTAAGGGCAAAGGCTTGAGGCAGAAAATGTGAACTGGCACTTGGTCCCTGGCTCCTGACCGGGACCACACTGACCAAGGGCTCAGCCCTCTTGTGCTGGGGCAAGAAAATTCAGGGTGCTGCGGTGGCATCGCATCTTGCTTGCGCGAATGGTTTTCATCGCGTGCAACAGCGGACGAGACGGGCCGGGACGGCAGAAGATCGCCTGCGGACCAGTCGGCGGCAGAAGGCGGAGCCTTTGGGTCCCGGCGCGCCGGGATTCCACGGCAGGAGCCGTGGAACGAGTTGTCGTGGGCGGTCAGTACGCGCTGCCGAGGGCTTTTTCCAGCGGGTTCGGGCCCTTGAACTGGCGCACGATCAGCCGGTCGCCGGGGAGGATGGCGTAGTCCTGTTCGTATTTGACGACCCGCTTGCCGGGTTGCATCTGGGACTTGAGCCGGAGCAGCTGGCCCGACTCCGGCACCACACGGATGACTTCGACCTCGGGGACGCGGATACGGCGGAAAGTGCCGGAGGCCTCGAGCGCGCCGTGGACAGTCAGTCCATCAGTGACAGGGCCTTCCCAATGAACCGGCTTGCCAAAACCGGTGTCGATGTCGACAGCGTAACGGTCGCCAGTCGTCGGGAAGGAAGCCCGTTCGTCCACAGGGACCGCGTTGGGCACGGCTGCGCAGCCACTGAAGCTTGTGCCCATGCACACAACAGCGAACCACATCCAGAGTCGCGCGGGGTCAAGACGTGACGAACCGCAGTGAACTGGCCGGGCGAGAGTAATCAATGCGCGTGTTTGTTCCATGGCAGCCTTCCTGACGGCGCGTCAGATATTCACTGCCCCCCCTGTTTGCTAGAATCGGCATCGTCATCCTGACCGGCAAAGTTTAGCCGGCTCCCCGGTTTTTCATGGATCGGGCTGGAATGCTGGCACGCCGGAAGCTGCCAGGCAGTCTGCCAGCCCATTGAATCGGCTGTCGTTCACCGGTCGCAAGCTCCGTTTTGCAAGACGACGTTCATGAGCAGCTCGGCGAACGGCTTTTGGGCGGGCAAGGTCGCGATTGTGACGGGCGGTTCGGCGGGGCTGGGACTGGAACTCGTCCGGCAACTTGCGGCCAACGGTGCCAGGATCGGGATCATCGCCCGCGATGGGGACCGGATCAATCGCGTGATCGCGGCACAAACGGGCGTCGGTGACCAGCTGGCCGGCCATGCCGCGGACGTTTGCGATGAACGAGCCGCGCGGATGGCGATCGACGACTTGGCCGGGCGTTGGGGTCGGCTCGACCTGTTGATCAACAATGTCGGCGTCTCCACGCGCCTGCCCGTTCGCGAAGCCACCGCCGCAGATTTTCTGGCTGCGTTCACCACCAACTTTCTGTCGGCCGTGAACTGCACGCTGCCGGCATTTGAGTACCTCGCCCGGCAACAGGGCTCGATTGTCAACGTCGCGTCGCTGGCGGCCCGCACGGCTTGGCCGTTCATGGCGCCCTACAGCGCAAGCAAGTCGGCCCTTGCCGCCTGGTCGCACCAGTTGCGGCTGGAGCTGGGTTCATCAATTCATGTCCTGTTAGCCTGTCCAGGACCGATCCAGCGGCCGGACGCCGGACAACGTTATGCCGGCCAGACGGCCCAACTGCCGGCTGCGGCATGGCAGCCTGGTGCCGGCGTCCGCCTCCGCGGGTTGTCTCCGGTCTGGCTGGCCGGCAAGATCCTGCGGGCGGTCGAGGCCCGGCGGCTGGAACTGGTCGCACCGGCCTGGGCGCGAATCCCGTTTGCGATTGCCCAGCTGTCGCCCCGCCTGGCCGACTGGATCCTGCACCGCTATGGGGCCGTGCGGGACATTCCGGCCGCCACGCCTCTGCCCGCCTCGTTGCCTAAACCCGCCGCAACACCCACGCCCCGTTCATGACGACCTGGTTCCACGACATTCCGGCGATCCAGTACGAAGGACCGCAGTCAGCCAATCCATTTGCCTTCCGCTGGTACAACCCCGCCGAGCTGGTCGAGGGCAAGCCGATGTGGGACCAGCTGCGGTTCAGCGTGGTCTGGTGGCACACCTTTCGTCACGCGGGTGCCGATCCCTTCGGAGCCGCAACCCTGTTGCGACCATGGGATGACGGCAGCGATTCGCTGGCCAGCGCCCAACGGCGGGTCGAGGTGGCCTTCGAGTTTTTCCAGAAGCTTGGCATCGGCTGGTATGCCTTTCATGACCGTGATGTGGCGCCGGAAGGCAGCACGCTGGCCGAGTCCAACCGGCACCTCGATTCAATCGCCCAGTCGCTCAAGGCGGCCCAGGAGCGGACCGGCGTGCGGCTGCTCTGGGGCACCGCGAATCTTTTCAGCCACCCGCGTTACGTCCACGGAGCCGCGACCAGCTGCAATGCCGACGTGTTTGCCCACGCCGCGGCCCAGGTGAAAAAGGCCCTCGAAGTCACGCATCAGCTGGGCGGCGAAAACTACGTCTTCTGGGGCGGCCGCGAGGGGTACCAGAGCCTCTGGAACACCGACATGAAACGGGAGAAGGACCACTTCGCCCGCTTCCTGCACATGGCTGTCGACCATGCCCGCGCGATCGGCTTTCGCGGCACGTTCCTGATCGAGCCCAAACCGAAAGAGCCGACCCGCCACCAGTACGACACCGACGTCGCCGCCTGCCTCAATTTTCTGCGCGCCTACGACCTGATCGACCACTTCAAGCTCAACATCGAGACCAACCACGCGACGCTGGCCGGACACACGATGATGCATGAGCTGGCGGCGGCCGGGAGCCAGGGCTGCATCGGCTCGATCGATGCCAACACCGGCGACCAGCTGCTGGGCTGGGACACCGACCAGTTCCCGACCAGCATCTACCTGACGACCGAGATCATGCTGTTGCTGTTGCGGTATGGCGGGATCGCGCCGGGCGGACTGAACTTCGACGCGAAAGTCCGCCGCGAAAGCCTCGACGTGGCCGATCTGTTCCACGCCCATATCGGCGCGATGGACGCGTTCGCCCGCGGGCTGAAAATCGCCGCCGCGATCCGGGCCGATGGCCGGCTAGAGGCGTTTGTCCGCGAGCGTTACTCCAGCTGGGACAGCGGTGTCGGTGCCGAGATCGAAAAAGGCCGCCACTCGTTTGCGACGCTGGAACAGCATGTCCTCAACCAGCCGCAGCCGAGGCCGAACGCCAGTGGTCGCCAGGAGATGCTGGAAAACCTCGTCAACCAGTTTTTGTAGCGGGTGAATTGGCAGGAACCGGTCCAGCCCGTCAAACGAGTTTGACCAGAATGATCTGGGGTCCGGAGGGACAGTCGATTCTGGCAGACCGAACCCGATTATTGTTTCTGTCCGATTGACGCGACGATTTCGATGAACTCTGGCGTTTCCCGTAGCGAGTGGAAATCGGCCTCAACGCGGACCTTGTAGGGATCGGAGTAGCCCTCGGTGATGGCCCGGCGGAGGACCTTCATCGACTCGGCCCGCAGCGCATCGCGGTCGGCTTCGGCGGCGTTTCGGGCGAGCTGGGAACAGGCCCGGGCACATTTGAGCTGCAGCTCGGAGTCAGGCTTGGTCACGGCCGCGTATTTGTCAAGGATTGGCCGGACGGTTGTCGTGTCGCCTTGACGGGCAGCGGCGATGGCGAGGTCGACCTCGTCTTTTTCACCCGCCGTGGCGGCGAAGATGGCGCGGCGGTGTTCGAGCGCGGCGACGACATCAGCTTGTTCTCCCCCGGAATCGCCGGTCTGTTCGCGGAGACAGGCGCGACGATAGAGGGCCAGCGCCAGCGGCTTCCGCAATTCGACTGATTGCGGGTCGGCGGTCCACGCTTCTCCGGCAATGGCGACCGATTCGTCCAGCTGGATGCGGGCCTCGTCCAGCCGGCCGTTCCAAAGCAGGCAGTCGGCGTAGAGTCCGCAGGAGCGACCGTAGTCCTGCTTCAACAAGGGCAGCTCGCCGTACTCGGCGGCAGCCTGCTTCCTGGATTCAATTGCGGCCCCGAACTGGCGCAGTCCCTCCTCCGGCCGGTCCTGCTTGACCAAAGTGTAGGCCACGGCCATCACGGACTTGTCCATTGTCAGGCCAGCGTCGGCGGCGAGGATTCTCCGATTCGTCTCGTCCGCTTCCATGAAGGCTTCGGTTTCATCGAACCGTTCAAAATTGGCCCTGCGAATGTCGAGTGCGCGAAGCAGCAAAGGGGTCGAAACGTCGAGCTGGCCCTTGCTCATTCCGGCCAGGCCGACCCGCTGAAGTGCTTCGGCCAGCAATTCCTGGATATCGTACTCGCCGGGGCTTCCCGGTTCGGGCCGCGGGTTCGCCACAACATCCTCAATGACCTCGAGGGCTTCACGCTTGAGTGCGTCGCTCGTTTCGAGATCGCGACCATAGCCTTCACGCAACAGCGCGCTGTGCAGACATCGCCGGACCAGATTGACGCGCGAGGCGTCACTCTGGTTCTTCACCACGACCCGCCGCCGGGCCTGATCCAGCGCCAGGTCGGCCTGCTCCAGTGCCTTGTCGGGTTGCCCAAGTTCCGCGAACAGTGAGGCCAGTCTGGAACGGACCGCGAGCAAAGTCGGGAATGCTTCTCCCTGTTCGTCACTCCGGACCGAGGCGTCCAGCTGGTCCCAGACTTCGGCTTGCCGCTCGGCGACCTGCAAGCGGACCTTGGTGGTCCCTTGCGTGTTGGCGAGCGACTTGTCAACGTCCGTGATGATGAACTGGACGTTTTTCATCAGAGCCAGAGCTTGGGCTTTGGCGTCGGCTTCGCGACCCTGGGCAATCGCTTCGTTCTGTTTCGCGAGCAGCTCGTTCTGTTTGGCGAGTTCTTCGTTCTTTTTGGCGATGACCGCGTTGTCCTGGGCCTTGCGTTCGTTTGCCTGGGCGATCAGGGCGTTGTCGCTGGCGCGGCCAGCATTGGCCTCGGCCTGTTTCTTCTGTTCAGCGATCGCGGCGTAGGACCAGCTGCCGAGCCCGATCAGGCCCAATAACAGGGCGGCGGCGAGGCCCGTCGGGGCGGCAATCCGCGGATTGCGGCGGCACCAGCGCCAGGTCCGCTCGAGGCGGCCGACCGGGCGGGCGAGAATGGGCTCGCGTCTGAGATAACGCTGCAGATCATCGGCCAATGCAGCACAAGAGTCATAACGCTGGGCCGGATTTTTCTGCAGCGTCTTGAGGCAGATTGTTTCAAGATCGCGCGGCAAGCCGGAAACCATCCGGCCGGGCGGGATCGGCTCTTCCGACAGGACCTTGCTGACCGTATCAATCGCCTTGGCTGACATGAACGGCGGCCGGCCCGTAATCAGGGCGTAGAGCATTGAGCCGAGCGAGTACTGGTCGGAAGCCGGACCGATCCTGTCCGACGCCCCGGCTGCCTGTTCAGGCGACATGTAGCTGGGCGTGCCGAGGATCGCGCCGGTGGTCGTCCGGCCGTCATCATCTTCGTCGAGCTGCTTGGCGAGCCGAAATCGGAAATCTTCGGCACGCTGTCACGTGTCATCAGGACGTTGGCGGGTTTGAGATCGCGGTGCAGGACCTGGTGGTCGTGGGCGTACTGAACAGCCTCGGCGATGGTGGCCATCAAGCGGGCGGCGGCATCGGGCGTCAAGGGCTCGTGACGGATCGCGTCAGCGAGGTTTTTTCCATCGACAAATTCCAGGGCAATGAAAGCCTGATCGCCGTCCGCTCCGACAGCGAAGATCTGGACGATGTTAGGGTGCTGCAGCCGGGCAACCGCGCGGGCCTCCGTTTCGAATCGCCGCAGGGCAAGGTTTCCGGCGAGCTTGCCCGACAGGATCATCTTGAGCGCGACATCGCGGCCAAGCTGTTCGTGCCGGGCGTGGTAGACAACGCCCATCCCGCCGCGACCCAGCTCGCGCAGGATCGTGTAGCCCTGAATCTGTTCGGGCAGCGCCTGGTTAAAGACCAGGTCGCTTTCGCTGGCTCCCACAGTTCGCCGCTGCTCGCCCGGCCGGGTGCTTGAGGCCGCGGGCCGGCCAGTTGCCTGGGAGTCGGCGGTCAGCTCATCGGCCGAAGCTCTGGCGCTGATGTCGTGGCCGGCGTGGTTCGGCGGAGGCTTTTTGGTCGACTGAAACAGCACCGTGTCCGAGCCGCCGACTGTTGGAGCTTTGGGATCGGCGGCCACCGGTGCCTGCGAAGGCTGGTCCAGCGTCGCGTCATTGGACTGCCGCGTGGACCGGTCGTCCTGTCCATCCCGTCTCTTGTCCCTTGTCATCGCCCTGCTCCCCAGCTTCGTTACGGTCCACGGCTCCAGTCACCCTGATTCCTGTAACTCCCTTCACACTCAGTGCCGCCACCACGCAACAGCCAGTCAAAGATTGTTCCACCATCCAAAGAACCATGCGAAGAACGACGGTCCGTTCGGCGGCGTAACTTCCGCGTCGCCCCCGTTCAGGGAGTTGCTGCCCGAACCGCCATTCAAAGCGTCGGCACCCTTGCCGCCAATCAGCGTGTCATTGCCGGCTTCACCGAGCAGCGTGTCATTGCCGTTGGCTCCATAGAGGATGTCGTTGTCGTCACCACCGGCCAGGTGGTCGTTGCCGTTGCCGCCATGCATCCAGTCGTTACCCGTCCCGCCGCGAAGCGTGTCGTTGCCATTCTCGCCGAACAGCCGGTCGTTGCCTGCCCCGCCTTCCAGCGTGTCGTTGCCGTTGTCGCCCCACAGCCAGTCGTTCCCGGCCCCGCCATCGAGCAGGTCGTCACTGTTGCCGCCAAACAGGAAATCCATGTCGGCCTCACCGAAGAGCTGGTCGCTGCCGTTGTTGCCAAACAGCACGTCGATGCCGGCCCCGCCGCGGATCAGGTCGTCGCCGCCTCCGCCGACCAGCCAGTCGTTGCCCGTTCCGCCCTCCAGCAGCGTTGCGTGATTGACCTGCTGGGCAACGTAGATCACGTCGTGCCCTGCAAATCCATTGACATTGACCATGCCGGAAACTGCGAACGATCCCAGCAGATCGCCATTGCGGTAGACGACGAGCTCGTTGCCGCTGCCCCGCCAGACCAGAATCGCATCACAGTCATCCGTGCCGGCGACAAACAGGTTTCCGCCGACCATACCCGCCGCTGTACCAGTGAACGCCAGTCCGGCCGTGTCCGTGTTGCCCGTGTGATCGGTCGCCGTGACGCGAATGGTGAAACTGCCTTCGCTGGAAACCAGCCAGTTGAATGTACTGCCGCTGCCCGTGGCGACCACCTCATTCGCTCCGTTCAGCACCTGCCACAAGGTGCTGACGGTTGCCAAACCGTCCGGATCGGTGATGGTGACCGCAAACCCGACCGTTTGACCGCGGACTCCCGAAGCCGGACCCGCCAGCGATGTGATCTCCGGCCCTGCGTTTCCAACTGGAGTGATCGTGACCGCGAAAGTCTGCTGGACGCTGGCCCCGTCGCTGTCACTGACCGTCAGGGTCACGGTCCAGTCGCCGGCCGCGTAAGCGTGGCCGGCGGAGGCTCCATTCACCACCGGCGAGCTGTCGCCGAAATCCCAGCTGTACGTCAACCCGTCGTTCAGCCCGGCATCCGTCGCGGCTGCCGAAAACGCCAGCAGCTCGCCCGCCAGACCGCTGGACGGAACAGAAGTCGAAACCACTGAGGGCAAGGCGTTTGAAACGTCAACGCTGAAAACCTGCGTGACCACTCCTCCATCGCCGTCGGTCACCGTCAAGGTCACCGTGTAGGCCGTCCCCGCCGCCGCCCCGTCAGCCCAGACGTGCTGGACCGAGCTGCCGGTGCCAGTCGAGCCGTCGCCGAAGTCCCACAGATAGCTCAACACATCGCCGAGGCCATCGTCTGCGGCTTCGGCGGAGAGCGTGTTCAATGCGCCTTCGACGGATGTCGCGGGCACACTGGCCGAGACGATCCGCGGGCCGGTGTTGCCCACCGCGATGGGCTGGCTGACCGTCGTCGAATCGTTGTCTCCATCCGTGACGGTCAGGAACAGGTCGAAGTCGCCTTCGTCATCGGGCGTGAAGGAAAACGTTGTAAGTCCGGCACCCGACTGGCTGGCGAAAACCGCCGGGGATCCAGCGCGGCGGGCTTGCCAGGCAAACTGCAGCGGACCGCTGCCTCCAAGCGGATCGAAGGCCGATGCCGTCGCAGTAATCGTGTCTGCTTCGCGATAATCCGTCGAGTTGTCCGATGCGAGTATTGCATCAACCGAAACGACCGGAGCCACGTCCGATGTCGACACGGCCAGCGTCGCGACCACACCCTGGCCGATGTCGTTGGCCAGCGTGATGGTGATCTGGAAGGTGTCATTCGTCGTCCAGGTGTGAGCCAGCACGAACGCCGGCTGGCCGCTGGAATTGAGCTGGACCGCCAGCGGCTGGACGGCGCTCCCGTCACCGTAGTCCACCGTGGCGGTCCAGTTTTCGGCACCGCGGTCGGCAAACGTGACCGTCCGCGCGAAGGGTACGCCGCTGTCCGTGACGACCGGCACTCCGAGATCGAGATGCAGTGCGTAATCGTCGCCCGGCCCGCCGAGCAGCGTGTCGCTGCCACCTTTGCCCTTGAGCGAGTCAATGTCGTCGGACAGGTTGCCCTGCGCGAAGCGGTAGACAAACAGCTGGTAGTTGCCGATGTCGCGGTCGTCCAGCGAATCCTGCAGCCGTTCGAGGAAAGCCTGTTCGTCCGGCGTCAAACCGGTCCGGGCCTCGAGTTCGGCCCGCAGTGAAACCGAACTCGCGTATCCGGCCGAACCGGGCACGCGGACAAACGTATCGACTTCGATGAAGTACTGTCCGTCGGCCGGCAGCACGAGGTCAATGATCGTCGAATCGGTGCTCTCGAACTCGTCGTCGTTGACCGCATCATTGCCGTACCAGTTGACGAGATTGCCGGCCGCGTCGTGGACCCGCAGAATCGAGTCGATGTACAGGTCGGTCCCGATGCGGTTATTGCGCAGCGAAAGGGAGCTGAGTTCGATGTTGACCAGCTCGCCGCGGCGGCCGGAGAACGAGTACCAGTCGCTTTCGCTGATCCCGCCGGAATCGGGGCCGATTGCCCCGATGACCGAAGCGGCCTGGACGCTGAACTGTTTGTTGGCGTTCAGGCCGGTGGCGAGGGTGTTGGGGACCTGCAGCGTCGCGAGGGAAAGCGGCTGCGCAGTCGCCAATGACTGGTGCCCGGTTCCTTCGACAAGATTGACATCGCCCGGGTTGGCCATTGCGTAGGCCAGCTTGATCGCCTCGCGTTCGCCAAAGAACAGCTGCCGCAGGTCGTTGAAACGGTCGGTGCCGATCGAGGCACCCGAGCCGAGCAAGTGGTCGATCGTCTCATAGGCTCCGCTGGGACCGCTGAATTCAGGCGTGTAAGCCTTGCCGCCTGGCGTCGAGTTGATCCCCATCCCGATCGGGCCAAAAGTGTCCTGATGCCGCAGTCCCATCAGGTGCCCCAGCTCGTGGGCCGCGATTTTGGCACCGAGCGCGACGAAGTTCGCACTCGTCGCGTCGGGCTTGCGGCCACCGATCTTCACCGCACCTTCGACCGTGTCGCTGTACAGGCCGAGGCACTTTGGACAGCAGCAGTTGCCGCCGTGAACCGGCTTGCCGCCGCCATCGGCCAGCGGGTCGGATGCGGCCTGCGCGTCGGTTCGCTGCAACGTGCCGCCCAGCAGGCCATTGACCTGCACCTTGGCGATCCCGCCGAAGTTCAGGTTGCCCAAGTCAACTTCGCTCGCTTCGCCACCCGGCCGGCCGAACGACGGGGTTTCATTAAACAGAATGGTCACATGGGAATTCGCAGGCAGCTGGCTGACATTGCTGACGCCAAAAGCGGCCAGCACGTCGCCGACGTCCTGCGTGAAGCGGACATTGAACCACCATGTCGACGGTTGGGCCGGATCGGAAACCGGGCCGTGATAGGCCGTCTCAAGCAGGCTCTGAATCTGCTCCCGTTCGGCCTGTGTCCAGACGTGTTCGCCCGCTGAAAGTTCGGTGGCCGAATCAAAATCAAGCAGGACCCACTGGGCCTGCGTCCGCTGGCCGGCGACCGGTGCGGGATCGACGTCGAGATAAGCCGCGCCGAGGATCAGATTGTCGCGGGAGTTGCCGAGGATCGTGTCGGCACCCGCAGTCCCGATCACGTCCTCGATTCCCGTTCCGTCGAGCAGCTGGATGGACAGCCCGCCGGCCTGCGGCTGGACCATCACGCTCTGCAGGTCGAGATCGAGATCGCCGCCGGTCCAGGCGGAAAAGTCGAGCGTTTAATTGCAATGCAATTTCAAAATGATTTGATTTGATGCAGTTCTAATCTAAATAGTTTAATAGTCCAACGGTGAAAGAGCCCCTGGTGGTGGGCCCTAGGCTTTCTGCTTTCCTATTGGCCCTTCTTTTCACTTTCAAGAACCAAGGAATCTGCTTCTTTCTATATTTCAATCTTTTTGTTCAATGATTCCTCCTCAATTTGCACAGCTGTAACATCCGCCAAACACTTGCATGCATTTCATTTCTTTTCGGTGCCTTTCGGTGCCTTTCCGAAATGAAAATGAGGCAAGTAAAGTAAAGAATATGCAATTTATCACAGGCGTTGCCTTTTCCAAGGCTGTGCTGTCTCTTTGGTATCATTTGT
>JANOFL010000415.1:0-5351 GCA_031405895.1 Planctomycetota bacterium
GGAACTTCGCCGACGACGCGGATCTGGCCCTTCAGCGTGCCCCAGACCGGCCATTCGTCCTGGACCTGATCGGCGGGACTTGTCGCCGCGCCGCTTTCAGGCTCCTGGCAAATGGCGGTGGCCGGCAACGAACAGGTGACAGCCAGTCCCAGTCCGGCGGCAAGCAGATTCAATCGGTCACGCTTGCCGAAACGGGATTCTTGAACACGCATCAGTCCGGGCGGCTCCATTGGTCGAGGATTCGTTTCGGAAGTCGCCAAAACCTGGTCGATCGTCCGAAAACATGGCCACCGGCTTGCCTGGCCGGGGTTCCGCATTATAGGCTGGCCGGGCCAGTGACGGGGCGGGCTTCGCCATGCGAAAACGAACCGCCCTGCCGTGCCGGGAGTCCATTGTGCGGTGTCCGCCCCGGCGGCCGCGAACCGGCCAGCGACACAAACCGTTCTTTGACAGTTGGGTGGTGGATGAAGTTCCTCGTGGTGGGCAGCGGCGGTCGTGAGCATTCGCTGGTCTGGAGGATCGCCGCCAGCCCGCGCACATCGCGCGTTTTCGTCGCGCCGGGAAATGCCGGCACCGCGAACGAGCCGAAGTCGGAAAACATCCCGATTCAGGCCGACGACATTCCGGCGCTGAAGGCTTTCGCGCTCCGCGAAGCGATTGACTTGACCGTCATCGGCCCGGAAGGCCCGCTTTGCGCCGGCATTGCCGACGAGTTCCAGCGGGCCGGGCTGAAAGTGTTTGGCCCGAGCCGGTCCGCCGCGCGGCTGGAGGGGAGCAAGATTTTCTGCAAGCGGCTGCTTCGCACAGCCGACATTCCAACTGCCGAGTTCTGGCCCTTCTCCAACGCCCGCGCAGCGATCGAATTCGCCGAGGAACGTTTTGGCAAGTTCCCCGACGACGTTCCGCTGGTCGTGAAAGCCGACGGCCTTTGTGCTGGCAAGGGTGTGATTGTCTGCAAGTCGCTCGACGACGTCCGGAATGCCGTGACCCGGATGGCGATTGACAAGGAGTTTGGCGACGCTGGCCGGCAATTCCTGCTGGAGCAGCGGCTTGCCGGACCGGAAGCCAGCGTGCTTGCGATCACCGACGGGCGGACGATTGTCATGCTTCCGCCCGCCCAGGACCACAAGCGTGCCCTCGACGGCGACCGAGGACCGAACACCGGCGGCATGGGGGCCTACTGTCCGGCTGCGAGCCTCGACGAAGACCAGCTCACCTGGATCGAGCAACATGTCTTCGTGCCGGCCGTCCATGCGATGAAGCGGCAACGCTGCCCGTTTCGCGGCGTGCTCTTTGCCGGCCTGATGCTGACCGGCAATGGCCCGCGCGTGCTTGAGTTCAACGTCCGTTTCGGCGATCCCGAGTGCCAAACGCTGATGATGCGGCTAAAGACCGATCTCGTCGACATTCTCGAGCTGACGGCGACCGGGCGGCTGGCCGAACTGGAAGACATCGACTGGGACCCGCGACCATCGGTCTGTGTCGTGATGGCGGCCGAGGGCTATCCGGGCAAGCCCCGCAAAGGCGCAGCTATTCGCGGCCTCGATGCGGCCGGCGAGATTCCCGACGTGAAAGTCTTTCATGCCGGAACTGTCCGCTCGACGGTCGGTGAAGCCATGACTTCGGGCGGACGCGTCCTCGGCGTGACAGCCCTCGGCGAAAACGTCCCCCAGGCCAAAGGTCAGGCTTATCGCGCCGTCAGGGAAATCCGCTGGGACGGTGCCTGGTGCCGCAAAGACATCGCCGACCAGGCGATCGCAACCACGCCAAACCCCGATCCGACAGCGCCTCCCACAGTGGCTGCGGTGCCAGTAGAGAGCTTGTCCCAATTGCTCCCCGGCGCCAGGTCGAAACAGCCGGCCGGTGAGTAGACGGAAAACCGTCGGGAAACTGGATGGTCATGATGGTCATGCCGTGAAACGGGGCGTGAGCATTCGCCCGCCCGCCCCCTTCAGCGCGAATACCCGATCGTGCGGCCACCAACCTCCATCGTCATGCCTTCCCCGTTGCGGCGGAAGAGAACCGCGCCCACTCCCCATTGGCCGGGGGGCGAAATGGACTTGATATCGATCTTGATGTGATCCTTGCTCCGCTCCAGCAGGACCCCCTGCATGGTCGTGGTACGGTCGTAAGGGCCCTGATTCGTTTCGAACTGCACGCGGAGCGAAAAGTCGTAGTCCGCGATGTTGTCGGCCAGGGTGGCAAAGGTGTGCGTGGCGTCGTTGAGCCGGTAGCTGCCGTCGATCCTGTACAGCGCGCCCGTTGCATCGGCTGTCCCGGCCGGATCGGCCGGCCGTGCCTGCGAAGTGTACCATTGCAGTTTTATCTGGCCATTCGCGGGACACGGTTCGCCCCCCGCCGGTGTTTGCGCGACAATTCGGTCGGCTTTCGCCGGATCGGTCGCATGGCCCAGGCACTCGACCGGAGTTGGTTGCAGGCCGGCTTTCCAGAGCGCCGTGACGGCGTTCTCGAACGACAGGCCTGTGACGTCCGGAACCCGGTTGTGAAACTCGTTGATCAGGGGTGTGTCGGAGTCCGGCGGTGGATCATCCGGCGGAGGCGTGCCGGGCTTGACGAGCGCCCGCCGCGTGCGCGGTGGATCGGTTTCCGCCGGAAGCTCACCGCGATTGCGAATCGGGGCATCACGGGGTGGCTTCGGTCCGGCGCTCCGCTTGAGAACCCGTTCCAGAATTTGCTCCGGTCCAAGTTCATTTTTCCCGTAACTCCTGATTCCCTTGCCCATGTCGGTCAGGAGGATGAGGATCGCCAGGTCGTTATCGCCTGGTGAAGGACCGGTTGCCCCCGACACGGGAACAGCAGACGGCTGTTTGGCCCCCGAAGCCCCAGCGGGTGCGTCCGGAACCTCGGTGACGACAGCCGTGATGAGCTTGCCAAAATCGAGATCGCCCTGATCATCAGTGACATCGCCGGCCCTGAAGTAATGCGCCTGGTCCCCAGGCGGATCGGCAGGCGGATCGGGCATTGGGGATCCCGTATCCGGCGGCGTTGGAGGCTGCGGTGGGGCGGTTACAGGCGGGGCCGAAGCTGAAGCGGTCGAACTGCCGACAGGAGTTGACGATTCAGCCGGTGGAGTCCACGGAATGGCCGCGCCAAGCGAGTGATCGTTGTCGGCGACCGTTGCGCTCCAATCGAAGCGGCCGTCCAGCGGATTGAAAGAACCGCTCCATGGAACCGCTTGGGTCCGCCCCAGTTCCGGTTGAGAATAGACGAAGATCCCTTCCACTGCCTGTTCGCGCGCTGGCCGATAACTGCCGACGATCTGAAAGACGACTTCCCGGGTTGGAGCCGTCGCCTGGGCGCTATCCGGTTGAAATACACATCGCCCGATCCCCTGTATCTGGTGCATGTCGGCCGACCACGGGTCGACACGAAACGCCAGCATCACGCCCGGGCCTTGGACGACGAATACCCCTTGAGCCGCTTCCGGTGTTGGCACCGACTGTGCCGACGCCACGAGCATTGGGACAGTTAGCGCGAGCCAGCAAGCGCAGGCGCGCAAAACGTCTGGGCGCATCGGATCTCCTCCAGCGGATGCGGGGCTGCGAGCTTGCAGCCATCGCACCCTGGAGTCTATCCGGAATCCACCTGGCGGGAATCCAGAAGTCACTCCCCGCACGCGGTGATTCAGGGCATCCTGCGGTCGGGCCCAGTCCTCGTTCCCCCGGAACTGCCAACCGCCGTCTTCCACCGCCGGCTGGACGCGCCCAGGCAAACGGGGGGTGATAGTTGGCCATAACCCGCCGCATGAGCAAGAGAATCCGCGTTCCGTCCTCGCTTGCGCATCGGGTTACGACTGGTAGGTTTTTCTCTGCCGTTCGTCTATTCGCGCGTTCTTCGCCTGGCGGTCGTTTTTCCCAACAGTCCGGCGACCAGCAGCATTCCCGGCAGTCCTGGCTCGGGAATCGGCGTGGCGGCAAGCAGGATGTTGTCGATCCGGTTGTGGCCGCCGTTGGTGGTGGCACCGCCGAACGTGATCCGGAAGAACGCCTGGACGGCGCCATCCAGCTGGTTGATCGCCGACAGGTCGAACGTGCGGGTGTCGAAGTTGACGTCGGGATCAAAGCTGGCCCCCACATCCGTGAAGGTCGTGCCGTCGGTCGACCAACTCAGCTGGTTGTTGTTGAAGCCTCCGGCCGTGTTGAACGAACGGAAAATGGCCAGCGAGACGATCGGGTTGATGTAGGCCGAAAGGTCGGCTTCGACCTGCAGCCACTTGCCGTTGTTGGGCGGTGATCCAGGCGTGTTGTCTTCGTCGGTCCCGCCTTGCAGAGTCAGGGCCAAGCCCGCTGGCGCGGCGTTCTGGGCATTGTTGAGTGACCCCGGAAAGGCAGTAATGCCGCGATTGACTCCATCGAAATCCCGCTGCCATGCCGGGTCGACCCGGACAAAGCCGGCTCCGGCCGACGGATTGTGCCCGTAGGCCTCGGTCCCGTTCTCGGTCAGGGAATTGAAGTCCCAAAAGGCGACCATGTCAGCATCCGCCTGCGAGGCTGATCCCGCCAACACGCCCGCCAACAGTCCGAAGAACTGCCAAACTGTGGTGGGAAAGCTCATGGTGCCGGTTCCTTTGCGAATGTCGGTCAAGGCAGGTGGTTCGGTCGGGAAATAGCCGCCAAACGGCCGTACCGTTTGGAGGATCCGAGGGGCCGGTTTGTAGTCAGCCTTGCTCGACTCCCAAACCCCAGTTTTCATGAACAACCTTCCCTGAATGAGCAACTGGACTCGTCCGCCTCGGTTCGCAAAAAAACACGATTTTCGGTTTCAAAGCGGTTTCGGGGGACTCAAAGTTCTCCCCGCCTCAACCGACCGTGGAAATCTACGCATGATTCCCAATCCCCCATTTTTCTTTGCCAAAGACCCAGCACCTCCCATTCCACCCGAACTCTCTATCCATGATTGACGCCTCAAATACCCACAACTATCCTCTTTGACGCGTCATTAATATTCACCGAATCTTCATTTTGGAGAGCACATCATGACCGAACGGTTCAAACTGGAACGTCTTGAGGACCGCATCGCACCAAGCAAATTCTCCTGCAACTACGGCTCCGGCGGCGGCTCCGGCTCCGGCGGCGGCTCAGGTTCGGGCGGCGGCTCCGGCTCCGGCGGCGGCTCAGGTTCGGGCGGCGGCTCAGGTTCGGGCGGCGGCTCAGGTTCGGGCGGCAAGTCCGGCAGCGGCAGCGGCAAGGGCAAGTCCGGCAGCGGCAGCGGCAAGGGCAAGTCCGGCAGCGGCAGAGGCAAGGGCAAGACCGGCAGCGGCAGTGGCAAGGGCAAGACCGGCAGCGGCAGTGGCAAGGGCAAGACCTTCAGCTGCAGTGGCAAGTAAAAGT
>JANOFL010000376.1:0-4451 GCA_031405895.1 Planctomycetota bacterium
CAATTGTGGCCGCGAAGAGCATGGCTGAATCCCCACCCGGAAGACCCAACTTCCGGGTTTTTTCGTGTCCTGGTTGGCCTTTGAAGTCTTCGTTCCGGCTGAATCCCTGAGCAGCCAACCACAGCGGCATTCCAGGAACGCAGCGTAAACCGGGCATTTCGCGGGCAAAACGCCCACCTCTTGACCATCCCGCTTGGCCTTCTCTCTCCATTCTGGCCAAACCACCCGGATTTCGCCATTTTCCCATTCTTGCATGATTGACAGCACAAAAACGCCTTTCCAGAATATCGCCATCTCCCCAAGCCTCCTCGTTTAACCACTTTCTGGAGAGTTCAAATGTCTCGCATCACGATCGTCGCCCTGACCCTCGTTGCCTCCATCCTCTGCATCGCCGAAGACGCCTCCGCCCAACTCTTCCGCCGCGGTGGCCGAAGCTGTGTTGCCCAGAGTTGTCAACGACCCTGTTGCCCTCAGCAATGCAATTGGACTGCACCAGTCCAAACGGGCTGCGCCAAATCCTGTTGCCGCGCGAATTGTGGAGTTTTCGCCCCCGAAGCGGTATCGTCGTGCTGTCGGTCTCCACAATGCATGTCGAATCATTGTGGTCAATGCCGGCCCACGATGGTTTACCAGAGTGAAGTGACGTTCGATATGTACTGCAATGACGACTACGACGACTGCGTTGCGGCATGCAAAATTGCGCACGACGGTCAGCCCGTCAGGCAGGCACTTTGTATTAACAGCTGTTACTGGAGGTACTGCGCCGCGCAGTAAGGCGAACACCGATTCCTGCGCCATGAATTCAAGCGCAAGCAAAGTGTGAAAAAGTGTCAGCGTATTAATGGTGCGATCCAGCGGTTGGGCGTGATCGTGAGCGTGCAGTTCTCTTCGCGACGGGCCAGATTGCATGTTGAGCGTGCGGCTGGTGCGATGACCGTTTCAATGTGGTCTGGTCGAACCTCTAATCATCGAGCCTCAAGCGGAATCCGATCGATTTTGAATAGTGGCCGATCGGATAGTCGAGGCTCCACTCCGTGTGATAGTGCTTTGTCGCCGAGCCGATGCCAGCACCTTTTACGACACCGATCATGCCAGTTGGGTCGGTGTCGGCAAGCCATTCCTGGACATTGCCATTCAAGTCATACACTCCAAAAACGTTTGGCATACAGCGCCGGCCCGGTGCCGGTGAACTGTCGGTCCAGCGAAGATTGACGAACTCGCCGAGCCAGGCGAGGTCCTCTCCAAACCAGTAGGCAGTTGTGGACTCTCCGCGATTCGCCATGTCGAACTGTGCCAGCGTAGGAAGCTGAACCCTCCCGGTCGTTTGGCCGTCGAACGGTGCCGAAGACATCCGCGGAGTGTTTTTTTGCAAACCTGATCCACCATTCTCGTTCAGCCAATCGCAGTATTTTCCGGCCCAGTTCCGGTCGATCCAGGCCATTGGCAGAAAAGGCTCTTTCCGGGAAAGATATAACTGTCTGGTGTTGAGTTCCTCTGAAATCTGTGGATCGGGCAACTCCGCGCGTATTGCCTGGAGAAACAGCACGTAATCCCTAAGCGAAACTTCATCGATCGCAAGCCAAAACGCCTGGCCGGTCGGTGGAACAGATGCCTGGTGCGAGTCCTCTGGGTCTTCTGTGGCGGGCCTGTTTGCGGGTTTGCCGCCAATGCGGACAAACTCAAATGATAGTACGCCATCAGGCGCGTCCGGGCAGGCAATCGAGACAGTCTTCCAGTCTGCGCCGGGCGGCGCCTGCGTCGGGGGCCGGAATGGGACATCCCATTGTCGCAGCGTAAACAGAGCTGCATGGTGGGCCCCACCGTGAAGGTGTCTGGATCCGACTTCTTTGAGCCAGCTTGTGCATGCGTCCAGTTCCCGTGCAGTCAATTCAGAAGGAGAAACTCGCGACAAAGCACACGCAATGGTGTAAATGGCGGGCCCAAATTCAGGCGCGTCTTTCTGCGCAACGGAATTCGTCAACAGGTCGAGCGAATGTCGCCAATCGGCCAATTGCAACATCGTCACCGTGCGACAACCCGGATCTGGCTGCAGTCGCGTATTGGCCTCGATAGCGCTCCAGTCACCGAGCCAGGCGAGGAGGAGACCGAGACGAGCGCGGGCGATGTAGTCGGCATCAACCGGCCGGTCACGGCGAGACCACTCGGCGTTGAGGGCGGGGATCAAGAGGTCGGTATCGGCGCTGGCTGCGGCGTAGTAGCTGGCGAACTCGTCGCCCGGCACGTCGGGGACCGACTGCAGCCAAGTTTGTAGGGCCAGTTTGTGGCCGGGTTCCCGGACGACCAGCGCGGCGGCGGCGCGGACCCGGTTGAGAATCGCGTCGGAAGTCAGGCCGGCTTCAAGCAGCCGGGTGGTGTCGCCGCGACGATTGATCACCTG
This sequence comes from Planctomycetota bacterium, assembly GCA_031405895.1. Taxonomy (GTDB): domain Bacteria; phylum Planctomycetota; class Planctomycetia; order Pirellulales; family Pirellulaceae; genus BJ22. The sequence goes on from JANOFL010000376.1 coordinate 2,399, forward strand.
ACTCCAGTTCCGCTCGACGTAAATGGCAGGACAGCTGAGATACTTGGTCACCAGGAGCTGGGTCCGCTGGTTTTGCCAACCCGCAACGACAAATGCGGCCAGGACCAGGAGCAGGGTGCCGAAACTGAGCAGACAGGCGGTTCTGAACGTCTTGCGTTTCGCCGCCGACCAGAATCTGCCCTCCGCCTCGCGCATCGGGCGGGGCGTGAAGCGGCTGATCCGGAGGTAGTCGGGCAGTGAGGGGAGGAAGCGGGAATCGCCGGTCAGTTTCCACTGGCTGGCGAGGTCGTTGAGCAGTGTGGCGGCGCGGCCTTCACGCGTCTCGTTCTGCTTGGCCATCCCCCAGGCGCGGATCGGGGCGACGAGGAAGTCGTGGGTCAGGCCGTATAGAACCTCGCGGCCGACCGCGCTCGCCCCCTCACCCCCCGCCCCCCTCTCCCCGAAGACGGGGAGAGGGGGAGTGAGTGTTTTCTCCGCGAGCTTCGCCGACTCGCCGGCCGTCGCGCCCGCAGGCACGTTCGGCGACTTCGGCGTTTCCCGGTCATCGCTTTCATCGTCGCCCCGCGAACTCTCCAGCGGCGAGACGAGGTGGGCGTGGGTGATCAGGAAGTCGAAGAGCTGGTCGAAGTGACTGGCCGGTCCGACGGCGCTGTGCTGGCGGAGGGCCGACCTGGACAATGCCTGGCCCTTGAGGTCCAAACCAGTCTGGGGGAGCAGGCAGGCCAGAATCTTCCAGGCGTCGGTCGAGTGGCGGGTGATGTAGCCGGGCGTTTCGGGATCGTTGAAGATCCCGGCCACATACTCGCGTCCGATCCCTTCCCAGCCGCCGACGTTTTTCCATTCGCCCGGTGTCCAGGGACGGTTGCGGCAAGTTTCGGCAAAGACGCTGAGGTGGACGCAGATCACACGGCCGCGGCGGGCGAGTGAGCTGACGGCTTCCTTGACGAAGCGTTCCTGGGAGGGCAGCAGCGGCTGGTCGCCCGGCGGAAGACAGCCATGCACCCGGCCATAGGCTTCGAGGACCCGCCGGGCATGCCGCTCGTCGAAGAGGGGCAAGGCCATCGCATTGCGGCTCTCCTCGATCCGCCGCTGAAGACAGCGGAAGAACTGCGAGGCGCTCAGCCAGAAGTCATCGCGGATCAGGAGCAGAGTCTGCAGCCGGTCGGCGGAACACTGGCGGAGGGCTTCGGTCAGCTCCTGCTCGGCGTAGTGTTCGGTCCGGCTGAGCCACTGCTCGAACTGGTCGAGCACGAGCAGGAGCTTGTCCCCGCGGTTGAGGTGCTTGCCCAGCCGGACCTGGCGGAGCAGCTCGACGAGACCAATTCCCGCCGGAATCCCGTCGACTTCGCGCCGCAGCCGCTCGACGATCAGCGCGGGAAGGTCGTCGGTGGTGCAGTCGATGTAAACGGGAATGACGCGGCCGGAGAGGCGGGGAATCAGGCCGGCCCGGACGAAGGAGCTTTTTCCACAACCCGAGGGCCCATAGACCAGGCCAACCGGAACATCTTCCACCTGGTGTTCGACATCGAGCCGCGCGATCCAGAAGCGGATCGACTCGGGAACTCCCAGCCGGTCCACCGGACCCGGCAACAGGCCCAGGAAAAATCCCGCGTCGTTCTGGTCAAACGAACGCAGGCCCTTGGGGACATACGAAAGTGGCTCGACCGAACCGGGAACCGAACTCGTGGGGCGCGATCCGGGAGCACTGGGCGAGCTCCGGGATGAACCGGGGCCGGGCGCGGGAACATGTTCAACGGTGGCCGGAACGCTTTGCAAGGCCCGGGCCGTGGGAGAATCCATGATCGGCGTCTCGAACGCCGGCAACGCCCGAACCTGGTCGGCCTGGAACTGGCGCAGCTCCTCAAGGAGATCCTGCATCGATTGATATCGGTCATCCATCAGTTTCTGGAGGCAGCGGAGGCAAATCCGTTCAAGTTCCTTTGGAACGGTGCCGTCGAGCTGCCGGAGCGGTCGCGGGTGCCGGTAACAGATGGCGCGCGACAGTTCCTTGGGGGTCTTTCCCGAGAACGGGAGTTTTCCGGCCAGCAGCCGG
>JANOFL010000042.1:0-15005 GCA_031405895.1 Planctomycetota bacterium
CGTTCCAGCGCGGCGAGCAGCGGCCGTTCTTCGCCTGAGCAAAGCGAGACCGCGTTGCCGGCATCTCCGGCCCGGCCGGTCCGGCCAATCCGGTGGACGTAGGCTTCCGGCGTGGCCGGAAAGTCATAGTTGATCACATAGCTGATCCCGCGGACGTCGATCCCGCGCGAAGCGATGTCGGTCGCAACGAGGACCTGCAAGTCGCCTTTTCGAAAGCTGCCCAAGGCCCGTTCGCGGGCGTTCTGGGACTTGTTGCCGTGAATGGCTTCTGCATCGATTCCCAGCTTGGCCAGCTTGCGGACCACGCCGTCGGCGCCATGTTTGGTCCGGGTGAACACGAGGGTGCTGCCAGCCGCGCGGGTACCAATCAGGTGCGCCAACAGTTCCAGTTTGAGCTCTTTGGGCGTCAGGTAGATTCCCTGCTCAATCCCTTCGGCCGTCGACTGTTCCGGGGCGATCCGGATCTGGACCGGTTCGTGAAGAATCTCGCTGGCCAGTTCGCGGATCGGTGGCGGCATGGTGGCTGAGAAGAACAGCGTCTGCCGTTTGGCGGGCAGCCGTCCCAGAATCCGGCGGACGTCCGGCAGGAAGCCCATGTCCAGCATCTGGTCGGCTTCGTCGAGCACGACGGTTTCAACCGCTCCAAAATCGACGAAACCCTGCTGATAGAGGTCGAGCAGGCGTCCCGGCGTGGCCACCACAATTTCGACGCCGCGTTGCAGGTCGCGCGTCTGGCGCTGCTGGTTTACGCCTCCAAAAATGACCGATGTCCGGAGGGCCGAGCCGTGTCCGTACTTGAGAAAACAGTTGCCAATCTGCGCCGCCAGTTCACGGGTCGGGGCGAGCACGAGGGCGCGGATTCTGCGCCGGCCTTTGACAGCGGTCGCATGCGCGGCAGCCAGGCGGTGGATGATCGGCAAAGCAAACGCGGCGGTCTTGCCCGAACCGGTCTGCGAACAGCCGAGCAGATCGCGCCCTTCCAGCACGGGCGGAATGGCTTGAACCTGAACAGGGGTCGGCTCCGAATAACCGGCAGCGTCAACGGCGCGCACGAGGGGCGCGGAAAGTCCCAAAACCGAAAAACTCATGGAAGGTCCCAGTGAGAAATCCAGGACCAAATGGCGGGGCACTCAACCGGTGCCCATCTGAAAAACCAATCAACCTGGCGTTTCGCCCCAACGTCTGAAGAAGGTGAGCGAACGGCTTAACTATAGCTGCCAGTCAATCAGCGGATAGGCCAAATCTGTCGCAGTGGCTGTAATGCACGTTTCCCCTGTGTGGCACAACCGGTTGGGATCGCAAGGGTACATGGAAACCTGAGGGAATACAGTGTCCGGACCATACGTTCCTGAGCCCGGACTTGCCGTAGAATGCCGCCCGGAGCAAACTCCGGTCAGCCGGAGAGTTTCTAGCGACAAGCCGCTCGTCGCGTCAAAGATCCCCGGTGCCATGTCACAAACCGTCTCCCGCGCCGAACGGCCTGAGCGCCAGATTGGCCAGCGCCTGGCTGACGAATTCCGGTTTCACACCCGGCTGCAGGGGCCGATCGCGGCACTGTCGCTGTTGCGCCGCAGTCTGGCGCTGGCGGAAGTCTCGATGATCGCCTACCTGACCCCCGAACAGTGCAACCTCGCAGCCGGGCGACTGGGGTTTACCGGAGGCAAGTATTTCAGCGTCCGCGGCAGTCAGGCCTACTGGTTTCACAACGAACACGACAGCGTGATCGTGATTCGGGGCACCGAACCGAACCGGTGGAACGACATCAAGGCCGACGCCAACGCCATCACGGCCCTCGCGGAAACCGTCGGCCGCGTGCACCGGGGGTTCAAGCGCGAGACCGACGAACTCTGGCCACTGCTGGAGAAAGCACTCGAGGCGGACCGTCGCACGCTCTGGTTCACGGGCCATTCGCTGGGCGGGGCGATGGCGACGATCTGTGCCGCCCGCTGCCTGCTTTCGTACATCCATAGCGAGCCAGCCGAGCTGCATACTTTTGGCAGCCCGCGGGTGGGCTGCCAACGGTACATCTCCCACGCTCCGATCGCGCATTACCGCTGGGTCAACAACAACGACATCGTGACACGCGTTCCGCCGGTCTGGCTGGGTTACCGACACGGCGGGCAGGAATTGTACCTCGATCACCTTGGGCGAATCCGGCAGCTCTCGGGCTGGACCCGGATCGCCGACCGGTTGCGGGGGTTCGGCAAGGGCTTGCTCAGGTTCCGCATCGACCAGCTCGGCGACCACTCGACGCTGGACTATATCGCCCACGTTTTTGAAGCCGTGCGGCGCGAAGAATCGGGTGGTGAGCAGCACCAGGAGCGGCCGGAAGCCCGGTACGCAAACACCGCGCAGGCCGATTCCGGAATGGTTCGCCCCGACAGGGGCCAGCACCCAGCCGCGCCCGCCGGGCAGACGATCGGGTCAGCCTCAGCCTCAGCGCGTTGACTGTTTCCATCAGGAGGCACCCGCGTCAACCGGGTGTCAGGCAGACTTGTATCCGCTGGAGCACATTCTGCTGCTGGTGCCAACCCGGAATGAGCTGGCCTTGTTGCTGGAGCAGCCGGCGGTCGGCCGGCTCGTGGCGCGGGGCCTGCGCGCTGAAGCGTGTGGCTTCGGTCTGGTGGCGAGCGGCCTGTTGTCTGCGCGGCTGCTCGCGCAGCATCAGCCGGCAGCCGTGATCCACGCCGGAATTGCTGGCAGCCTGCTGGAGAACCAGCCGCTGGGAATGGCACGGGAGTTTGGCTCGGTCGTCTGCGACGGGATAGGAATCGGCGCAGGAGACAACTACCGTCCCGCGGAAGATTCCGGCTGGCGGCCGTTCGCGAGTCTCGGTGCAGATGACCCCGGCCCGCTTCTGGAGCTGGGCTGGAATGGAACCAGCCCTGGTTCGGCCGGGCTGGTGTCGGTCTGTTCCGCGTCAGCGAGCGACGAAGAGCGCCAGGTTCGTCGCGCACGATTCCCGAATGCAGTTGCGGAAGACATGGAGTCGTGGAGCGTGGCGATGGCGGCCCGGCTGGCGGGCGTTCCGGTCCGGGTCATCCGCGGCCTGTCGAATCTCGCGGGCGACCGCGATCTGCCGGGATGGAAAATCGCGGCAGCCCTGGCCAGCGTTGCCCGACTGGTCGCGGCGGCGGTTGAAGAGCCGGGAAACGGCTGAACAGGGAATCGGCATGACGGCAACGACGATCGAGATCGGCATCTCCACCTGTCCCAACGACACGTTTGCGTTTGATGGCCTGCTCCGCGGGGAGGTTACCATTGAAGGCGTGCGACTGAACTTTCACCTGCTCGACATTGATGAATTGAACCAGGCACTGTTTGCGGGGCGGCTGGATGTTGCCAAGGCCAGTTTTTATGCCGCCCTGCTGCTGGCTGAACGGATGTGGGTGTTGCCTTGCGGCGCGGCGCTGGGTTTCGGTGTCGGTCCGCTCCTGCTCGCGGCCCGGCCAGGTTCCACTCCGGATTCGCCCCAGGTTGGTGCCGGCCGCGATCGTCCCGTCTACGTCTGCCCGGGCGAACATACGACAGCCCACCTGCTCTTGCGACTGTTCCATGGGGCGGCGATTCGGGAGCAGCGGGCCGAGGTCCGCCAGGTTGTGTTCCCGGAAGTTTTTGCGGAACTCAAGGCGGGAACAGCCGACTTTGGAGTCTGCATTCACGAAGGACGGTTCACCTGGCAGGACCACCAGCTCTCTTGCGTGGAGGATCTGGGGGCGAGGTGGGAATGCTCAACCGGACAGCCGCTGCCGCTGGGTGGAATCCTGGCCCGTCGCGAACTGGATTGCGGGGTGTTGTCGCGGGTGGCCGACGGAATCGCCCGATCCATCGCGCTGGCCCGCGAGAACCCGGAGGCCACCTTGCCGATGATGCGCCGCCACGCGCAAGAGCAGTCCGATGACGTGCTCTGGCAGCACGTCGGACTGTACGTCAACGACTGGACGCAGGAGCTGGGTGCCGTCGGCAGGCGTGCTCTCAAGACCCTGCATGACCGGGCGATCCTGGCGGAGATCATCCCGCCCCATTCACCCGAGCTGGAGGCGTTCAGCCATTGAAGGATTTGGCGAGCGGCAGGGCGTCAGCCCTCCGTGTTGTGCACGTCAGACCCGGAGGGCTGACGCCCTGCCGCTTGCCAGGATCAGAGCCGGTTACAGGTTGCCGATCGCGTTGATGACGGCGTCGACGATGACCAGTTTTTCGTTGACTGCAAGCTGCTGGCCAACGAGGGCCGGGTCGAGAGCGACTTCCCAGATCGTGCCCCAGTCTTCCTGGGGATTGAACTTGCCGAACTCGCGGGCGAAGTCGGCATCGAGCCGGAACCACCACAGCCCGTCACCCGACTGGTTGAACAGTTCGGGGTTTTCGGCCGGAAACTCGTCGGTCCAGCGGCTGGCGAACAGGAAGTCGACCCAGCGCGAATTCAGGTTCGGATCGTTAACTGTGAATTCTTCCACCGAGTCCCAGTTGTGGGAAACTTCGTTGTAGGTCCAGGTTTCACGGGCCTTGTTCGCCGTCGCGTCAGTCTCGTCCCATTCGGAGTACTGGATCTGGCGTTCATAGCCGGTTGGAACTCCCTGGTTGTCGGTAAAGACCCGCAGGTTGTTGTTGGAGACCTCGCCGCCGGGCAACGTGGAGAACTTCTGGACCCGGATCGGGTCGATCGAAAGCGAGTCCCTGAGCAGGCGCGTGGTTCCAGTCCGATGGTGCAGAGTCTTGAAGCCGGCATCCACGACTTCCATTTCGCGGGAAGTCCATTGCCCCGAGACGTTGCCGAACTGCAGCCAGGCGTCGTGGACCTCGATGTTGACGATCGAGTCGTAGGTGAAGGCGAGGAAGCGGTCGTCACTGGCTCCGCCGTCGAGCGTGTCCACGCCCAGTCCGCCGGTCAGTCCGTCGCGGCCATTCTGGCCGAACAACTGGTCGGCCGCGTCTCCGCCATAGAGATTGTCGTTGCCGTCACCACCGAAGAGCTGGTCCTGGTGGGCCTCGCCAAAGAGGTCGTCGTCGCCACCGAGCCCGTTCAGCGAGTCATTGCCGTCTTCCCCGTGGACCGTGTCCGCACCGATTCCGCCGTAGACCGTGTCATTGCCGTCACCGGCAAAAACCGTGTTCTTGCCATCGCCCGTGCGGATGATGTCGTTTCCGAGGTCACCGTGGATCGTGTCGTCGTCGCCGTCTCCCTGGATGTTGTCGTCGCCGAGGCCGCCAGTCATCAGGTCGCGGCCAAAGCCCCCCAGCATCAGGTCGTCGCCGTCCTCGCCGGAAATGATGTCGTCGCCGAAGTCACCAATCAGCGTATCGATTCCATCGCCACCCAGCAGTGTGTCATTGCCGTTGCCGGCACTGATCGTGTCATCGCCATCGCCGCCGTCAAGGTAGTCGTCGTTGCCGCGGCCATTGAGGATGTCGTTGTCTTCCTCGCCGTAAATCGTGTCGTTGGCATCACCGCCAAAGAAGCGGTCGTCGCCCAGTCCGCCATACATCAGGTTGGCTCCCGCTCTGCCAACGAGCAGGTCGTCCCCGGCACCGCCGCGCATGATGTCGGCTTCCTCGCCGCCGTAAAGCGAATCGGTTCCGTCGCCACCTTCGATGCTGTCGCGGCCCGCTTCGCCGAACAGGCCGTCATCGCCGGTTCCGCCGAGAATCTGGTCGTCGTCGTTGCCGCCGTAGGCCTGGTCGTTGCCAGCGCCGCCGTCGAGGATGTCGTTGCCGTCCTGGCCGAAAAGCCGGTCGTTGTCGTCGCCGCCGAAAAGGCTGTCGGCACCGTTGCCGGCCATCACGAAATCATCGCCTTCCTGGCCGGCCAGGGTGTCGTCTCCCACGTCGCCGAACAGGCTGTCGTTGCCGAGACCGCCGTAGAGAAAGTCCGAACCGACCTGGCCATACAGCCGGTCGTCGCCGTCGCCACCGATCAGCTGGTCGGCGTTGTCGCCCCCATAAAGCGTGTCGTTACCGGCCTCGCCCAGCACGTTGTCAAAACCGGCCTGGGCGAAGACGATGTCGTTCCCCGCTCCGCACTGGACGTAGTCGTCGCCCGCGTCGGCGATGATATAGTCGTCGCCGCCGTAAGCGAGGATCGTGTCATCGTCCGCGCCGGCATAAATGAAGTCGCCGAGGTCGCCGCCGATCAGGTAGTCGTTGCCGGCTTCGCCGTGCAGCACATTGATCCCGGTTCCTCCCAGCAGCGAGTCGTTGCCGGCCCCGCCGCTCGCCGTGACGCGAATGCCGAGGTCGCTCCGGAAATAGTCGTTGCCGTCAAATCCGAAAAACCGGATCTCGCCCACCGTGTTGAGATCGAACTCCTCGGTCTGGATTCCGATCAGGCTGGCCCGCAACCGGGTCGGGGTCGCCAGCTGGACCAGCGCGCTGTCGTCGCCGGCCGAGCCGCGAATCGTCAACACGCCAGCTGCCCACTCAATTCCGGCCGCCAGCAGCTTCCGGTTCTCAAGTGGTTCGTATCCCGCGACCGGTGTCATTTTTCCGGGGCTGATCCGTGCGACCAGCGAGCGGCGAGACAGTTCAGCCAGCGGTCGGCACCAACGGTAAAGAGCGCTCTTCATGGAGAGTGTTCCTGATCCTCGCAAATCGCGGAAACGCGAGGCGGGTAAAAATGGGATTTCGGGGAGGCTTGGGAGAGATGCGTTCGTGACGCAAGCCATCCCGCATGCCAGCGGCCTTGCCGTTTCTCGCTGACAACCCGCCATTCTACTCAGAGACCCGGAAAGCGGAAAACGCAAACCGGCGAGAATCCCGCGATCCGGCTGGCAACTGGCCACGCGATGATGGCCGCCAAACCGCGGCTCCCCAGTCCCTCTGCCAGCATCTTTTCGGTTGTTCCGGCCGTAAAAAACCGGCAAATCAGGAACAGTTTGCCAAACCGGCAGATTCGTTTGTGCCGATTCTAACGAGGAGGTGTCGCCCTTTCGGGGTCGCGCCCCTCCGTGTCATGTCGTCACGACGCCCAGCGGCCCGGGACGCCGAACCGGAGTGTCCGGCGATGCGGATTCCGTTACCGCCAACCATCCATACCGCCCTACGCCATTTGGCTCGAACAGTCATGAGCAAGTTTTCGAATTCCAGCTCCGTCGCACGGCAAACCGCTTCGCGTTGGATGACTGTGGCGACAGTCGCCTTTCTGGCCGTATCGAACGCATTGCCGGTCCCGGTTGCCCAAGCCCAAACTCCGATGAGGATGGGCGAACCCGTCTGGACGCCGCTTGGCTACACCGACGCCAGCGCCAGCCAAACCTGCTTCTTCCGCAAGAAGTTCACGCTGATCGATCCGGCCGAGGGCCAGATCCGGATGGAAGCATCCGGCCGGTTCGAACTGTTCATCAACGGCAAGTCCGTTCACTCAGGCAACGCCGGCGATCCGATTGTCGAAGTGGAGGCGATCGATTTCCTGCGACCTGGGCTGAATCTGATCGCAGTTGAAGTGGAAGCGTCCGGCGCGCAGCGCTGGACCAACGGCTATTTCCGGATGCGCGAACAGGGCGAGGCCCGCTGGCGCAGCATCCCGACCGATACGACCTGGGTGACTTCCGAGGACGCCCACCCACTCTGGCAGACGGCGGCGTTTCCCGACCGGGGCTGGATTCCCGCGCAGGTCGTTGCTTTCGCACCGGCTGCCGCAGTCAGCGAACTGGGCGTTCCGGCGGTGGCATCGCCGGCAGGTGCTCCGCCCGCCCGTCAGGCGTCCGGTCCCGTTCCATCCTCCACCGTTTTTGGGCCCCACCAGGCCAATCCGGCTGATGGCATTCAGGTGATCGGGCCGACCCCTGATGGCGCGCGCGACCTCATCCAGCCGACTCCTGGCCAGATCGCGATGCTTCAGCCCCAAGCCGCGCCTGCACCCGCAAGCTCCGGCTTGCCTGGCCCGGATGAACCGCCTGTTTCGGCACCCGAATTCTCTCCGCCGGATGGTTTCACTGTCGAAGCCCTTGTCGGACCGGATGAATGCGGCTCGCTGATCGCGATGGAATTTGACGAAGCGGGACTGCTGATCGTTTCGCGCGAAGGAGGCGGGCTCGAAGTGATCGATCTTGCACGGCCAGCCGGCGAACAGCGCGTCGAAGCGGCTTGCGACGAGGTGAAAAACTGCCAGGGCATTCTGGCCCTCAACGGCAACCTCTACGTCACGGCCGACGGGCCGGACGGGCTCGGAATCTATGAGCTGGTCCGTCAGTCGGCTGAAAACATGGCCTTCAATGTTTCGAAAACCCTGGTCAATTTCACGGGCGAACCAGGTGAACATGGCCCCCACGGCTTGACGCTTGGACCGGACGGCCGGATTTACTGTGTAATTGGCAACGGCAGCCAGATCGCCGCCGAAGCCGGACCGGGCAGCCCATTTCGCCAGCCCATCGACATTGACCTGGCGCCCCGCGTCGAAGACCCGGGTGGTCATGGGGCTGGCATCCGTGCTCCGGGAGGCACCGTCATTCGGGTTGCGATCGACGGCAGCGGACTCGAGCTGGTCGCCGGTGGAATCCGCAATGCCTATGACCTCGTTTTCAATCCGCAGGGTGACTTGTTTGCTCACGACAGCGATATGGAGTCCGATGCCGGAATGGCCTGGAACCGGCCGACCCAGCTCTTTCATGTGGCTTTGGGAGCCGACCTCGGCTGGCGCAGCGGCTGGTGCAACCTCCCCGGTTGGTGCCCCGACATCACGCCTGCTATTGCCGACACCGGACGCGGCTCACCGACGGGTGCAGTCTGCTACCGGCATCTGGTCTATCCGGCCAAGTACCACCACGCCCTGTTTCTTGCCGACTGGTCGGAGGGTCGCATCCTGACGGCCCGGCTGACCAGCGAGGGCGGCGGATACAAAGTCGCCACCGAAACTTTTCTGTCCGGCCGTCCGATGAACGTGACCGACCTCACGGTTGGCGAAGACGGTTCACTCTATTTTTGCACGGGCGGGCGTGGCACGGCCGGGGGCGTCTACCGCGTCAAATGGAACGGCTCAGTCCCCGACGAGCTGTTCCAGTTCGAGAACAAGCTCGCCCAGGCACTTCGCCACCCCCAGCCCGACGCCGCCTGGGCGCGCCAGAACATTGCGGTGCTGTCGGGTGAAATGGGCGCGGACTGGAACCGGAGCCTGGCCGGCGCGGCGATCGAGCCGCGCAACAACGAGTCGATCCGGCTCCAGGCCATCGACGTGATGATGCTCTACGGCGCGCCGCCCGACGAAGCGACGATCCGCACACTTCTGCAGGATGCAAGTCCTGCGATCCGGGCCCGTGTCGCACGGGCGTGCGGGACCTCCGGCCTGCACCCGGCACTGGTCCGCCAGCTCCTCAACGATGGCAATCTCCAGGTCCGGCGGGCTGCCTGTGAGGCCCTGCTCGACACCAGCGTCACGCTCACGGCCGAGGAGCTTTCGCGGCTGTTGGCGGACCAGGACCGGACCATCGCCCTCGCCGGAATGCGGTTGCTGCAACGCCAGCCAGTGGCTGAGTGGTTCGGCGGACTCGTCGAAGCGGGAACCGGGCGAGCCAGCCACCTCGCGGCCCTCGCGGCTCTTTCCGGAACCCCCGACCTGACCCGCAGCTACGCCGTCCTGGCGGTCTGCAGCCGCCAGCTCAAGGGTTTTCTGAGCGATCGCGATCTGACCAGCCTGTTGCGGACCGTTCAGGTCGCCCTCGCGCAAGGCCAGGTTGATCCGGCCAAAATTCCAGCCTTCACCGAACAGCTCAAACGCGAGTTTCCAACCGCCAATCCGCAGCTCAACGCCGAGCTGGCCAAGATCCTCGTGGCCCTGAAGGCGGGCAGTTTTGGCACGGCCTGGAACGATTACCTGTCCAGCCCGGTTGAGCCGTTGCCGCTCCGGCTGCAGACCGCAATGTATCTCGCCGCCGCGGCCGAAACGCTGAACGACGCCGACCGGATCGCCGTGATTGCTGCCCTGCATTCGATCCCTGCCGGCCAGCATTCCGGCAACCAGAAGCTCTATCTCCAGCAGGCCGCCCAGCGGACTGCACGTCAGCTCTCCGAAGCCGGCTGCCAACAGGTTTTGGTGGAAGGAACTCGCTGGCCCGCCGCTTTGGTCGCCGTGCTGTACCGGCTCGAAGGCAAGGTCACGCCAACGATCGCCGGCCAGCTGGTTGAACTCGACCGGCAGCTGGCGGAACAACACGACTCGGCAACCACACAGGCCCGGATTGGCATTATCGCCCTGCTTGCCCAGGCGGGTGATGAAGCCGGACTGGAACACCTGCGACAGCTCTGGCGAACCGAAGAACAGCGTCGCAACGACATCGCGATCGGACTTGCACAGCATCCGGACGGCAAGAACTGGTCGTACCTCGTGGCTAGCCTCCCGATTCTCGACGACATGGTAGCCCGCGAAGTCATCCAGTCGCTGGCGAAAGTTCAACAGCGACCGGTCGATGCAAGGCACTTCCGCGACCTGATCGAACTGGGCTGGCGGCTGGGGGCTGAGGGTGGCGCTACCGCGGCTCTTCTCGTCGAACTCTGGGCGGGGAACGAACTGGTCAGTGACGGCGATGACTGGCAGGCTGCCCTGCAAAACTGCACCCGCTGGTTCGAGCAACAATGGCCGGCCGAAACGCCAGTCGCAAAGCGATCAACGGTCGATCCGGCCGAGGGAGCTTCAACCCACCAGGTCGACCAGCTACTCGGCTACCTGGTTTCCAACCAGGAGCGCGGCAATCCGGAGCGGGGCTGGCACCTGTTCACCAGCACGCGCTGCGCCGAATGCCATCGCTTCGGCACTGAAGGCGATTCGGCTGGCCCGGATTTGACCAGCCTCGCGACCCGCTATTCCCGTCGCGAGACGCTGGAAGCGATCCTGCACCCGCACGATGTGATCCCGGCGCAATACCGCTCAACGACGGTCGAAATCGCCGACGGACGCGTTCTGACCGGCCTCAAGACCGATAATGGCGACGGCACGATTACGGTCCTCGAAAACAGCGGGCACAAGACGCGGATTGCCCTCGGCGAGATCGCCGCGCAAAAACCTGCTGACTCGTCCTCGATGCCGGCCGGGCTGGTCGACCGGCTCTCCCGGGATGAAATCAACGACCTCTTTGCGTATCTTTATGGCCAGACCCGCGTCTCCGCGGGTGCCACCCCGGCCGTCCGCTGAGAGTGTAGAACAGTTGTCCCAACTGTTCACGAACACGGGAACAGTTGGGACATCTGTTCTACACTGGGCCGAACTGTTCTCGTTCGCTGGGTTCCAAAAAGGGGGCGCAGCTCTTTTTCCTCCCCATGAATACCGCGTGGATCGACATCCGGCCCGCGACCGGTCCGCTCGACGCCCGTATCCGTCCGCCCGGTTCGAAAAGCCTTTCCAATCGCGCGTTGCTGCTGGCCGCACTGGCCGATGGACCTTCTCACCTGTCCGGTCTGCTCGACAGCGACGACACGCGGATCATGGCCGCGGCGCTTGAACGGCTGGGGTGCCGGATCGAGATTGACTGGTCGTTGGGCGCTGCCCTGATTGACGGCGGGATTCAGAGCATACGGCAAGCGGCCCGTCGCGACCGAATCGAACTTCCGGTCGGCAACAGCGGAACGACAGCCCGCTTTCTGACTGCTGTTTTGTCAATGCTCGGCGGGCGCTACCGGATTGCCGGCGATCCGCGCATGCATCAACGCCCGATCGGAGATCTTGTCGACGCCCTCGAGCTGCTGGGCTGTCGGCTGAAGGCCAGTTCTCCGGCGGGTTGTCCTCCTGTCGAGATCGACTCTGCGCCAGCTGTCGGTGGCTTCGCTCGAGTCGCCGCGACTTCCAGCAGCCAGTTTCTCAGCGGCCTGCTGATGGCCGCACCACTTGCACGCAGCCCCGTCAGTGTCGAAGTCGCCGGCGAACGGGTCTCGGCTCCCTATGTCGCGATGACGCTGAACGTCATGGAGCGATTTGGCGTCCGGCCAACGATGGCCACTGAAGTTCGATGGGAGTTTGCGCCGCAGCGTTACCTGCCCTGCGACTTTGCGATTGAACCCGATGCCTCGGCGGCCAGCTACTTTTTCGCCGCCGCGGCCATTTCCGGCGGTCGCGTCACGGTCGAAGGGATTGATGGCAACTCGCTGCAGGGTGACTTCCGGTTCGTCGACCTGCTCGAACAGATGGGTTGTCAGGTTGAGCGGAAGCCGGGAGCAACCATCGTCACTGGCCCCGCGCGAAGAGGGATCGACTGCGAGATGGGCGACATCAGCGATACGGCCCAGACGCTTGCCGTGTTGGCGCTGTTTTGTGACGGTCCCACCAGGATCCGTGGCATCGCTCACAACCGGCTCAAGGAAACCGACCGGATCGGCAATCTCGCGACCGAGCTGCGCAAGGCCGGGGCGACCGTGATCGAGCATCCCGACGGACTGACCATCCGGCCCGGCCCGCTTCTTCCTGCGACGCTTGCCACCTGGAACGATCACCGGATGGCGATGAGCCTCGCCCTGATCGGCCTCCGCCAGCCGGGCATTCGCATCCTCGACCCCGCCTGCGTCAGCAAAACCTGGCCGCGCTTCTTCGAAGATCTCGCCCGGGTCACAACCTGAACCGCGGTGGACGGCGATTGTCGCCTCTCGCTCCGCGAAAGGACCTTCTTTTCGCGGAGCGAAAGGCGACTCTAAAAACCCATTCCCACGGGCAATTCAAATCTGCGCAAATCAGCGAAATCTGCGGACAGGCTCCCCGGGATCGGGTACGCGCGGCTGACCCTCTGCCGGTTCTCTGTGTTTCCGCCGACCGGGTTCCACCTACCCGGCAGTCGAGCAAGCCGCCAGCGCCGCGTCGTAGTCCGGTTCCTGGGCGATTTCGGGCACCAGTTGTGTGTGGATCACCTTGCCCGACGGATCGACGACGACCACGGCCCGGCCGAGCAGGCCCTTGAGTGGCCCGTCGAGAATCGTCATGCCAAAGTTGCGGCCGAATTCCGCCGACCGGAAGGCCGACAGGTTGGTGACATGCTTCAATCCTTCCGCCTCGCAGAAGCGCTTCTGGGCAAACGGCAAATCCATCGAAACGTTTAGCACCACAGTGTCGCCCAGTTCGCCGGCCCGCTCGTTGAACTTGCGGACGCTCGCAGCGCAAACCGCCGTGTCAAAGCTCGGCACAATGTTGATTACCGCTGTCTTGTCGGGGAAATCCTTCAGCCCTTTCTCCGACAGGTCGGCCGCAACGAGGCTGAAAACCGGCGCCATCGCACCGACCCCCGGCAGGTCACCACTGGTATTGATCGGGTTGCCTTTGAGAGTAATTTTGGCCATGGATGATACTCCTGACTTCAACGTTTGGTGAACTTTTTCATGGTCCGGTCGCCGCGGCTGGGGGCAGCGGTGGGGCGGGACTGGCGGTGCTGATTTCGCCGGGATCGGGCTGTCAGCCTACTTTTTTCTGGACATTTCAGCCATTGGGGGAGCCTGATGTCTTTCAGAAGTTGTCTCCACTTTTGGTTGCTCCCGCCGCATCCGGCAACCGGCGGCCCTAGAATGGGAATGCCTGCGGGGAAAACCCATCTGCTCTTCCGCACGAGCTGTTTTCCGAAGTACTGCGAGAATCGCCGCCGATATGGACTGGAAGAACAGGATTACCATCGACCCGGCCGTGTTGGTCGGAAAACCGATCGTCAAGGGCACACGGATTGCCGTTGAGTTTGTGATTGAGATGCTGGGCAATGGCTGGACGGTTGATCAACTTCTCGCCGAGTTCCCAACGCTCGAACGTGAGGATGTACAAGCCTGCCTGGCCTACGCCAGCGAGGTCCTCAAGTCCGAGAAGGTTTTTTTGCCCGTCTGAGGATTTCGCCGCGTGAGACTGCTGGCCAACGAGAACATCCCGGCCAGTGCGATCAAGAAGCTTCGGGCCGCCGGATTCGACGTTTTGTCGGCGGCCGAATCGATGGCAGGTGCGAGCGATCTGGACGTACTTGCACGAGCCCAGTCGGAATCGCGCGTCCTCATCACGCAAGACAAGGACTTTGGCGAACTTGCTTTTCGTTCCGGACTGTCCGCGGCCTGCGGCGTAATCCTGTTTCGTCTGGCTGGCGGTTCGCCAGATCAGGTTGCCGCACGCATGACAGAGGTTGCTTCAAGCCGTGAGGTCTGGGCCGGGCTGTTTGCTGTTGCAACTGATGATCGGGTGAGAATCCGGGACCTTCCTCCAGCGTCGCAAAGCCGGGACACTCCGCGGACCTGACCGCTTTCCAACCGGAGTCAATTCCGGACTGCTTTCGGTTCGGCTTCGTCAGCCACCTGCTCCAGCTGCCGGTATTCCGTCAGCTGGACCTTCTTGAAGTTGACCCAGTATTCGCGGGCCTGGTCGATCCGCTCGCGGTCGGTGGAGGAAAGCTGGTTGATCAATGTGTGTTCGGAGACGACATGCAGGTCGGGGCGCAGCAGTCCCCCACCACTGACGGTCAGCTCGATTGATTTCGGCACGAAGCCGTACTTCCGCAACGCCTGGTTGAACTGCATCCGGGCAAACGGCGGCAAGCGGCGCGGATCGGATGCCGACAGGAGCGTGAACTGGTCCATGAACCCGTACAGTGCCCCCAGCATCGCCGGGTCGGACGGCCGTTCGCACTGGGCCGAGTAACGGATCTTGTCGCTGGCAAGAACCAGCGTTCCGGCGTCAAGGTCGAACTCTTCCTGCATGGCCGGATGAACCAGCCATTCCATGCCCGCATCTTCATTCGCCTGGACCCGCAGCTGTTCCAGCATCTGGACCAGCTGGAACTGCTCCAGCTCCAGCCGCATCGCGCGCGGCACATCCAGCAGCACGAACTTCTGCCGGGCCACGTCGTGAACCACAATCTCCAGCAGCGTCCGTGTCCCGTCGGGAGTGAACGAGAAGTCGTAAACCTGACGTTCGTCAAACAGCGTCAGGTTTTCAGCCAGCACATCATCCTTGCCCGCCAGCCGGACAACCGACTCCATCCGGAACTGCTGGGCGACCAGTCTCCCCGGCCAAATACCACCGATCATTGCGAGCGCGAACAAAGTGACCCGGACAAATGGCAATCGAGGCGCGG
>JANOFL010000008.1:0-9737 GCA_031405895.1 Planctomycetota bacterium
CCCGGAGCTCCGCCAGTCGCTCGACCAGCGTTACACCCGGATGATGGTTGACGAGTATCAGGACACCAACGTCGCCCAGTACCGGCTGGTCCGGCTGCTCAATTGCGACATCCGCAACCTTGCCGTGACCGGCGACCCCGACCAGTCGATCTACGGCTGGCGTGGTGCCAACCTCGGCAACATCCTCGACTTCGAACGCGACTATCCCGACGTCCGCGTGATCCGTCTGGAGCAGAACTACCGCAGTTTCCAGCCGATCCTCCACGCCGCAGACCAGCTGATTGCGAACAACCTCCGCCGCAAGGAAAAAGTTCTCCAGGCCACCCGCTCAGGCGGCGAACCGGTCGCCAGCGTCGCCTACCCGAATCCCCAGGAAGAAGCCCACGACATTGCCAGCCAGATCGCCACGGCGATTCGCCAGGGGCAGCGCCGGCCGCGCGATTTCGCGATTTTTTACCGGACCAACTTTCTGTCGCGAGCCTTTGAGCACGTCCTTCGCGCGCACGGCATTCCCTACCAGGTCGTCCAGGGGCTGGAGTTTTACCAGCGGCGCGAGATCAAGGACCTGGTCGCCTGGCTGCACCTGATGAACAACGAGCGCGACCGGATCGCCTTCGAGCGCGTCATCAACGTCCCGCCGCGCAAGATCGGCAAGGCGACGCTCGACAAGCTCCGCGCCTGGTCGCTCGCCGCGTCGGGCCGGAGCATGATCGATGCCTGTCGTCAGGCTGCCGACGTGCCCGGAATCAGCCGTGCCGTCGCCGTCCGTCTGTCGGCCTTTGTCGCCCTCTACGACCGCCTCGGCGAATTCCGCCACGAAGAGACCGGGGCGATCCTCCGGAACGTGATCCACGAGACGCGTTATCGCGACTGGCTGGTCGAAGACGGCAGCGAAGAGGGCCACGAGCGGGCCAACAACGTCGATGAACTGGTCGCCGCGGCCGACGAATTTGACCGGCACCATCCCGAAGACGGCGGGCTGGAGGCTTTTCTCGAGCAGACTGCCCTCGTCAACGACACCGATGCCTGGGAATCGGAATCGGACTTCGTGACCCTGCTGACGATCCACTCCGCCAAGGGCCTTGAGTTCCCGGTCGTCTTCATTGTCGGTCTGGAAGACGGCATTCTGCCCCACGAGCGGAGCCAGTCGAACGAAGACGAGGTCGAAGAAGAGCGCCGGGTGCTCTTCGTCGGGATCACGCGGGCGATGGAGCGGCTCCAGCTCAGCCGCTGCATGACCCGCTTCCGCAACGGCAACTACTGGCCGACGATCGCCAGCCGATTCCTGATGGAACTCCCCCGCGAGTCGATGGAGATTCACGAACCGGGCTCTATGGAAGTCTGGAGCGAGGACCAGGCACCCGAACCGTGGGACAACGACGACAACTACGGGACAGTTGACGCCGATCCTGCCGGGGACGATTCCGGCGGCGATTCCGATGAAGTCAACGAAACCGCCGCTGCCTGGAAAAGCAGGCACCGGTCAGGTGACCAAATGGCTCCCCCTCGCCCCGTCTTCGGGGAGAGGGGGGCAGGGGGTGAGTGGCCGGGGGCCAGAACTAAACCCGCGCTCCCCATCGCCGGAAATCCCGTTGCCGGATCAGCGTCGGCCCTTCAACACCCGGGTCTCTCCACTCTCATCACCGCGACAGACCTCCAGCACCAACTCGCCGCGCGGCCCCCCATCGACTCTTTCCACCTCAGTCAGACGGTCGAACACCCCGAATACGGCCGCGGCACGATCATCGAACTGAGCGGCAGCGGCCCGAAAAAAACCGCCACCATCGACTTCGCCCTCCACGGCCGCCGCAGGTTTCGGCTCTCGCACTGCAATTTGCGACCGACGAATTAACGGCACTCCATGCCTCTTCAATACCAGCCCGCAGCGCAAGCAAGGTCTGACCGAAAGGCAATCAACGTTGCGTCGAACGAGAGTCGAGACTCTGGTTCCAAGGCAACCGGCTGACTGAATCTCTATGAGCGTGTCACCGGCAGAATACGATCCAAACGACTCCGAAAGCCTGCTCGCAAGGCTCACCCGAGCCGTGCTCGTGTCATGTGGAATTGGCGCAACCTGTGCCGGGTGCGTGTTTTTCGTGGCTAACCACGAGCTGAATTCCAGTCCGATCTATCAGCGGAATTGGACGTGGTTGGGAATCGCGCTAACCTTGATGTTTGGATTCGTCCCTGGCTCAATTGCGGCTTTCGCAGGTTATACGACCGGCCAAACCGCCTGCGATCATTTGGGGCTGGCACGCTTGCGCCCTCTATCGAAAAAGATTTTCGCTGCGATTGCAATCGGCCTTTTGGCTGCTTTTTTGTTTAATCTCGTCATGGGCGTTGTTTTGTTCGCGTTTCTGGGAGAGGGGATCTTCTGGGAAACAGCACACCGCCAAAAAGCGGGTTGAATCAGTCAGGCCAAATGGTCTGCGAGTACCAGGTAACGAGCCACCCCCGACCGAGATCTGTGCGTTCTACCCCCGCCGCTTCTTCGGCTTCAGCAGATTCTCGCTCGACGTGAATATCTTCTTCCGCCGCGACTCGGCCTCGTGCTGTGAGGGCGAGGCGGCCGACTGGCGGACGTCGTCGAGGAGCGCGGCGGTGAAGCGGCACTTGAGGGTCTCGACCCGGAACTGGAGGTATTCAGCTTCTTCGCGCGGCAACTGGCCAGCGACCCAGCGGACGATTACTTCGCGGCTGGGGACTCCGATCTGGGCCTGCCGCCAGATTTCACCCAGCGAATGGACTCCCGCGTCGCGCCGGCCATTGATCCAGGAGAGTTTTCGCAGGAGCGGCCGGTCGGTCTTCAGCGCCCGTTCGATTTCGGCCGCGCGAACCGGGTCGAGCGATTCGTCGACATAGGCTTCGAGCTCGGCGTCGGAGAATTCGGTGGTCATCAATCAACAACCCAATATGACTCAACAAACCGAACAGGCGAGGCAGAACTCACACTCGTACTCAGTGAAACGGTACTCGTAATCGTTCTCCCCGTTTTCTTCGACTTCCCGGTCCGCGTACGATTACCGTCCCGGCGCGTCTGAGTACGAGTTCTTCAGTGCCTTTGCGGAACCTTAAGTTGCCGACTCCGTTTTGGCCTCGGAAAACAGCGGCAGCACCCCGGTCATCCCGGACGACCTGATTCGCGGTTAAATTGGTGACTTCCGCGATCCGACCAGGGCCGCATTCTTTCACCGCACCGATCCGTTCGTCAACATGCGAAAACAACTGGATTTGGCTTTGGCGGCGTATCGCGCTGGACGAGCAGTGGTTCGAACCTGGCTGGCGAAATCCGGGCCGGCGTGTTTCCAGCCTTGGACCCCCTCCCCCGGCCCCTCCCCACGCACCGGTTCCGGGAAGACCGGAACCGGTGCGGAGGAGGGGGAAAGAAATGGAATGTGGGGATTTCGGTTCGCTGCTCCCTGCCGTGTTGAAAAGTTCGGAAGTGAAACAACACTTGCCCCCGCCTGTTTTGGCGCGAAACCCGGGACGCAACGGTTGGGAGTGCGTTTCCTGACCGTTGTATGCCTGACCATCCTTCAGACGCTCGTCGTCGGCGCGTTGTCCGCGCAGCAGGCGACGGCCCCACCCGCGCCGGTGGCCCAGCCAACCCATCCAGCACAACAAGTCGCCCGTGGCCGGGTCTTTCACGACAAGGACGGTGACCTGCGGATGACGGCGACGGACGCTCCGCTGGCCGGGATTCGCGTTTCAAACGGCAGTCAGATTGTGCTGACCGGAGCCGGCGGCGAGTACGAATTGCCGATCACCGACGATGGAGCGGTGTTCGTGATCAAACCCCGCGGGTTCATGAACCCGGTCAACGAAGACAAGCTCCCGCGGTTTTTCTACCTCCACAAACCTAACGGTTCGCCAAAACTGACTTATTCTGGCGTCGCCCCAACCGGTCCGCTGCCCCAGTCGATCGATTTCCCGCTGCTCGAACAGCCCGAGCCGGAAACATTTGAAGTCATCCTTCTTGGCGATCCACAGCCGCGCGATACCACCGAAGTCGACTACATCGCCCACGATGTGGTCCGCGGACTGATCGGCTCGGGTGCGGCGTTTGGCGTCACGCTCGGCGACATCGTGTTTGACGACCTGTCGGTGTTCAAGCCACTCAACCAGACGATCGGGCTGATCGGCGTCCCCTGGTACAACGTGATCGGCAACCACGACGTCAACACCGACGTCACCATCCGGCACTTGATCAACGAGACGTTCGAGAGTCACTACGGGCCGAGCTACTATTCGTTTGACTACGGCCAGGTGCATTTCGTCGTGGTCGACAACATCGGCTGGCGGGAGAATCCTGAAACACCCGGCCAGTTCCGCGCGGTCGGAGAAATCGGGCCGGACCAGCTGGCCTTCATCCGCAACGACCTGGCGCTGATCCCTCCCGACCAGTTTGTCGTGCTGATGATGCACATTCCATTGACTTCTACGCTCGACACGCTGGAGCTGTTCCGGCTGATCGAGAGCCGCCCGCTCTGCATCTCGATCGCGGCCCACACGCACAACCACACGCATCACTTTTTCGACCAGGCCGCGGGCTGGAACGGGGCCCAGCCCCACCATCACATCGTCAACGTGACCGTCAGCGGAAACTGGTGGTCGGGCAAGCGGGACGAGCGGGGTATTCCGCATACGACGATGTCGGACGGTGGACCCAACGGCTATTCGCTGCTCCACTTTGACGGCGACCAGTACCGGCTTGATTTCATGGCGACCGGTTCCGAGGCCGGCCAGCAGATGCGGATCAACTTGCCGTCAACGGTGACTGCCGACAAGACGTCCAGCCTGACTTTTCAGGTCAATGTCTTCAACGGCTCGGCGCGATCAACGGTGGAGTACCGGATCGACGGAGCGGAGCCCTGGCTGCCGGCCGACCAGGTCCAGGCCATCGACCCGCACTACCAGGAGCTTTACGACGATGACCAAAGGCTGGGTTTGGCCTATGGCGGCAACCGGATGGGCAAACCGGCTCTTTCGTCCCATCTCTGGCAGGCTACCTTGCCCGCAGCGTTGGCCGAGGGCGTGCATCTGGTCGAAGTCCGCACGCGCGACATGCACGGCCGGGAATATTTTGGGCAACGCAGCCTGCGGGTCATGTCAGCGGCGCCGGAACCCGCGCCAGCCGCTCCCGAACCGGCCGCCGGAACGCCGGGTGACAGCCGGTAGGTGGAATTCAAGGGCAACGTGGGATAGGCTTCCAGCCTGTCATGCTTCAGGGTGCTGACGACAGGCTGGAAGCCTATCCCACGTCCAGGACAGCCCGCTTGCCCATGGTTGATGTTCGCCACGAAATTGAAGTGCGAGCCGCTTCTGGCTTGAGCCGGCTGATGATCGGGGCCGGGTTGCTGCGTTCGGCCAGCTGGCTTGAAGCGTTGCCAGCCGGTCACGCCGTGGTCATCACCGACAACCATGTCGCGGCCGCCCATTTGCCAGCGCTGTTGGCATTGCTTGAGTCGCGATCCGAACTGGTTCATTCAGTCACGATTCCCGCTGGCGAAGAATCGAAGTCAGTCGAGTTGCTCTGGCGGCTGTGGGAACAGCTGGCGGAGTTCGAGGCCGACCGGAATACCGTAATCATCGCATTGGGAGGCGGGGTCGTCGGCGATTTGGCGGGCTTTGCAGCTGCGACCTGGATGCGAGGCGTGCCGCTGGTTCAGGTTCCCACCACGCTGCTCGCCCAGGTCGACAGCAGCGTTGGGGGCAAAACGGGAATCAACCTGCCCTCAGGCAAGAACCTGGTGGGCGCGTTCTGGCAGCCGCAGCTGGTGGTGATCGATCCGAAAGTGCTGGGCACATTGCCACAGCGCGAATACGCCGCGGGCCTGGCCGAAGTCGTCAAGTACGCGATGGTCTTTGACGCCGGGTTTATGGCATGGCTGGAAGAACGCATCCGGCCGATCCTTGACCGCGATCCGGACGTGCATGTTGAGCTGATCGCGAAGTGTTGCCGGTTCAAGGCCGCGGTGGTCGAGGCTGATGAACGCGACCAGTCGGGCCGGCGGGCGTTGCTCAATTACGGGCACACGTTTGGACACGCGCTGGAGGCCGTGACCGGTTATGGAACGGTGCTGCATGGCGAAGCGGTGGCGGTGGGCATGAACTGCGCTGCCTGGCTGGCGATGGAGCTGGGTCGGGTGTCCCGGGACATACTTGCAAGGCAGAGCGCGTTGTTGAAGGCGTTTGGATTGCCGCCGATGCCCGAGGGCTGGCCAACCGACAAGCTGGTGGCCGCAATGAAACGGGACAAGAAACGTGTGGCTGGATTGCCGCAGCTGGTGTTGCCGACGGCAGTTGGATCGGCGGGGCTGGTCGACTGGCCGGGAGATGAGCTGATGGAGCGGGCCTGGCAGGAAGGCGGGAGGGGATCATGAGCGATGTGGTTCAGGGGGGAAAAGGCGTTGCGCGAGACGAATTGCCACAGAAGGCACAAAGCGCACAAAGTACAAGAGGAATTGAAACCGGAAAAACTGTCGGCGATGAGGGGCGTGAAGAACTGGTGGCGATGCTGGCGCTCAGTCGGGCGGAGGGGGTTGGCCCGCGGACCTGCCTGCTGCTGATCGAACAGTTTGGCTCGGCGGTCAAGGCTCTTGCGGCCAACGGAGCCGAGCTTGAGGCCGTGGAGGACCTGACGCCGCGGCTGGTGCGGTCGATCGCGAAAGCTGATCGGGCCGACGCAGCGGCGCATCTGGAATTCTGCCGCGAGCAAAAGATCGATCTGGTGCCGCTGTCGTCGCCCGGTTATCCGCCGGCCCTGAAGCGGATTTACGATCCGCCGGCGGTTCTCTACCAGCGCGGGGCCGTGGTTCCGGCCGACGAGATCGCGATCGCGATTGTCGGCGCGCGGCACGCGACGTTGTATGGACTGGGCGTGGCCGAGCGGCTCGGTCGCAGCCTGTCGATGGCCGGCTTCACGATCGTGTCGGGTCTTGCGCGCGGCATCGACCAGGCAGCCCATCGTGGGGCACTCGCGGCGGGCGGGCGGACGATCGCTGTGCTGGGGAGCGGCCTGCTGGAAATCTATCCGCCTGAACATGTGGACCTGGCCGGCCAGATTGCTGTCCAGGGTGCGTTGTTGTCCGAGGCAGTTCCCAACCAGCCGCCGCGCGGGAACCAGTTTCCCAAGCGCAACCGGATCGTCACAGGCTTGTCGCTCGGTGTGGTCATTGTTGAGGCCGCCGAGCGCAGCGGAGCCCTGATTTCGGCCGGCCTTGCGACGGAACAGGGACGGGACGTCTTCGCAGTCCCCGGCCGGGTCGACAGCCGGCAGAGCCGTGGTTGTCACCGCTTGATCCGCGATGGCGCGATCCTGGTCGAAAGCGTTGACGATGTGCTGGAACAACTGGGCCCGCTCGCGGCGCCGGTCGCCACCGCGACGGGGCAGACGATGCGGCATCCGGCCGAGCTGAAGCTGACCGACCAGGAACGGACGGTGCTCGATGCAATCGCCGTCGATCCCACCGTGATCGATCAGGTCGTGGCGCGAAGCGGTTTGCCGGTTCAGCGAGTCCTCTCGACCATCAGCATCCTTGAAACCCGCCGCCTGGTACGGCGGTTGCCGGGTGGAGCGGTGGCCCGCCGGTAGGGTGCGCGAAACGCACCAATGGCCGGCAATGCGGGGCAGCCAATGGAGCGGACTGGTGCGTTCTACGCGCCCTACCGCCAGCCCGCGACCTGCCGTTCGACGTATTTCGCGAGCAGGTCGGTTTCCAGGTTAACCCTGTCGCCCGGGCGGCGCATGCCCATCGTGGTCACGGCCAGGGTATGCGGCACGAACATGATGGAAAAGCGGTCGGCAAGGACGTCCACGACCGTGAAGCTGATTCCGTCGAGCGCGACCGAGCCTTGGGGAACGACCTGGGCCGCGAACCGTTCGGGCAGCCGGAACCAGCCCTTCGCCCATTCGCCGTCATCACGTCGCTCAAGCAGTTCCGTGACCGAGTCGACATGACCGGTGACGTAGTGGCCACCCATCCGGTCGCCGATGGCCAGTGCCCGCTCGAGGTTGACGCGGTGGCCGGTCTTGAGCCGTCCGAGATTGGTCCTGGCAAGCGTCTCGTCGCCCACGTCAAAGGCCACCTTGCAGGCACGCCGGTCCGACACGGTCAGGCAACAGCCGTTGACGGCAATGCTGTCGCCCACTCTGACAGATTGGGCAATCGGCTCGGAGTCGAGCGTCAAGATCGCGGTTTTGCCTTCCCGGAGAAGTGAGATGGTTATCCCAGCGAATTCGACCAGACCTGTGAACATTTTGAACCTTTGGATTCCGTCGGTCCAGGCGACGGAGCGTACTGGTCGGATGGGAACTTGGGAACGACTGCGACCAGGCAACTGCAGCAACGCCGAATTCGTCGCTCCTTCCGCGGATCACCCTGCGTCAGGATGCACCACGATCCAGTGGCGGTTCGCCCCTGTCAATGCGACCGGGAGTGCTGCACAATAATCGCGGAAATCCTATCCAATCCGCGGGCGAATCAGTCATGAGCACGATTGTCGATGTCGTCGGACGCCAGATTCTGGACAGCCGGGGCAATCCCACGGTCGAGGTCGATGTCACTTTTTCCGACGGTGCCTTCGGCCGCGCGGCGGTCCCCAGCGGTGCCAGCACCGGTGCCCACGAAGCCTGGGAGCTGCGTGATGGCGACAAGGCCGTTTTTCTTGGCAAAGGCGTCCTGACGGCCGTCAAGAACATCAACGAGCGGATCGCCGACTCGATCATCGGCCTTGATGGCACCGAGCAGGCTGAGATCGACCGGCACCTGATCGAGCTGGATGGGACCGAGAACAAGAAAAAGCTTGGGGCCAACGCGATCCTTGGCGTTTCACTGGCCACGGCCCGGGCGGGCGCGATCTCCACCAACCAGCCGCTTTACCGCTATTTCGGCGGCGTCGCAGCCCGTATCCTGCCGGCCCCGATGCTCAACATCATCAACGGGGGCCAGCACGCCGACAATTCGGTCGATGTGCAGGAGTTCATGGTCATGCCGCTGGGCTTCAGCTCGTTCAGCGAGGCTCTTCGCTGCGGAGTGGAGATTTTTCATCACCTCAAAAGGGTGCTCCATGACCGCAAGCTCAACACGGCCGTCGGCGACGAAGGAGGCTTTGCGCCCGACCTCGGCAGCAACGGCGAGGCGCTCGACCTGATCATGGAAGCGATCGCCAAAGCCGGCTACAAGGCCGGCGAACAGGTCTGGATCGCGCTCGATGTCGCAGCGACAGAGTTCTACGACAG
The DNA here is from genome assembly GCA_031405895.1 of Planctomycetota bacterium. Taxonomy (GTDB): domain Bacteria; phylum Planctomycetota; class Planctomycetia; order Pirellulales; family Pirellulaceae; genus BJ22. The sequence goes on from JANOFL010000008.1 coordinate 9,242, forward strand.
CGAGAAAAAAGTCTACGCGATCGACGGCAAAAAGCTCGATTCGGCCGGGATGGTCGACTTCCTGGCCGACTGGGTTGCCCGCTATCCGATCTGCTCGGTCGAGGACGGCTGCAGCGAAGACGACTGGGCGGGCTGGAAACTGCTGACCGACAAAGTCGGCGATCAGGTGCAGCTGGTGGGCGATGACCTGTTTGTGACCAACACCCGCCGGCTGCAACGCGGGATCAGCGAAGGGATCGCCAACAGCATCCTGATCAAAGTCAACCAGATCGGGACGCTGACCGAGACCATCGAGGCGATCCATCTTGCCCATCGGTCCGGTTACACCAGCATCGCCAGCCACCGCAGCGGCGAGACCGAGGATTCGACGATCGCCGATCTCGCCGTCGGGCTCAACACCGGACAGATCAAAACCGGCTCGGCTTCCCGCAGCGACCGGATGGCCAAGTACAACCAGTTGCTGCGGATCGAGCAGGAACTGGGTGCCTCGGCGGTT
>JANOFL010000065.1:0-17711 GCA_031405895.1 Planctomycetota bacterium
TTCGCGAAGTAGCGCCCGGTAAAGCTGGTGAAAGCCCAGAACAACAGCAGCACCGGCGCAAGGGCCAGCACCGTCAGGGCCAGGAGTCGTTCGCGCGGGGTCAGGTTCTTGAGCATGATCGGGTCGGACAGTTGTCGGGCCGGTGGTTCAGCCGCGGATGAGTTGGGACGACGGCGGGTCTGCGTATCAGATCATTCCGGCTGATCTGCTTCAGCCGCATCGTCGCCAGCCGGCTGATCCGGCGATTTTGTTTCGTCCGCGGCGTCCACGGGCGGCGGTGCCTGGCTGCGAACGGCCTGTTCGCGTGCGGCACTGGCCACAGTCGAGACGGCCGCCTGGACGTCAATCGGGTGGGTCAACACATACTGAAACGTTACGGGATAGTCGGGTGACTTGGCATCCTGAATCGAAGGCCCGGGCAAGACCTGATAGGGCCGCGCCGTCAGTCCGGTTTTGACTTCGGTCCCGGTTTCCCGGTTGGCGACATGGCCTTCCAGCCGGATCGACGTCTTGTCGTTGCTCACGCTGGCTGAAAACTCGTCGACCATGGCGTCGTCGGGCGTCAGCATCCGTTCGCTGATTTCCCTGAGCTCGTTCAGCCAGTCGACGCTTTCTGCGCGCCATTTGTCGATGACGCCAACCTCGCCGACAATCTGCTCAACACCCGGCCGGTTGCCTTTGGGCAGGTTGGCATCGCGCAACAGGGTCAGCTCGTTCTCCAGCCGCTGTTTTTGCCGGCTCTGGGAAGCCAGCGCCATCCAGCCAAGTATTGCGAGGCTAACCAGCGAGGCCGCCGCGACCGAAGACCAGAGCCCGACCCGCCGCCAGTTGGTCTGCTGCCGGAGCTTGCGCCGCGGATTGCCAAAATCGAGCTGTTCGAGACTGGCCGTGTGCGACGAATGCAGCGCGCCGTGAAACGCGGCGAACACGAGCCCCCGGGCAGAACCCTTACGCGGTGTGCCCGGGTCTCCCGCGGGCAGGACGTAGCGGACCGGCGGAAATGCCGCCCGGGGCTCCAGATCGGCCAGCGCCGGATCGCCGATCACGACCAGTTCATCGACGGGGCGACCGCCTGTGGCACGCATCGCCAGCGGGAGCATTCGCTGGACTTCCTCCGCCAGTTCGGCTTTCTGCCCGGCATCATTGGTCGCGGACAGCTTGAGACTCCGTGGAACCAGCAGCTTGCCCGTCTGATAAACCGCGAGGTGGGCCGCGTCACCGGCGCGGTTGACCAACAGGCAGGTCTTGTGCGGATCGAGCTCGCCAGCCACGGCGGCGGCGATACACCACGGCCGGACCAGCATCCTGCGCAGGTTCATCCGCAGCTCGCTCGCCAGGTCGCGAGCCAGACTCGTCGCAGCGGGGCTTAACACCCCTGCAACAACCAGCCAGGGGCTGGTCTCGTCGCCGCGGAACGGGACAAAATCGAGCAGCGATCCTTCCGTAAAGTGGGTAAATTCGTTGCGGGCGGCGAAGCGGACCATGTCCGGCAGGTCGGCGGCCGGCGCGGGAGGCAGGGTGATCTCGCGCAGCTCGACATCGCGTCGAAGGAAAATGAGATCGAGGTCGCCGCGCAGCTGCACCGAGCGCAGGCTGGCGGCGGTGCGCAGTTTCGCGGCCCATTCCGCAGCGCTGCCGCCGGGCGGGACGTCGACTGCAAAGGCGTCGACCAGTTGTGCGGTCCGCCCGTGGCCACGGGCAACGCCGACCCGGATCGTGGCGACGTCCAGTTCAATCAGGATTCGGCTTGACATCGGGGTACTTCAGCGGGAAATGGGAGTCAACCAGCGGGGTACGCGGCCCGGTCAGCGCACCGTCTGCGCGCCAAGGGCTTCGAGGGAGAACCCGGACTCAAGGTGGGTCTTGTCCCTCCAGAATAATATGCGGGGCAAGGGAACGGTGTCGTCGATGATCACTTCAACCCGGCTGATCCCCACGCCATCGTCGTAAAAACCGGTAACTTCGGCCTGCCAGACATCGCCGCCGGCACAGAGGAACGGCAACATCTGGCGCATCGTGGGCAAATCGACCAGCCCTTCGATCAGCAGCCAGGTCTCATAGGCACGGTTTACGTCGGCACCGCCCGGATCGTCGAGTTCGAACTCGCGTTTCTGGAGAATCTCGTCGAGGATCTCGTCCGTCATTCCTGGCACGGCCGCGAGCACTCGCCGCGGGGCCTGCATCACATTGATCCGTCCGGGAATGTTCTGGCCCGAGTAGGTTGTCGCGTTCTGCATCAGCGTCGGCAGCGCGAAGCCGAGGGTGAGCGTCTGGACCGGCGACTGAAGCACCAGCTTGTTGTCCGGGTCTTCGGGGTTGTCGGCCGTGGTGAAGGCGTCGACCAGGTCGAGAATCTGGGTGAACGTGAACTTCGGCTCGGCTTCCAGGTCAAGTTCCAGCGGCACGTTTGCCCGGACCGGCTCGGGATCGTCATCGCCCGGTGTGTAGGGCCCGTTGATCCGGTACTGGATGATGAAGCGGGTCCATTCCTCATTGAACGCGCTGCGAAGGTCGCTGTAAAGCTGGTTCAGGTCCGGGTTGTTGAGATTGACCCGCTCAAGGCCTTCGCTGTTGAGATTCGATTCCTTGCTGTGCAGCGTCAGGTACGACGCCCAGCCGAGCAGCGCGTCGGCTTCGAGCGAACTGCCGCCGCTGGCCTCCAGCTCGGACTGGTCGATCACGCAGTTGCGGTTGGAGTCCATCCCGAAGAGCATCTGCGGAGTCACGCCGCGGACCAGCAGCAATTCGTCGAGGCTGTCGAGCGGGCCGTTCTTGGCTCCGTAGGGCGGGCTGAGGCTGTTGTAGTGGCTGGCCTCGCAACCGTACTCGCGGACCTCCTCGTCGCCGTCGATCCAGTCGAGGATCGCGTCGGCAATCGTCTCGTTCATGTTCGGCAAGGCCATCAGCAGCTGTCGCCCGCCGCCGGGGACCCAGCTGTCGGCAAAGACCAGCGTGTTGACATTGATCTTGTTCGATTCGTCCATCAGACCGAAACGGTACCCTTCCGGATTGCCGTCGGCATCGATCGAAGGTGAGACCACCGAGAAGCGGCCCACCTGGTTGGGATCATCCGGATCAATGCCCACCGGAACGGCCTGAAAACTGGCCGGGTTGTCCCACAAGCCGCCCTTTTCGCGGATCGTCGCCAGGTCGTTGACGAGGAACAGCCGCGAGTAATCGACGCCCGAGTCGGCAAGGTACTTGGACTGGACCTGGCGGATGCCAAGCCGGGCGGCTTCTTCTTCGACCAGCATCAGCGACGTAAACGAATAGGCCCCCAGCGTGATCAGAACCAGCGTCACGAGCACAATGATCAGGAGAACGCCCCGCCGCGCTCGCCCCGCCGCATTGACCGCATTGACCGTGGGGGCAAAGCTCCGGCTTTGTCCGTCCTCCGTGGGGACGAAGCTCCCGCTTTGTCCGTTCCGCCATTTGCCCTTCATTCCGCGGCTTCCTCTTCCGGCATGATTTCGGCGACCGGCAAGTGAACCACGGTCCGGTAGTGCTTCATATTTTCGAGATTGACGTTTGCGTCGCCGCGCGACGGGCTGGCCGCGACATCCGGCGTGCGATCGGGGTCGAGCAGGAGCGTGATTTCCACAGCCAGCGGATAGCCGCCGACCGAACTGCTCTGCCATTCGCTCAGCCAGTTCGTGCCGTCGAAGTAGCGAAACTGCAGCGAGACGACTTCGGGCGCCATCAGCCGCGTGTACTCATCCGGGCCAGCGGGAGTGTCCGGTTCCTGGCGATAGGCCGACACGGCCCGGTCGACTTCGCGGCGGTACAGGCCGCCCATCGTGTCGCCGACCGGATCGATGCTGTTGGGATCGGGTGAAGTCGACGGGTTGAGCGCCACCAGCCAGGCAATCCGCTTGATGTCCGATGGCGTTGCCGTCGCGGAAAGATCATTGGTCAGGGCGCTGTACTGATCGAGCCGTGGGAGCCGGCTGATGTCGATCGTGAAGGTGTTGCCGGTCCCAACAAAGGAGGGGCGGTACCAGGCGTTGTCTTCCTCGGCCGGATCGGGTTCCTCTTCGGCCGTCGCATTCGTCTGGCCCGTCGCGGCGACACCACCGGCACCGGCGGCATCGCCTCCGGCTTCGTCGCCACCTTCACCCTCGCCTTCTTCCTCCTCCTCCCCGGCCGGCTGGCCCGTGTCGCCTCCTGCGCCTGTCGGCGCACCCCCGCCGCCCATCAAGCCGGCGATGAGGGCTTCGGAAACCGCGAGGTTTTCGATTCCGGATACGTCGGCGGCCTTGTATTGCAGGCCGGCCCGGAGATCGTTGGCCATCATGTTCAAAATCGAGCGGCCGACGAGGTCCTGCTCGATCACGCGCTGCTGGCCGGTGAGGGCTTCATAGAAAACGGAGATCGCCGCGGCGATCCCGGCGAACACGATCACCGTCAGGGCCAGCGACAGGAGCAGCTCGAGCAGCGTGTAACCGGAAGGCGCACCCGGGCGGACTCGCGCGAAGCCCGACCCCGTATTGCGCAGCTTGACATTGATTGCAACCTGTGAGCCGGAAGCGTGAGCGTCGGGGACAGGGAACAAACGGGCATGTCGTCGTGTGGTGCTCATTGCAACGGGTCCTCCGGCTCGTAGTCCGGATCGGGCATGAAGCGGACCACTGACAGGCTGAGCGGATTCGCGGCACCGCCAGTCTGGGTCACCGTCACCGTCACAGAAAGCAGTCCGGGCTGGACACCTGGCAATGCCGCAACACTGTAGGACCATTCGTCGGTACCCGTCACGTTGCCACTGGCACCGCTGTTGACGGAAATCGAGCCGGCGGCGACTTCCGCCATCACCGAATCGCAATGGATGGTCGCGGCGGTCCGCAAACGGGCCTCGGCGGCACTCCGGTAGCCATTGCCGATCAGCTGGCCAATCACGACCAGCGAACTGCCGAGGATCGCGATCGAAAGCATGACCTCGAGCAGTGAGAGTCCGCGACGCTTCGACAACTCGTGGAATGACTTCGAGCTTGTTCGGGAACCGCTGGGGTCTGCCCCCGATTTGTGGAGTCTTCGGAGCAAATCGGGGTCTGACCCCCTTTTTTGGCGGTTCCCGGACAGGCTCTTCATCGCGCGACCTCCACCGGTGCGATCCGGGCCGTTCCGGTCAGGCCGCGAACCACGATCCGTTTCTGGTAGCCCTGTTCATTCACGATGTTGACCTGCGCGTCCTGACTGGTGCCATCGGGATAGAAAAGGATGTACTGCAGTGCGCCGCTGGCCGAAGTGCCGGCAGCCTGCTCGGCGGCTTCGCTGCGGCTGTTGTCGACGACCGCGGTGGAGGTGAAGCGGACTCGCTGGGGCAGCTGATCGTCGGCGAAATCAACGTTGCTGAAGCGGGCCTGCTCGCGCTCCGGGCCGAACACGGCGGCGAGATTGTTCGAGCTGCCGGCCAGCGATTCCAGCGGCGCGACCAGCATGCCCGACGAGCCGGGCTGGCAGACGAAAGCGTGGACCTTGCCTTCACGGATGGCCGCAACGCGGGCCTGGCCCATGGCCGCCCGCACGAGGTCGGCTCCCTTGTCGACTTTCTGGCCGTCGAGCAGCCGGTCGATGGAAGGCATCACCAGCCCGGCCACGACGACCATCACGACCAGGACCAGCAACAGCTCCAAAAGCGTGAAGCCGCCGGACCTGTTTCGCTGACGGATCGCGTAGAAAGGCATGGCATGTTCCGGGGCTGTCGCCCGAAAAAAAACCGATCCGGCAGCGGGGCTCCCGGATCGTTCAGGGAATCTCTTCGACCACCACGCCGGCGCGATCAGCGCATGTTAGTGACGTCGTCAGCGGTATTCACCTGGCGGTCAGGGCCGGCCGATACGATCACGACCCGGTTGTTGACTTCGTCGGGGCTATAGGTGTACTGGCTACCCCATTCGTCGAGCGGCACGACCGAGGTGTTGTCGAGATAGGGGCCACGCCACTTGTTGGCCGTCGCACCGGCTGGCATGGCAAGCAGGTCGTCCATGCTGCTGGGGAAATACCCCATGTGCAGTTTGAAAGCCTTGCAGGACTGGGCCAGCGTCGCGATCTGGGTCACGGTCGCGTCGACCTTGGCCCCGCGCTGCATGTTGAGTACCGCCACCGTTCCCAGCGAGGCAAGGATCACGAGGATCGCCATCACCAGCATCAGTTCGAGCAGCGTGAACGCGCGACGCGTACGCTTTCGCAGGCTTTTCATGACCAAACCATCCCATCAAGTGAGGAAACCGAGTCGAGGCAAGCAGGCTGAGACAGGACCGCGGATGCCCCGTAATCCACCGCGCCATCAGCTTTAACCGCCCCGCGGGACCAAAGTTTCGACAGCTGGCATGTTAGCCGGAAAAACCACTGTTTTCAGCGGCAAATCGCCCCTGACAGCCCATTTTCAATGGCGTGTTTACCGGCCTTTGACGTTTGGTCCGCTTCTCGTGTGGCGAACAGGCTCCCGCCTGGTCGTTGAGACCAGGACTGGCAGACTGGCAATGCGGAGCTATATCGTGCCCGGCCAGTTTTGATCTTGGCGAGCGGCAGGGCGTCAGCCCTCCGTGTCCCGCCCATGACACGGAGGGCTGATCCCAACGCGCCGGGACTCGCCAAAACATCTCAATTGTGGCCGCGAAGTGTATGTCCCCCACGTGGACAGGCAAAGCGGAGCTGTGCCCCACGGAAGAAAGCGGTGACCAGTCTGCTGCCTGGTCGTTGAGACTCTCGTGCGACCGATCACAATGGAGCTGCTGTCAAGCGGAAGTGCCGTGCAACTGACCAGGCGGGAGCCTGGTCACCACATTTTTGACGTGGGGCATAGCTCCGCTTTGCCAGTCCCGGTCTCCACGACCAGGCAGGAGCCTGGTTACCACGGCAGAATGGAACGCTCCAGACCAGGCGGGAGCCTGGTCACCATGGCAGAATTCACCAACCGGACCGCAACGCGATGACCATTTTCCCGTTCACCCGGCCGCTGATTGCTTTATTGGCATTCGCGGCACTGGCTTGCACGGCAGATTTTGCCCCGGCCCAGCCTGACGAGGAACAGCCGTCGATCCGGTACGACGTCGACCTCCGCGAAGCTGCCCGGCATGAAATCACCGTTCGCGCAGATATCCCCGTCGCCGGCGAAACGACCGAGCTGATGATGGCGGTCTGGACGCCCGGCTCGTATCTCGTTCGCGAATACGCGCAACATGTGTCCGAGATCGCGGCCGAAGACACCCGCGGCCGGCGACTGGTCCTGACCAAGACCACCAAGAACCGCTGGCAGGTCGCCACGCCTGGTCGCGCGAAGACGTTTCGCCTCACCTACCGCGTTTACTGCCGCGACCGCTCGGTCCGCACCAACTGGGTCGACGACCGCTACGCCGTGCTGAATGGCGCGCCGACTTTCATCACCCGGCCGGACATGATCGAGTCACCGCATGTCGTGGCGCTGGAGCTGCCGACGGGCTGGCGGCGGTCGGCAACCTCGATGCTGGGCGATGGCGACGCCGCCCATCAGTATCGCGCGGAGAGCTTCCACGAACTGGTGGACAGCCCGATCGTGGCCGGCGAGATCGAGCTTTTTCCCTTCGAGGCCGGCGGCGTCTCCCATGCGCTCGTCAACGTCAACGACCACGGTTTCTGGGACGGCGGCCGCTCAATTAAGGACCTGAAGAAAATCGTGGAGGCCCATCAGGAACTCTGGGGCCGCACGCCTTACTCGCGGTACCTGTTCATCAATGTGATCGGCGAAGGCGGGGGCGGGGGCCTCGAACACGACAACAGCTGCCTGCTGATGGCCAGTCCTTACACCTGCGCCGATCCGGGCCGCTACCGGGGCTGGCTGAGCCTGTGCAGCCACGAGTTCTTCCATGCCTGGAACGTCCGCCGGCTCCGCCCGCGCGAACTGGCGACCTACAACTACGAGCAGGAAAACTACACCCCCAGCCTCTGGGTCGCCGAAGGGGTCACGACCTATTACGAAGACCTGATGCTGGCCCGTGCCGGGATCCTCGACGAAATGAGCATGGTCGGCATCCTCTCCGGCAGTGTCAGCAGCCTGCAGCAGACCCCCGGACGGCTCAAACAGAGCCTGCGCGACTCCAGCCACGACGCGTGGATCAAGTACTACCGGACGAGCGAGAACAGCCGCTTCGCCGAGGTCAGCTATTACACCAAGGGAGCCGTCGTCGCCTGGCTGCTCGACGTGGAAATCCGCTCGGCGACCGAAGGTGCCAAGAGTCTCGACGATGTGTTGCGGCTGCTCTGGCGACGCAACGCGAACCGCGAAGGTTACACGGCCGAAGACTTTCGCGATGCCTGCAACGACGTGGCCGGTCGCGACCTGGGCGATTGGTTCGCGCGGGCCGTCGATTCGACTGAAGAGCTGGACTATCAGACCGCGGCCAACTGGTTCGGGCTCGACATCGGACCATTCCGCTCAGGCCGGGAAGCCCCAGTGGCGCGCGAGGATGAACCGGCCGGAGGTGCGGAAGAGGCCGAGGCGGATTCCCGGCCCGCCCGTCGCAACCGCGGTCCGCGCCGCGAGCTTGGCCAGGCTTGGCTGGGTTTCACTGCGACCGACCGCGATGGCCGGCTGATGGTCGGCTCGGTCACCCCCGATTCACCCGCGACCGAGGCCGGCATTTCGATCGACGACGAAGTCCTTGCGATCAACGACTTGCGTCTGACCGGCAGCCTCGAGACCCGCCTGCAGCTTTACCCGGTCGGCGAAACGGTCCGCCTGCTCATCGCGCGCGACCAGCGGATCATCGAGGTCACCATGCGGGTCGGCCGCCGCCAGTTCGAATCGTGGGGCGTCTCCGTCGCCGCCGAAGACGATGGCTCGCTGCGGAAACAGCGCGAGGCCTGGCTGGGGATCGAGGGAGGCGAGGGTGATTGATCTGCCCGTCCAGTGCGTTTTTTCGCCGCGTTTGGCCCGAGAATACAAGCACGCAGCGCAAGCAGGTGATCTTTCGTTTCGGCCTCAGTTGCTTGCGTAGCGGGCTGGTTTTGTGACCCGACCAAATGTTTGTGGTGTGGGTACAGGGAGCACAGTGCTGGCTGCCAGGATCACTTGCTTGCGCTGCGTGCTGGTATCGCGGCGCGGCGGGCCTAAAACTCCAGCTTGAGAATCTCATCCTCCCATTCCTGCTGAAAAGCGGCGAGGTCTTCCGTCCCAAGAACGGCTCTTAACGTGGCCGCTCCCGTCGGGTCATCGCCGGCGTTCTCCCGGAAGCGGTGGTAGAAATCGACCAGCAGGCCGCGCTCCTGCAGGGCGTGACAGAGATAGCGGGCTTGGGCATAGTGGATTCCCGACTGGTCGTCGTAAAACTCGCGGGAAGTCGTGGCGAGCAGGACTTCAAACGCCGGCACGCGACCAGCCTCGATGGCCAGCTGCAGACCCCGCAGCCGCCAGTTGGTGCTGCCGCTGATCCGCCCCTCGACTTCGCGACACTGTTCGTAGAGCGACGCGAGGCCTTCGTTGAACCACGACGGGCAAGCGGGAAAGTTGGCGTTGATGAAGGGGTGGACGATTTCGTGGACCAGCGTTCCGCCGCCGGTCGCGATGTTCATGATCAGCTTGCGCTCCCTGGCGCTGTAGAAGCCGTAAGGCGTATGGGGCGGCTTGCCGGTCAGCTCCTCGCAGCCCGTGTTGTAGGAGTCTTCGCCTTCGAAGAGCCAGATTTCGATCACATGGTCGGGGTCGTTCTCAAAATAAAGGGCCTTGAGATGCTTCACGGCCCAGCGAATGGTGCCCCGGCAGCGTTCGCCAACGACTTCGGCGGACTCGTCACCGATCACGACGAACGGGGCTTCGACAAGCACGGTCAGGTTGCGGCCAGCGAGTTCGCGAACCAGGCGCCCGGCGTGGGACCGGAGCTGTTCGGAAGTGACGCCGGTTGTCGCGGGCTGATGCGCGGCCGGTCCGGAGGAACCGGATTCCCGGTTGGCGGTTGCGGAAGGCGTTTGAGCGCTCAGGTTGCAGCCGGCAATGGAGTAGAACAGGAGCAGCGCGGCGAGGCAGCAGTTCAGCAGGATTCGCTGGTGCAAAAAGCGTGGTGTCATTTGGGTGCCTCCTGGTGCAGGCGGGTTTGGGCGAGTGACTGCGGATGCCTTTGTTGGCAGTCTCGGGGAGGGGTTGAAATCACTGGATCCCGATCGCACTTTTGCCCCCCTCTCCCCCGGCCCCTCTCCACCCCGCCTCGCTCAAAGCAGCGAGGCGGGGTGAGAGGGGGGAGGACATCTCAAAATTCTGTCGGCTGTTCCTGAAGACGCAGGATCAGGGCCGTTGGTTCCGCTGCCAATCCAGGACTCGCAGGGCCCTCTCCCTACATCCGCGAGCGGCGGGAGTGGAGGTATTCGCTGAGGGCGCGGTCGAACTGCTGGCTGGTGTCGAGGGGGAGGTAGTCGACGCCGCGCTGGCGGCAGCGGGTGGCGAGGTCTTCGCGCCACTGGTTGATCGCGTCGAGATAGGCCTGCCGGACGCCCACCGCGTCGGCGTTGACCCGCTGGTCGGATTCGGTGTCCTCGAACAGGACCTGGCCCCGAAAGGGAAAAGTGACTTCGGCTTCGTCGAGGACATGGAAAATGATCACGTCATGTCCGGAGCCGGTGATCCGGGCGAGGGCGTCGAGCGCGTCGCCGTCAGGAGTGAGCAGATCGGAAAAGAGCATGATCAGGCTTCGCTGGCGGAGCATCGCGGCGAGCTGGTTGAGGCTGGCAGCGAGGTCAGTGGTCCCTTCTGGACGGGCTTTCGAGAGGATCGAAAGAACATTGGCGAGCTGGGTCCGGCGGCTCTTCGGCGCGACGCTGTCGCGAATCCGGTCGCTGAATGTGACGAGACCGACCGGGTCCTGCTGGGAAAGCATCAGCCACGCGAGTGCCGCCGCAAGACAGACGGCGTAGTCGAACTTGGTCAGCTCCTGGCGCAGCGTGTAGTCCATGCTGCGGCTGAGGTCCATCACGAGGTAACCGTGCAGGTTCGTCTCGGCTTCGTAACGGCGGATGTAGTACTTGTCGGTGCGGGCATAGACTCGCCAGTCGAGTGCCCGCGGGTCATCGCCCGGCGTGTAACGGCGGTGCTCGCTGAACTGGACGCTGAAGCCGTGCAAAGGACTGGCGTGCAGGCCGTGAAGGAAACCGCGGGCCACGAATTTGGCGCGCAGGTCGAGGCGTTTGATTTGGCGGATGACCGAGGGTTTGAGGTATTCTTCGACGAGCATGGGCGAGGCGGCGGGTCAGGCGTGCTGCCGGATGGGGAGGACGAAATTGACCGGATTGACGTGATTGACCGGATTGACGGAACCGATGAAGAGAAGCCAGCGAGAAAAATGCCGGATCACGATTTCGTGAATTTCGGGATCTCCGGTTCGGCGATGGTCTTGATCAGGTGCTCGATAATTTTCTCGGGCGTGATGCCGTTGGCCTGGGCCTGGAAATTGGTGCTGATCCGGTGACGGAGGACGGGCACGGAAACCTTGCGGATGTCTTCGATGGAGACATTGAAGCGGCCGTCCATCGCGGCAATCGCTTTGGCCCCGGCGATCAGGAACTGGCCGGCGCGGGGTCCGGCACCCCAGTCGACCATTTCGCGGATCATCTCGGGCGCGGTGGGATCGGCCGGGCGGGTGGCGCGAACAAGGGCCGCGACATACTTGATGACGTACTCGGAGACCACGACGCCGTGCACCAGGCGCTGGAGGTTGACGATCGCCTTGCTGCTGAGGACTTTCTGGATTTCCGGCACATCACTGCCGCTGCTTGCGGTCAGGATCTGTTCTTCCTCGGCGGCGGTCGGATAGCTGACCTTGATGTTGAACATGAAGCGGTCGAGCTGGGCTTCGGGAAGTGGATAGGTTCCTTCCTGCTCGATCGGGTTCTGCGTGGCGATGGTGAAAAACGGGTTGGGGAGCTGCCAGGTTTCGCGGCCGACGGTGACTTCGCGTTCCTGCATCGCCTGGAGCAGGGCGGACTGGGTTTTGGGCGGGGTCCGGTTGATTTCGTCGGCGAGCAGGATGTTGGTGAAGACCGGACCTTCGACGAAGCGGAAATTGCGTTTGCCCTGGTCGTCTTCGTCCAGTACATGGGTCCCCGTGATGTCGCTCGGCATCAGGTCGGGAGTGAACTGGATTCGTTTGAAGTTGACGTCCATGATCCGGGCCAGCGTGCTGACCATCAGCGTCTTGGCGAGGCCCGGGACGCCCTCCAGCAGACAATGTCCGCGGGTAAAGATCGCGGCGAGCAGCTGCTCGATGACTTCGTGCTGGCCGATGATGATCTTGTGCAATTCGTCCTCCACCAGCTTGCGGTGGCTGCTGAACTCCTGCAGGACGTCGCCAAGACTGCGCGATTTTCCGGACACGACACTCCTTCGGCTGGTGAAAGGAACCTGACAGGCTCCCACTGGCTGGACCGGATTCTATCGTCTGAAGGCCCGCCAGGTCAGGCAGATTTGCCCGCGCGAATTTGTCGGTCAAGTGTGTCTTCGCCAAGGCTGGCGGCCGGGAGCAAGCGGGACCGGCCCGGGCGGTTGGGTGAGACAAGGAAATGGTGCATCAGCAACCGGACCGGAGGAGTATGATTCAGTCAGGCACATGAGTGGACTGGAAGAGCCGGCGCGGCCATGTGCGGCGTGCCAGTCCACGACTGGACTTTCAATTCCGGCAGGAGGAACTTCGCCATGAAGGTCGTCGCTTTCGCCACACGCCGCGGCGCGGACCGGCACCGCTTTCTCATCCTCGCGCTGCTGCCCGTTTTCACGATTGTGGCTTCGGTCGCGCCGACCACAGGGCAGGGGCGAGTCGCGCCCGACACGCTGCGGGCCGAGGATGTCCGCGAGGCGATTGAAGAAGGCAGCCAGTACCTGCTCAATCGCCAGGATCGCACGGACGGTGGCTGGGGCGATGTGGCTGATTTCCGGGGCGGGGGAACCGCCTTGGTCACGCTCGCGCTGATCAACGCCGGTGTGCCGCTGGACGGCGCGCCGATGGTGCGAGCGCTGGGCGAACTGTCGCAGACACCGGCGAAAGAGGAACGGTCGACTTACGTCGTTTCGCTGCGGATCATGTGCCTGGTCGCGGCTGGCGAGGCGGGCAAGCGTTACCGCAAGCTGCTGGAGGATGACGTCAGCTGGCTCGTGGACAAGCAGATGCGGGACAGCGAGCACGACGGAGGCTGGACCTACGGCGGCCACCGGTCCGGTTCGGCCGACTTCTCCAATTCGCAGTTCGCCCTGTTGGCGCTTCATGAAGCGATGATGGCCGGGATCGATGTTCCCGACGATGTCTGGCGGCGGGCGCACCGCTACTGGAAAGCGATCTACAACAACGAAGGCAGCTTTGGCTACAACATCGGCCGCGGCCCCTCCAACGGGTCGATGACCTGCGCCGGGATCAGCTCGCTCTTGATCATCCAGGAACACATGTCCCGTCCGGAAGACTATCTCGACGGGCAGGGAGGAGTAGCATGTTGCCGGCCGGAAACCCCGGAGCCGATGCTGGAGACGGCCTGGAACTGGCTGGTCCGCGGCTTTCGCTCCAACCACAATCCGACCGCGTATGGAATCAGCGGGGGTTATTACTACTACATCTACGGGCTGGAACGCGCCAACCGGCTCTACGGCCGGCGGTTTGTGGGCGAGGCCGACTGGTACCGCGAAGGTGCCGCGCGGCTGGTCTCGACCCAAGGGCTGGACGGGTCCTGGAACGGTAGCGACCATTTTGAAAATGTGCCTGAGGTCGCCACGTCGTTCGCCCTGCTGTTCCTGTCCAAGGGCCTGCGACCAGTGCTTTTCGGTCGCTATGAATCGGGCGGCGAGCAGAGTGTGCTGCATCCCTCCGGCCTGCACAACCTGACCCGCCAGCTCGAAGTCGCCTGGCAGCAGCCGATGATCTGGCAGTCGGTCGACGCGACCACTGCCGACCTCAACGACCTCCGCGAATCGCCGGTGCTGTTCCTGTCCGGCAAGGAGGCGATTGACCTCGACGACCGCCAGAAACGGGCGCTCAAGCAATACATCGAGAGCGGCAAGTTCGTTTTCGCCGAAGCCTGCCAGGGAGACGGGTGCGGCGACCAGTCTGAATTCGACACCTCGTTTCGCGCCCTGATGGCCGAACTGTTTCCCAACAGCCGGCTGGAAGCCCTCCCGCCCGACCACCCCGTCTGGACGGCCCAGGTCAAGCTGCAGCCCGATCCGGGCTGGCCGCTGCTTGGGCTGCAGGCCTGCTGCCGCACGAGCGTGATTTACTGTCCGCGCAACCTCGCCTGCTACTGGCAGCTCGACCGGCCGGGACTGCTCAGGCGCTGCCCGCCGGCGGTCCAGCAGCGGGTCGAGTACTGCCGCAACATCGGCAACAACGTGGCGGCCTACGCGACCGGCCGGGTCCTGGAGCAGAAACTGGAACTGGAGCAGCTCGGCGATTCCGTCGTTGCGGCCCTGCCTGGCCGGGCCCTCGTGTTTCCGAAAGTCCACCTCGGTGGCGGCGATGACGATGCGGCGAGCGCGTGGACCAACCTGCTCAACGCCGTCGCCAATGAATCGGCCCTCGCGATTGACAGTGAGAAAAGGTTTATCGATCCGGTCTTTGAGCAGCTGTCCGATTTTCCGCTCGTCTTTGCGCATGGCCGGCAGCGGTTTTCGCTCGACCAGGACCAGCGCGACGCCTTGCGGCAATATCTTGTGAACGGCGGCTTCCTGATGGCCGATTCGATCTGTTCATCGCGCGACTACACGGATTCGTTTCGCCGCGAGCTGGCGGCCATCTTTCCCGATTCGCCGCTCAAGCCGATCCCGGCCGACCATCCGCTCTGGAACGACGGCCGTTACGGCTATACCCTGCGATCGGTGACGTTGCGGCGGCCCGATGCCAGGGCCCCCGACGGCTTTCGCCCGGAACAGACCCCGCCGCTGCTGGAGGGGATCGAACTGGAGGGCCGGCTGGTCGTGGTCTTTTCGCCGTTCGACTTGAGCTGTGCGCTCGAAAACACCACGGTCAGCCACTGCGAAGGCTACACGCGTGATGACGCGACGCGAATCGGGACTAACATCATTCTTTACCGGATGCGCAGCGACTGATCCACCCGGCCCGTTGCTGGACGGCCGCCTCACCGTCCGGTCGGCCATTTCCAGCCCCGTTATCTGATAACCCCGATGCCGCAGGTCAGCGATCTTTCCGTCCCAGCGCGTCGAGACCCTGGACTGGACGAACGGAGCCCACCTGCCGGGCAAGGTCACGCCATAGTCATCGGAGCCAGCCTCGCCGGGCTGCTGGCGGCGCGGGTTCTGCGCGATCATTTCCCGCGCGTGACGCTGATTGAGCGCGACCGGTTGCCGGAAGCCGTCGAGCCACGACCAGGTGTGCCCCATGGCCAACATGGCCACGCCCTGTTGTCACGCGGCTACCGGATTCTTTGCCAGCTTTTTCCTGATCTCGACCGGCAGCTGGAACTGCAAGGAGCACCGGCCGGAGATGCCACCGCGGATACCGCGATTCTCTACCGGCGGGGATGGGTGCCCAGCTACCGCTCGGGAATCCGCAGTCGCGGCTGCAGCCGGTTGTTGCTGGAACAGCTGATTCGCCGCAGCGTTTTGGCGATGAAGGGCGTTGAAGTGATCGCGCGGGGCCGCGTCACCGGCCTGGAGCTCGACAAATTGGGCCGGACGGTGACCGGGGTCCAGATAGAACCGGCGGACCATTCCGGAAAACCCGCCACGCTGCCGGGCGAACTGGTCGTGGACGCCAGCGGGCGGTTCTCGCGGCTGCCTGACTGGCTGGAACGGCTGGGCTTAGCGCCTCCCCGCGAGACGGTCGTCGACTCGCATTTCGGTTATGCCACGCGGCGATACCGCAAGCCGGGCAGTCATCAGGAACGGTGGCAAGTCCTGGTGGTCTACGGCCTGCCGCCCGATCTGCCCCGTTGCGGCATGATCTATCCGGAAGAAAACAACCAGTGGGTTGTCACCATGGTCGGAGGGATGGGCGACTATCCGCCAACAGACGAGGCCGGCTTCCTCGAGTTCGCGCGGAGCCTCGCCAGCCCGTTGCTGTACGAATCGATTCGCGACGCCGAGCCTCTTTCCGAAGTCGGCGGCTACCGCCAGCTGGCCAACCGGATGCGTCATTACGAAGCGCTGCCGGGCTGGCCCGAGCAGCTGGTTGTCCTCGGCGATGCCGCCTGCACCTTCAACCCGGTACATGCCCAGGGGATGTCGGTTTGCGCCTCCAGCGCTGAGCTTTTGGGAAAAACTGTGGGCGAATGGCGGCGGCGGAGTCGGGGCTGGACCGGTCTGGCCCGCTCGTTTCAGTGTCGACTGGCCCGGCAACTCGCCACGCCCTGGCTTCTGGCGACGAGCGAAGAGAGCCGTTTTGTCGGTCCCGAAGTGCATCGTTCCATGGCCTCGAGGCTGATGCACTGGTACCTCGACCAGGCGCTCTTGCAGGTGAAGAACTCCCGCTTCCTGACCCAGTCGCTGGCCCAGGTGATGCATCTGGAAAGCCATCCGATGATCCTGCTTCATCCGCGGATCATCGCCCGGGTCGGGTATCAAGCCGCCTTGTGGTTCCTTCGACCGGGAGCGTTTTCAGAGCCTGTCCGGGAAGAGTCGGGGTCTGACGCCAAATCGCGCAGTCTTCGGAGAGATTTGGGGTCTGACCCCCTTCCGGGACGCTTCCCGGACAGGCTCTCCGCAAACGGTCAGGAGGCCCGGCCATGAACCAGAGCGGCTTGCCGGGCGGTTACGCGGACTTCAAGACTTCGGTGCGCGAAGCGATCGACCGCGAACTCGCCCGCGAACTGGACGGCTGTCTGCCCGGTGCAGTGGTCGCCGCCGCGCGTTATGTGACGATTGGTGGCGGGCATCGCTGGCGGGGGCTGGTGGCGATTGCGGCCGGCCGGATTTTTCACGAAGACGCGATGGCCATCAACCTGCCCGGTTCATGTGCCGTGGAACTGGTTCACGCCGCGTCGATGGTCCTCGATGACTTGCCCTCGATGGATGACGCCGACACGCGGCGGGGCAAAGCCTGCGTGCACCAGGTTTTCCCCGCCTGGGTGGTCGATATGGTGCCCGCCTTCCTGGTCAACCTGGCCTACACGATCTCTCTCCGCAATCCGCTGGCTTCACCGGAACGGCGGATTAGTGCGGCCATCGATTTCGGCAACGCCGGACTGGCGATGGCGGCCGGGCAGGCACTGGATCTTTCCAATGTCGCCGGAGCACCGCTTTGGGACGAGGCCCGGCTGCGGGAATGCTATGAACTCAAGAGTGCGGCGCTCTACGGCGCGGCGGCCCGTGCCGGAGCCGTCCTTTGCGGGGCCTGTCCGGACTCTGCCAGCCGGATCGGGCGGGCCGGACATTGGCTGGGAATGGCCTACCAGTTTCTCGACGATGTAGCCGACGTGGAAGGCTCGAGCCGCGAAACGGGCAAGTCGACCGGGCGGGACGCGGGCAAAACCACGGCCGTCACGCTGCTGGGTGCCGAGGGGGCGCGACGCCGCGGCCGCGAGTACCAGGACCGCGCGCTCGCGGAACTGGAGCCTTTCGGTTCGCCCGCCGACCTGTTGCGCGAAATCGTCCGCCACGCCAGCTGGGCCGTTGAATGACAGTGTCGGGGGTGGGGGCGCCGCGAGGTCGCGGGGGGGCCCGAGGCGGGGGGGAAGGGGGACGCGGGCGGAACCGGGGCGCGCAAAAAATGGCGCGCGACGGAAAAGAGGGCCCCCCCCCCGCCGGGCGCGTGGTG
>JANOFL010000108.1:0-19391 GCA_031405895.1 Planctomycetota bacterium
GACCACGCATCGCTGGGACTCCGTTCCCAAGGGAAGTTTCGCAAGACATCCATTGGAACTTCCCAGCGATGTTTTCCCGAACACCAGTTTTCCTTCAACCGCGAACTACCCAAGGAATTGCGTTTGAGATTGGTGACCGCCAATGGAGGCGTCATCAAATGCTCATGCTTCCTGGTCCAAGGTCGGCGACGAACACTATTCGATGATGGGAGAAGCGATTTTCGATCTCGTGACCAGCCTCCCGACGGCTCCCAAAAAGTGTCAGCAAAAAGCGGGGTAGCAGGGAGCAGCAACGGGGTACAAACGGCCCGCAAGAGTGAATCCGGCATAGTGCCGGATGATGCGTCCCTCAACGAAAATCCCCGCGAAACTGCGGGGAATATGTCAGTGGTTAGGGGCGGGGTCGAACCGCCGACACATGGATTTTCAGTCCATTGCTCTACCAACTGAGCTACCTAACCCGATGGGGTACCGCCAGACAAAACCCCGGCGGCCCGGACGCTGAATTGTTCGATTCCAGCCAAAAATTGCCCGTTTTGGCGGGCCAATCGTCATTCGGCGAGCCAGCGATGGTACCTGCCGCGCCCGTCGGATGTCAATCCGCAGGTGCCAGCTGGACTGCGCCGGGGAATCAGTGCCTGGGTAGACTATGGTCAGTCGAGAGGCGTCGCGGGTTCGCGGAACAGCGGCCGCGATGGCGGGGCACCGTTTGGGCGATTGCCGAAACGGGGCGAAGGAGTGGAACCGGGGGGAGCAGCGCGTCCGATGGCAACCAGAATCATGGCGTGGGATCGGGCACCAGCCGGAAGGGTCGGCGGGCTTGGCGTGACGAAATCGGCCCAGCCCAGCTTCGCGCGGACGGGTTGGCGCGGGCTGGCTGTGGCGTTGGGTCTGTGGACCGCGCTACTGGGAGGCCAATCGGCCGCCCAGATCCGGTACACGCCGGCCGACCCCTTTGTCGAGGCGATGGTCCGCAAAGCCATCGGCTTCCTTGAGAAGAAACCACCCGGTGGCGGTGGCGAACTCGTTCTCGCCGGAATCACGGTGATCGAGTCCTTCAAGCGCTACGAACAGCGCGTGGCCGGTGATCACCCTGTCGTGCAGGCGGCGGTCGATTTCATCCTGAAGGACATCGCGGAACTGCGTGAGAACCGGAAGGTCGCGAACAACCCGGTTCCGCCGACGGTGCTGGAGAGCGGGATCTACAAACTCTGCCTGTCGATCATCCTGTTGTGCGAAGTTGATCAGGCGAAGTACGACGCGGAGATCCGGTACCTCGTCGATTTCCTGGTCTCCCGCCAGCTGACCGCCGGCGCCTTTGGCTACACCAAGCCTGGCGAGGGAGACATTTCCCAGTCCCAATACGCCGGGCTGGCATTTGCCGTACTCAAGATTCACGGCATCGAGGTCAATGCCGACGCGGCCAGCAACCTCCTCGAGTTTTATTGCGACGCGCAATTGCAGGACGGTGATCATGAAGGGTCTTGGGTCTATCACTATCAGGACCGGTCGCCGGTTCTCAATCTCGACAGCATTCACGCGCCCCTGCATGTGGCCGGCGCCAGTTCACTTTATTTGCTGAGCGATGTGCTCAACCTCGGTTCGACCGGGATGCGGGGCAACAGGAAACGGATCACCGGGGTCAGCCGTGAACTGCCTCCGTCGGTGGTCGAGCACATTCCCGACCGGAAGAACGTTGGCCCCAATCCCAACGCTCCCGCCGTGGCCTTTGATCGCGGCAAGCTGGGCGGGGCCAAGACCCGGGCCAACCGCTGGCTGAAGGACCACTTCGCGATTGAAACCGTCAACAAGACCTGGACCGCTTATTTTCTCTACGGCCTTGAGCGGTACTGTTTCTTCCGCGAGAAATCCGAAGGCGGCACGCCCGAGTTTCCGGACTGGTATGACCAAGGCGTCGATTTCCTCGCGGCGAACCAGGCGGGTGACGGTTCCTGGCCGCCCCGCGCTGGTGGTGGTGGTGAAAACGTCGAGAACTACACTTGCCTCGCCACCCTGTTCCTCGTCCGCAGCAGCCAGATTCTGCTCGACGACCGGAACAAGGGGAACCTCGTGCTGCAGACCGGGAACATTTTCAAGCCCGGAGTCCGGCTGGACAAACAGGGCGACCAGGTGGTGGTCCAGACTGAAACCCAGGGGATGGAGGATGTGATCCGTAACCTGAGCGCGGGAAGTTCCCAGGAGGACCTGGCGGACATGGCCTACGCGCTCGGACCGGCCATCCGCGAATTGACCCAGAAAGAAGGCAAGACGCGTGGCGAGCAGATGGGCTTCCTGCGCGGGCTGGTCACCGAGTTCGATCCGTTCCGCCGGCTGATCGCGGTCAAGTTCCTGGCCAGCCAGCAGAATCTCGACAACGTTCCGGCGCTGCTGTTTGCCCTCACCGATCCGGAAATTGAAATTGCCGTCGAAGCGCACAACGGACTGCGTCTGATCAGCCGGAAACTCGACTCGATTCCGATCTCGGCGGACCCCAACGTCGTCGAGATGCGCGAGTTGAAGAAAAAATGGACCGCCTGGTTCCTCGGCCTGCGGCCCGACGCGGATTTGCTGGACTGATCCGACGACTATTGCCTTGTCAACGCGTCATTTACGGGTTGCGTCCATCAGCCGCAACGCGTTAGCGTCCGGTTTCCGGGGGCTAAGGCCCGGCGGCTGATCCGAATTCCAAACTGTGACAGAACACTTTTTCTTCGATCCATGTCCCTGTTGGAGCCCGGTAATGTGCCATTCCGAAACCGTCGTGGTCCCAGCCGAACAGCCGAACGTGCCGACGCGGGTAAGTGGTTACGACCGGATCAACGCTGGGCTGGTCGCGGCATTGTTGCTCACCAGCGGCCTGGTTCTTCTGCTCGCTGCGATCTGGTTGGATGTTTCGAAGACGCGGGTGCCGGACCGCGATCCCCTCGTGACTTCGCCAGCCGCCAACCTGAAAATCCCGCTGGAGCCGCTGGAAATCGCGATTCCCGATCCAGCCTCAACCGGATTGCCGTTGGGTGTCGAAGCGACGCTGGGCGAGTCGTTGCTGGCCGTGATTCGCGCCGTTTCGACGATTGAAGCACGTCTCGAATCAGATGGCCGCCAGTCGCTGGAACAAGGGATCGGCCGCCGAAGCGGATTTCCGGACGGAATACCGCGGCATCCCTGGCCGGGAGCAGGTGGGCCGGAGTGGCTGGTGGTATTGGAAGCGCCCAGTCGCGGCGAGTATGTCGCGATGCTGGAAGCGATGGGACTGGAAATCGCAGCGCTCGAAATGGCCAGCGAGCAGGTGGATCGTGTCGATTTGACCGATGGGATTGCGACGCTGATGAACAGCAGTCGCCACGAAATGCGCGAGCTGCAGATGACCTTTTTGGCTCACCAGAATCCGCGGCTCCAGGCCTGGGACCGGGAATTGCTCTTTTCGGCGGGCCGGAAGTCGTTTGATACCTGCATCGTGGGCCAGCTTTACCCGCCGGCCGTGATTGCGGAACTGGCCCAGCTGGAAAGTGCCTTTGCGGAAGCCCGCGGCTGGAAGGCCGCCGAAATCCGGCGCACTGTTTTTCGAGTCGTCGGCAACGCTGGGAAATACAGATTTGAAGTCGAGTCGCAGGAACGGCGGCGCTAGTTCCGATGGTTGTGCGGGAGCCGTGGCCGCCAAGCTTCTTGCGGTGGATTCAGATCAACCGTCGTCCCTCCGGGTCAGGCGACGATTTGGGAACTTTGGGACCGGACGCTAGAATGGAAACGATCGGGTCGCGCTGTTGGATTGTCACAGACATTACGGTGGTTTGAATCGACCAGCCGAAGCCCCGGTTGACGCGAAGAACCCGGGGCTAGCGCCCATCGGCTCATCGATCGATCGAACGGTGACCAACCACGAGTGCCGGACCGGGCCAGGCCACTGTCAGCAGTCAGGATGTTTCGATGAGTGAACTGCATCCCTCGGTCTACGTTCCCGCAACCGGTGCCGTCGAGACCCGGGTCAGCTCGTATGACAAGCTGAATGCGATTCTGCTTTCGCTGTTGATGCTGTTCGGCTTGTTTGTCGCACTGCTGTTCTTCATGTGGCTGTCATCCAACGCGGCCAATGAACTCCCGGTCGCGTCGGAAGAGAACTTTCTCATTGGCGATCCCGGCGAGGAAGCACCCGAAGGGATCGGCAACGATCTGGAGGAACCCGGGGTTGAGGAGTTTCCGGAGGTCGAAACGCCGCAACTTGCGGATGCACTGCTGGCGGTGACAAACTCGATTTCAACGATTCTGGCGCGGAACGAGATGCGCGATGGTAACGCGGCCCAGATGGGGCGCGGGACCGGACTTGGGACCCTGGGTGGCGGGGGTGGAGGAGGGCACGGCCGGCCCAGCTGGAATGTCGAATTTGAGGCCAAGGACCGCAACTCGTATTACCAGCAGCTGAGCTTCTTCAAAATCGAGATCGGGGCGATCCACAAACTGAACAACAACGTCTACCGGCTGGCCGATCCGGCCGGTGCCGCGGCATTGCGCACGTCGGACCGCAGTACGGAAAAGACCAACAAGACCGTGCTGTTCAGCCACCGCATCCGCCGGCTGGAAGAATGGGACAAGGACCTGCTTCGCAAGGCCGATTTGCAGAATCTCGACGACTTCATCCTTGGGCAAGTCTACCCACAGCCGCTGATCAACCAGCTCCGCGGCGTGGAAACGGCGTACGCCAAATCCAAAGGTCACGAGGTCGCCGAAGTCCGGGCCACGACGTTCAAGGTCGTGCCGGGCGGAGCGGGCTACCAGCTGGAGGTGACCGAGCAGACGTATCGGCGCTAGGGTTCTTTCGGGTCCGCCGTGGCGACCAGGCTCCTGCCTGGTCGAATTCGAACTGCTGATTTCGGAGAAATCAGCGACGGTCGCTGACTTCTCCGAAGTCAGCGTTTCTCGCTTCCAGGGAACTCCGCAAAGTCCAGAGCGCATCCGGGTCGCACGCTCCAGCGCGTCCTTTTCGGCGTCGTCTTGAATTGCTCCCGGCCGGCCAGTGATGTCTGTCGGAAGGCTTTGCTCCATCGAGTTCGGGGCCGACCAGTCTGGGGGCTGAACCCCTGCGGCAAACGCCCGCACCGAGGCCGCCGAAGAGTTGTCCGACCTGCCACCTCGAAATTCGCGGCGATCCAACCATAATGGAACACCCGCCGGCGGCTCCTCGTCGCAGCCAGTGCGGACCGTACCAGCGATTGTCCCGACAGAACGGTTCCCGGGCCTCGGCGAACGCGCGAGCCCAACATTTTCCCGGAGCGCAGGACTCAATGGCAGAGCAAATCTATACGTTTCTCGGAAACGTCGTCTACGGTTTCATGGCGTGTCAGGCGCTCTGGGGTGCATATTGCGTGATCGTCGTGTTCAACCGGATCCGGCAAAAGCAGTTCGCATCCGAGGACCAGCAGGGCGCGTTTCTTGAAGCCGTGGAAGAGCCCCTGATGCAGGGCCAGTACGAGACGGCCAGCGAAGTCTGCGCCGGCGACCGGCGGGCCCTCTGCCAGCTCAGCCAGCTCGCGATCGACAACCGCACGCTCGGCTTTGGCAAGGTCCGCCAGCTGCTGCTCGACCGTTTCCAGCGCGATGTGCTGCAGGACCTCGATTTCCGTCTCAGCTGGGTCAACACAATGATCAAGTCGGCTCCGATGATGGGGCTGCTTGGCACGGTCATGGGGATGATGGCGGCCTTTTCGAAACTGTCGGCAGCCAAGGGCGTCGAGGCCAACGTGCTGGCCAAGGACATCATGTTCGCGCTGATCACGACCGCGATCGGCCTCGCGATCGCGATCCCGCTCACGCTCTGTACGGCGTACATCAACATCCAGATTCGCAAGCTGGAAGACCTCGTCTCTTACGGCCTGAACCAGTTCCTCGAAATGTTCAAAAAAGCCATTATCCGGCACCCGGTTAACTGAACCGGCCCGCAGGGAGCAGCGCCATGAGCGACCGGCAGGAACTTGACCAGCCATTCCAGCCGCGGAAGCACAAACAGGACGACAACGAGCTCGACATCACGCCGATGATCGACATCGTTTTCCTGTTGCTGTCGTTTTTCGTGGTCGCGTCCAAGTTCGACCCGTCCTCCGCGGTGCCGATTCCTCCGGCCCGTTTTGGCGGTGCCGTGACCGAGAACAACTGCGTCTGCCTGCTGATTTTCGAGGGCACGGACGCCGACAATCCTGCGATTTTCCGTGGCCGATCGAGGAGCGAAGCGGATCAGTTCAAGAGTCTGGAGCCAACCGTTTTGGAGGAAGAAGTCGCCCGCTATGTGGATGACGAGATTTCAAAACGCCCCAACGTCGAGGGGATCCTGATTAAGGCCGCTGGCGAAGTGAAATCCGGAATTGTGCAGATTGTCCAGCGCGGCGTTTCCCAGTCCGACATGGCCGAGGGGAAGCCGCTCTATATTGGTGTGGAAGAGTCGGATTGAAGTTCACGCGCCGATTGCGGACAAGCCATCCAGAGTGGTTGTAATGCCTGAGAAGAAAGTACCCGACGACCAGCCCGGCGAGTTCGATCTCGGACGCCCGGTGGGCAATGTCAATCCGGTCCGGGTGAGTGGCGGCAAGCCTTCCCAGGCCACGTCGGAGCCTGTCGTATCGACTGCCGTCCCCGATGACCCCAGTCTGCCGCCGGCGGGCTGGCGCGGGCTGGAGGACGATGATGATGGTGGCGATGCCGGCGACCCGGACAATGTCAGCTTCGGTGCCGGCGGGTTCAAAAGCGACGGCGAAATGGACATGACGCCGATGGTCGACGTGACCTTCCTGCTGCTGATCTTCTTCATGGTCACCGCTGCATTTTCGCTGATGCGGACCCATGAACAGCCCAAGCCCAACGTCGAAGATCCTTCGAGCAAAGTCGAGCAGGTGACAGAAGAAGACAATCTCGACTACTGCGAAGTGGTCATCGACCAGAACGGATCGTATTTCGTGACCAGCCGGGGCCAGGAAGAAGTCGAGGCACCGAGCGAGACGGAAATGCGGGCCCTCGTCCGCAACGCCAAGGAAAACGACGGAGTGGATCGCCTGATTGTGACCTGCCATGTCGACTCGATGCATGCCAGGTTTGTGGCCGCCTGGGACGCCGGGCTGGCCGCCAATTTCGGCGAACTGCAGCGCCGCACGACCGAAGAGGAATATTGATGGCCGCCGGCTGCGGAAGACTGGTCCGGAGAGGAACAGTCGCAGCCGGGTCCGCTTTTCCGACCTGCCGCCGGCGCGAACCGGCACGCCCTGAGGAACACTGATGTCTGCCCGCGAACTGCTTGACCGGATCATCGAGGCCCGGATTCTCGATGAAAAGACGATTGACCGGCTGCGCCGCCAGATTGGCGCGCCGGGCCGCGATGTCAAACCGCGGTCGATCGTGAATTTTCTGGTCGAAAAGGGATTCATTGACGATCGCCAGGCAGAAGACCTCCTCGCCGGGCGGGAACTGGTTCCGCGTCTGGTGGACGACGACCAGTTTGAGGCGATACCCGGACCGGCCGACTACGATTCGGGCGATCTGACCAATGTGGCCGCGTTTCGGCCCCCGCCGGCCGCGGTGCCGCCGTCTCCCCCGCCCGTTGAGGAAGACGATCCGCCAGCGGCTGTCGTGAAGAAAAAGAAGCGCCGCGAGCAGCAGGACACGCGGCAGATCCGGACGGGCGAGATACCGGCCGAGCCGCTGCGTCGCGCGGCGGCCCCGCTTGTGCCGGCCAGCGAGCCGGCGTGGGGTGCCGATCTGGCTCCCCAGCGCGAACATTCCTTTGTTCGTGGCAAGCTGGGCTTTGACGGCAAGCGCGACACGGTCGACCAGTGGAAAACCCGCTGGCTCTGGACCGGCTTTGGCGTCCTCGCGGCCCTGATGATTGCCCTCGCCGTGCTCTGGCTGGGAGTCATGCGGGTCGATGCGGACAAGCTGTACGCCGAAGCCGAAGAGAACTTCCGCAAGGAAAACTACGGCAAGGCCGGCGAGTTGTTCCAGAAATTCCACACCGGCTACCGCGGCCATGATAACGCCAGCAAGGCCCGCGTGCGCGAAGTCAACGCCAACATGCGGATGTCGTACAAGTCGGAAGACTACCTGAAAGCCTACAACTACGCGATTGAGAACCTGCCCCGCCTCGATGGTGAAGAAGCCATCGACGATATTCGCGATGACCTGGGCGTGATGATCCCGGTTATCGCCGAATGGTATTCGGCCCAGCCGCTGATCGAGAAAACCACGGAAGGAGTCAAGGCGAAACTGGCCGAGGCCCTCGCGGTCAAGGAAAAACTGCTTGACAACCCGGTCTACATCACGACCACCTTGCGAAACTCGGCCCGCGTCTCGACCCTGATCGCGACGATTGACAACAACCTGCTGACCGCCGACGGGATCATCAAGAAGGAAGAAGACTATCAGGCGGCAATGACCAGTATTGCCAGCCTGACCACCGCCGGCCGAACGGATGAGGCCTTCAGTATCTTTACCCGGCTGGTCCGCACGCACCCCGACCTCGGTGCCCGAACCGAACTGCGCGAAGCCATGGCCCGGGTTTCAGCGCGCGAACTGGAGCTGGTGCAGCCCGTCACCACGAAAATCGCAGTCGCGGCAAGTGGACCCCCCACGCCGGTGACCCGCCAGATTCTGTCGGGTTCGACCCTCGGGCAGCCGATTGAAGGTCTCGCCGGTGAAGTCCTCGCCGTCCTCGCGGAAGGGGCCGTTTATGGACTGGATGCCGGCGCCGGGCGACTGCTCTGGCGGCAGTTCGTCGGCTTGCCGACGACGATCCAGCCCCAATGGACGAGCGAAGAGACCCGCGAAGCGCTGATCATCTGTGACCAGCAGCGGAACCTCGTGATGCGGGTCGCCAGCGGCACGGGCGAAGTGGCCTGGACGGCGACGGTCGGTGAGCCGTTTTTTGCGCCGCGGATCACGCCGGACGCGGTCCTGGTCGCCACGGCCAGCGGCCAGATTCTGCGGCTCGATCCGGTGACTGGCAGTCAAACCGCGGGCGCGCAGCTGCCGCGCCGGATCTCCGCCGGCTGCGAAGTCGCCGACCAGTCCCCTGAGTTGTTTGTCGCCGGTGACGATTCCAACCTCTACCTGCTGTCGAGCGAAGACCTCCGCTGCACGGCGGTCTTTTACCTCGGCCACGCGCCGGGCTCGGTCAGCCTCGCCCCGATCTACTGGTCGGGCTACCTGCTGGTGGTCGTCAACGGCAGTGACTATTCCGAACTGCATGTGTTGCAGCGCAGTGAAGAGGATGGCGCGATCCGGCGGATCCAGCTGATACGGCTTGCCAACGGGCCGGTCTCGGTCGAGCCCAGCCGGCTCGGACGGCTGATGCTCTTCACCTCCGACAATGGCGACATCCGGATTCTCGACATGAACCCGGCCGAACCGGAAAACCCGGTCCGCATCTCCACGGAAGGAACATTCGCGGTGCGCGGCGGTGTCCGGCCCTGGAGTTTTGCAAGCGGAAGCGATCTCTGGATCGCCGGGATGGGAATCACTCCCCTGCGAATCCAGCGGGCCACTGGCGAACTGGACCGGATCACGGTCAAGAACCAGGCCGATGTGTTTTTGGGTCCCCTTCGCAAACGGGACGAATACCTGTTCCACATCCGCCGGCGGGGCAATTCACAACTGGTCAGCGTTGCCGCGGTCAATCCGGCCGACTTGACCGAAGTCTGGCGGACCGACTTTGGTGCCAGTCCGGCTGGCGCGCCGCTGGCCGCCGGCGATGGCCTGAGCCTGATCACATCCCAGGGCAATCTGCTGCGGGTCGGCCCGGAAGAAATCGGCCGTGGCGCGGCAACGGAAGTGGCAAAGTCGAGTGATATCGACGAAGCCCTCGTCTTCCAGTCGCAACTCCAGTTCGACGACGGTTCGCGGGCGGCTTTCGGGCCAGCCGGCTACCCCTACATGCTGTCGATCGACCCGTCCGGCGTGTCGCGGCTGGTGCGGTTGCAGGCACCTGCGGATCAGGCTGCCTGCCCGCCGCTCAGCGTGGGGGACAACCTGATCATCGCCTCGACCAAAGGCCAGCTGATGCGGATCGACCGGAGCACGGGCCAGTATTCCGGCTCGCCGTTCCTGCCGCCGATGTCTCCCGGCCAGGTGCTCAACTGGAACCGTCCGGCCCAGGTCGGCCCGAACAGCTTTCTGATTGGTGACGGCGTCAACCAGCTCCTGCTGATGGATCTGTCCGACCCGCTCTCAGTCCGCAAGCTCGCCGAAAAACAGCTCGATGGTCAAATCCGTTCCGGAATCACCAGCATCGGCGAAAATGGCTGGCTGGTTGAACAGGGCGAAACGGGCAGCCGGCTGATCCGCGTTTCGACGGCCGGTGGCACGATCCAGCCAGCCGGCGCGGTCGATCTTCCGGGCCTGACGACCCAGGACCCGTTCGCAGTGGGGGGGCTGATTCTGGTGGCGACAGAGGACGGTCAGCTGCATGCCGTCAATGAAGCGGCGACCATTGTCTGGTCGATGCCGACCGGCGGCGACCGGATCGCGGCCATTGTCGCAATCGGGAACAACGGCGTCGCGGTCTGCTTTGAAAAAGGACTTGTCCAGCTGGTTTCGGCCGGGGGCGAAGTGACCGGTTCGCTCGATCTTGGCCAGCCAATCGCCCATCAGCCGCTGGTCGATGGCAATCGCTGGCTGTTCACCGCCGCCGATGGAACCTTGCTCGTTGTCGATCAGTCCGGACCATGAAACACGGCGTGGACAACATGCAATTGACCGGAACGGGCGATTCTCGGTGGGCCGCTCAAGGCTGGCCGATGGCGCGGGTCGCGCTTTCGCTGATCCTGCTGGCGGCCCTTGCGGGCCTTGTATTCTGCCCGGCCATCGCGCGATGCCAGGATCAGCCAGCCCAAATCTCCGAAGGCGAAGCGGCGACTGCACAGGAGCCGGCCGAGGGCGAACAGCCGCCCGCCGACCAGACTCCCACGACACGGGCGGAAGACGAAGTCGACATGGTGGATGGCCGGCCGTTTGACCGGATCTACCTCGATGACTTCAACCGCAACGAGACGCTGGACATCGTTCCGTTGCTCAAGCCGCCGGTTAAGCCTTATCCGGAAAGGGAGGTCCTGGTTTTCGAGCTGATGGATGAACAGGGAATCCTGCTGGAAGTTCCCTTTGCCAACGTCGTGAACTTCAGCACGTTCAGCGATCTGTTGCTGGAGGAAGCCGAACAACACATCGAGGCGGGCAAGTACGCGGCGGCGTTCCGCAACCTGCTCTATGTCTACGATCGCTCAAATCAGGATCCGGGGCTGGCGGACAAGCTCAAGCGGGTCCTCTTCCTCGACGCGCGGACGAACTACGAGCAGGGGCAGTATGGGCTGGCCCTGTCGATGTTCGAGGACATCTTTCAGCGCGATCCGCGGTTCTCCGTGGAAGGTATCGAAAAAACAGCCCTCGAACTGATTCTCGACTGCTACGACGGGCTGCTTAAACAGCATGAGGAAGAGGCCCGCTGGTCGAGCATCCGCGGACTGCTCGACTCGGTCGGCACAAAGTACGGCGACCTGTCGGCCCCGTTGCGTGACCCCTGGAGCCAGCGCCTGACTTCACAGAACCAGACCTTTCAGGCCGAGGCCCGGCGGTTTCTGGAGCAAAATGACTTCATGAACGCGCGGCTGGCGGCGGGCCGGGCCTTGCAGGTGCTCCCTGGCGACGGCACCAGCCAGGCGCTGATGCAGGAAATCGTCAGCGCTTATCCGTTGCTGTTTGTCGGTGTCAGCCAGCCCGCGCTCAACCCCGATCCCCAGCGGATCGACGACTGGGCTTCGCGCCGCGTTGGGCGACTGACCCAGCGGCGGATCATGGAAATGGCCGGGTTTACCGACGAAGGCGGCCGGTATGTATTTCCCAACGGCCGCTTTGAACTGGCCGATGAGCTGGGCCAGGTCTGGCGGTTTGTGCTGGCCAGCTCCGGCGAGCAGGGGGCCTCGTTCGGTGTGCCGCCGCTGACCGCGCATGAACTGGCGAGCCTGCTGATCGCGTGGGCCGATCCGCTGACGCCAGGACACCATGTGCCGTGGGCAAGGCTGGTTGAAAAGGTCAGCGTGCTGGATGCCTCGACAGTTGAGATCCGCCTGCGAGTGCCTTTTGTCCGCCCGGAAGCCCTGTTGCAGCTTGCCTACGCGATGCCCGGCCAACCGGCCCAGAACAATGGCCCCTATCGCATCACCGAACAGGACAACGAACGGACCCTGTTCCAGGCCAATGACCGCTACCCGCGGCCGGCCGGTTTGCAGTTGCCGGAAATTGTCGAGCGGACCTACGGCTCGCCTTCGGCCGCCGTGGAGGCTTTGCTCCGCGGAGATGTCGACGTGGTCGACCGGATTCCAAGTGGCGACCTGGGGCGCTTGCGCGAAACTCCCGGGATCGAGGTTCGTTCCTACGCTGTCCCCACGGTCCACATGCTGGTCCCGAACCCGCGGAACGAGTTCATGAAGCAGGCCATGTTCCGGATTGGCCTGTTGCGAACCATCAATCGCGACGAGATCGTCCGGGAAATGATCTGTCGTGGCCAGGAGATTGATGGCACGCTGGCGATCGACAGCCCGTTTCCCGTGGGGACTTCCGACAATGACCAGATCGCCTATGCGGTTGACCCCTCGATCCGGCCGGGGGTGAGCAACTTCCTGCTCGGCCAGCTGCTTGTAAATGGCGAAAAACGCCGCCAGGAGGATGTGCTGATCCGCAAGGGAAACAATGACGCCGACGTCCAGCTTCCCGAACTGGTGCTGGCCTTTCCGAAAAATGAAATCGCGTCCATCACCTGCAATGCGATCGCCAGCCAGTGGCGGCAGATCGGAGTCAGGACGACGCTGCTCGAATTGCCGCCTGGCCAGACGCGACCTGCTGATGACAATTACGACTTTCTGTACCTGGAGATCGCCTGCACTGAACCGCTGGCCGACGCGGATTTTCTTTTTGGGAGCCAGGGTGCCGTGAAAAATGTCAATCCGACGGTCGAACAGATCGTGCGGCGGGTGAATACTTCTTCCAGCTGGCGACAGACGAGTTCCAGCCTGCGACAGCTCCATCGCCAGGTGCTGAACAGCGTCGCCGTGTTGCCATTGTTCCAGGTTCGCGAACACTTTGCCTGGCGGACCAGCGTCCGTGGCATCGGACGCGATCTGATTTTTCTGTACCAGCAGGTGGACCGGTGGAGTATCGGTAACCCGGAAGGGAACCAGCCGTGACCCACGCGATGATCAGACTGAACTCGATCCGCCGCAGGCCGGCTGGCGGCTGGTGCCGATGGCTAGCGGTGCTGCTGGTGGCTTTGTGCATGGGCCTGGCTGGGCCGGCTACGGGATTGATTGCCTGCGCCCCGCAGGACGGAGCACCGCCTGTCGCGGAGACTCCCGCACCTGTGGCCGAAAACGACAAAAAAGAAATCGAGGTAGCGCGCGACGGCGATCTGCCGGGTGATCGGGCCTGGGAATATGCCCACTATCGCGTGCGCGTCTGGATTTGCAGCGACGGCTCGTCACTGGCCGAGAGCTACATCGCAACGCTGCCGGCCGAACTGCTCCGGCTCTCCCGCCTGACCGACGCCAGTGCCTGGGAATTGCTGCCCGGCCCAGCGCCGGCCGAATGGCGCTGGGCCGGACTGAGCGGGCTTGCCGACGGCCAGTCCGGGCTGGACGCCGTCGGCCAATCGCCGCTGCTTCAGCACGACAACAAGCTGATGCTGGTAACGCTCCGCCACGGCAGTTCCGGTCTTCAATGTCAGGTCCGCGAACTCGACCTGACCACGAACCAGTGGGGTGCTTTGCTCAGCCAGCCCATCCTCGAGCGCGGCGCTGCGGCCGAGACTGTCCTCGGCATGTTGCGGACGGCGTTCATGCCGCTGGCGCGAATCGACCGGGTTTCGGAAAAGAATGAGGTCTGGTTGCGCGTGCGCGGAGCCAACCTCTGTCAACGCGTCCGTTTCGATCCGGCAGCCGGTGTCTGGACGGTTGAGCCGAACACTGGCTCCCCGGCTCGCGTCCGCGCCCATGATGTTTTCCTGCCGGTCTTGCGGCGGACCGATCGCGACAACAAGCTGATCTCCCAGGAGCCGGTGGAATTCACCTTCATCACAATCAATCCGGCCGGGCCTCCGCGCGACGACGCGCCGGCAACAGGTGAAACAACCGGATCGGCACCGGCATCCGGAGATGGATCCAAAGCTGAAACAGCGGCGGCGGGCGATGCGATCCCGCCGGCGTCGGGCGAAGCGCCCGCGGCGGAACAGACGGCGCCTGCGCCAGCCCCAGCTTCGGCCGGTGAATCTTCGGCGGCAACAACCGGGGCCGCGCCGAACGGAACCGAATCCCAACCGGATGCACCTGCCGGTCCTGCCAACACTGCCTTCGCCAATGAAGCGGCCCTCTTCGGCCAGGTGCATTCGACGTATCGGGCACCGCTCGTGGCGCGAAAGAGCAAGCGGCTGGAAAAGCTCGCGCTTGTGATCCGGCCGCCGGCATCCAGCACGGCGCTCAAGCTGGTTTCAGTCGAAAATCCCGACCAGCCCATGGAAGGCGTGGAGATCTGGTCCCGTCCGCTCGACGCGGTCAAGGACGAAGCGTCCGAGTTTATCGGCAAGACCGACTGGCGGGGCTTGATCGACATCCCGCCCTCCGTCGATGGCTTGCGGGTGATCTACGTCAAACGCGGTGCCCGCTCGTTGATGAAGCTGCCGGTCATGCCGGGCTTCCACGCGCGCCAGACATCGACCATGGTCAACGACGAAGCCCGGCTTTTTGCCGAAGGCGTGATTGCCGGCATGGGCAACGAAATCCTCGACGTCGTCGCCCAGCGTGAGATTTTCCAGAAGCTGATCAACGACTATCTCGCGAGCGAAAACCCGGATACGCGGGCCAAGGCAGTCGGCGAGCTGGAAAAGTATGAAGCCCTGCCCAAGCCGCAGGCGATCCGGGCGCGGTTGACCGACGAAAAATCGCGCCTGCTGGCTCTCAGTCGCGACCGGCGCGAAGCCGGTTTCGTGACGGGGATGTTCGGAAATCTGGAGAAAGTCCTCTCGCAGTTCCTCGCCCAGTCGCGCGAAACCGAGCTCCGCCAGAAAATCCAGGACATGAGCCTCGGCCTGCCACCTGCCGCGCCGGCGGCGGACCCAGACCCAGCCTCGGACACCGGCGCAGAACCGGTCACAAACGTTCCCGCCGCCGAAACTTCTACCACGGAAACGCCCGCTGACGAGACCCCACCGTCGGGTGATTCGGCTGCTGCGGGGGAGAGCACATCGCGCACTCCGAACGGCGAACAATAGGCTTTCGTGCCGAAAGGCCCGTTCGCCGGATTTGCATCAATTCCTGTCCCTTGCTGGTGACGTGGCCAGCAGTCGCCTGACCTCGGCGTCGATCTGGCTGGACAGCTCCTGGACGATCGCAGCGCGACGCAGACTCTGCTTTGGCGTCGCAAGGCCATTCTCAACCGTGAAGGGTTGCCGCACGATCAGCAGCCCGGCCGGGTGTTCCCAGCGCGGACGGTCGGCGAGCAGCGCGGCAAACCGGTCTTTCAACCGGGCCGCGAGAACACGATCGGGCGGATCATCCTGATCGGGTGGACAAACCGCCGGAGCGGGAACGACAACCGCCAGCAGGAATGGCAATCCTTCCCCAATGACCAGACACTGACTGACCCACGGATCCGACAACAACCGGGTTTCGATCAGTGCCGGCGCGATGTTCCTGCCCGTGGAAGTGATGATCAGATCCTTCTTGCGGCCCGTGATGAAAAGGAATCCGTCGGTGTCGAGCTGTCCAAGGTCGCCGGTGCGAAGCCAGCCATCCACGATGGTTCGGGCTGTGGCCTCCGGCTCGCGGTAGTAACCCTGCATCACGTTCGGTCCCCGGAGTTCGACTTCGCCGTCAAGTGCCAGCCGCAGTTCAACGCCTGGGAGAGCCTTGCCCACCGACCCCGGCCGGTACTCGTCGACCGGGCAGGCAGTCACGACGGGCGAGGCTTCGGTCAGCCCATAGCCGCAGACCAGCGGGACCCCTTGCCGGGCGAACCAGTCGAGGACATGCGGAGCCAGCGGCGCGCCTCCGCAGTTGCAAACCCGGATTCGTCCACCCAGCATTTCCAGCAGAGTGCCTGGCGTTTCGAGCTGCCCCCGCGCCTCGGACAACCGGTAGCATTTTTCAAACAGCCACGGCACTCCGTTCAGGTAAGTCGGCCGAAAACTGCGGAGCTCGTCGAACAGGTGCTCGCGGCCGCGCGAAATGACGGAATGGCAACCGGTCAGCCAGGCGGTAAACAGGTCCGCGAGCCGGGCGAAAATGTGGGCCATCGGCAGCCAGCACAGCCGCTCGTCCGTGGGCAACAGCGGCAGGGCGGCGACTTTGCCCAGCGCGTTGCTGACGAGATTCTGCTGCGTCAGCATCACGCCTTTCGGCGCGCCGGTTGTTCCGGAAGTGTAGAGAATCGAAAGCAACGACTCTGGCGTGACACACTGGCGCGCCAGCTCGCGGCAGGATTCAAGGCCTGCCCCTTCTTGTCCGGCCTGCAAGTCGTCCAGCTCAACGCGAAGCGGCCAAACTGGCACTCCGCGACGTTCCAGCGACTCGTGCACCGGTTGTCCGACGGCTTTGTCGACGTACGCCAGCACCGGTTCGCAATGTTCAGCCAGTTCACTGACCTGGCGAGGTGTCAACAACGGGCTGAGCGGAACGCTGACGGCACCCACGCACTGCAACGCGAGGTCGACGACCGGCCACGCATACTGGTTCGCTCCGATCAGCAGAACCCGCTGGCTTGGCTCGACGCCAAAACTCCTGAGCTTGCGTGACGCCACAGCGACATCGCTGGCGAATTCGATCCAGCGACGGGTGTTCCAGCGACCGTCAACCCATGCCGTCAATGCTGGCCCTTCCGGGCAGTGGTCGACCTTGTCAAACAGGAAGTCAGGGATCGTCTGCACGGGACCGCTTGATTGGGGTTTCTGCTGCTCCTCGAACGTTGACCTCGTGGAGCAGTCAATGGTGCCGATCCCGGCTGCCATGGGGGTAGAAAAACAGGTCGGCATCCAGCCAGCGCACGAGAGTCGAAGGCCAGGAATCCTCGTCCGGGAAATGGGCCGTCAGCAGTTCCCGGATCCTGACCGGACCCTGCTGGTCTGCCCAGAACAGGATCCCGCCGAGCTGGGCAGGAAACCCCAGGCCGCGAATCAGACAGAGGTCGATGTCGCGCTGATCGTGCACGGTGCCGGCGTCCAGCAGTGCCGTTGCCCGTTCCAGGACCGCGACGAGAATCCGCTCCTGGATTTCTTCCGGTGATGAAATCCGCCCCGGGCCGACGCAGTCCGCCAGCAGCTGGACGCACTCCTGGTCCTGCTCCGGCATGGACGCGCCCGCCCAGCGGTAGAACCCCCTGCCGGTCTTGCGTCCCAGCCGGCCATGTCTGACCAGCCGCGGCAGGACCGGGCTGCTGTTGCCGGACGGAATTCCCCGCCGCGCCAGCTCGCGACCGCCCTTGAGCAGGGTGTCGATTCCAATTTCGTCCATCATTTCGAACGGGCCACCCGCCATGCCGAGCGACCGCATGGCCGCGTCGATCGGCCCGATCTCGTTGCCCTCCGCGAACAGGTCGAGTGCCGTGTCGACAATGCCGGGCAACAGCCGGTTGACGACGAATCCCGGCTGGTCGATCACGCCAACTGGTGTTTTTCCAAG
Organism: Planctomycetota bacterium; assembly: GCA_031405895.1. Lineage (GTDB taxonomy): Bacteria > Planctomycetota > Planctomycetia > Pirellulales > Pirellulaceae > BJ22. Next base: position 17,685 of record JANOFL010000108.1, read on the forward strand.
ACTGCGGATCCAGGCCACAGCCGTTGCCAGACATTCGGCCGAGGTCCTGGCACCAGGCACGATTTCAACCAGCTCCAGCAGTCCGGGATGGCAGAAGTGAATCCCGCAGAACCGTTCCGGCGCAATGACATGGCCGGCCAGTTCGGCGACCGGCAAAGTCGATGTGTTGGTCGCGATGAGTGCGTTTTCAGGCAACGAATGCGACAGGGCCGCGAGCACTTCCCGTTTGAGCGCCAGCTCTTCGGGCACACACTCGATGACCAGGTCGCAGCCAGCCAGGTCCGACAGTTCCGCTGCGACCGTCACCGCACCAGCCAGCGATTCAGCGGCCCGCGCCGCGGTTGCGGGCTTTTCGTCGAACAGTTTGACTGCCAGCCGCTTGGCGGCCGCCAGCCGCGCGATGGCCTGCCCCATGACGCCACAGCCAACGATGGCCAACGACTGGATCGCGCGAGGTTTGGCCGGCCCAGTTTCGATGCCCGGATTTCGCCGGTTGTGTTCGCCCAGAAAAAAATGGTTGATCAGCCCGTGGCTCGGCGGACTGCCCCAGACGACGGCCATCGCGCGGGCTTCCGACCGACAAGCGGCCTCAAAGTCCAGCTCCGCGCTGCGGATCATGTGCCCGGCGAGGACATCGGCCGCAAACGGCCAGACCGAAGGCAAGGTGCGGACCCGTTCCCGCCACTCCCGGACCAGTTCCTCGGGGTCAGGCACCGGCGTCAGGGCTGGTCCAAGAATCTGCCGACGGCGATCGATCCGGGCCTGGCGTTTATCGGGATCAGCCGCGAGCCGGATCGCCGCGGCCAGCAGGTCTTCCCCCGCAGCCAGTTCGTCCACCAGCCCGAGTTCAAGAGCTTCGCGGGGAGGAAACAGACGACCCGCAGTGATCAGGCCGATCGCGCGGTCCAGATCCATCAGGCGCGGCAAGCGTACGGTTGCGGCCCAACCCGGGATCAGGCCGAGCTTCGTTTCCGGCAGGCCGAACGACGGTCGCGAATCGTCGACCGCGATCCGATAGTCGCAGCCCAAAGCCAGTTCCAGGCCTCCACCCAAGCAAGCGCCCTGGATCGCCGCGACGCTTGTCCAGTTGCCCTCCTGCAGGCGCTGATAGAGCCGCCGGCCGAAATGACAGAACTCCATGATCGCCTCATCTGCCCAGTCAAGGTGATCGACGATCGCGGTCAGGTCGGCACCGGCAACGAAGATGCGCGGCTTGCCCGAGGTCAGGATCAGCGATTCAATTCCGGCGCGACTGGCAACTTCGTCCATCGCGGCCGACAGTGCGAGCTGAAAGTCGCGCGAGAGGACGTTGGCCGATTTGCCCGCCGTATCCATGACCAGAACCGCGACTCCGGTTCCCGGATAGTCGACCCGGACATCGGGCTGGACGGCGGCAGGATCTGGCGGGCTCATGGGCAACTTGAGTTGAGGATGGCGCGGGTCCGTGCAGAAACGACGGCCGCTCGCCGAACGGGTCAATCGGGTGCGTTTCGCACTTGGCTGTGTCGCCGTGTGGTTCGGATGGCTCGAGCTGTTCAAGGCAGATACGTTACGCGGACGCCCCCTCCCCCCGCCCTCCCCACACCGCTCAAAGCAGCGGCGTGGGAGGGAGCCGGAATAGAAGTGGTTTCGCTCCAGCGCTAATGGTCAGACATGTTTGCCGCAATTAGCGCAACGCACCCGGGTCAATCGTGCGGGAAGGGCCGC
>JANOFL010000130.1:0-7405 GCA_031405895.1 Planctomycetota bacterium
GCGGTTGCCTTCACCTTGTGCTTTGCCAATCGGAGGACTCACTTGGTATCCTGAGCTCCTTGAGGCTCCCAGTCTCGCACAGGGGACTGATCCGTCAGGATGGCACCCCATAAAATCACGCCCATGACGGGCGTACACAAATCGTGCACCCAAGCCGCGATTGGTGCACGTTTTGAAATGGAACATCGTTAATCGCGGCTGGGTGACCTCAGTCGTTAGTCAGACCAGCCAGGTCGCAAGGGTCGGGAACAGGCCCATGCTGCCGATGTCGGTAGCTGGGGTCAGGACGATGCTTGAGGCCGTGGCCGGGTCGGCACCGAGGCGGCGCATCGTCGGCGGAATCAGCGTTCCGGAGCGGCACGGAAAGGCCGTCCCGACGTGGTGGGCCGGGTGCCGCTTAAGACGCCACCGACGGCAGCCCCATTGCCCGACGCCAGGCGCTAAGCTGTCCAAGGTGCATGTTCTCATGGCAGAGAATCAGAAACGGTACGGCCATGCCGACCGACGACCAGCGGGATTGCCAGCGGGGGAGAGGCGCGGGGGCGGTCCATGAATCGTCCGTGGCGGTTCGCAGTGCCTCCTCGACTGCAGCGCGGCCAGCTTCAAGTCGCCCAAGTATCGCGTCGAGCGGATCGTAGGCGGAACGGTCGGGCAACGGGGACGACTTCATCCCGAACGGATGGTCAAGCGGATCGGGAAACGATTCGCCCCGGATCACGGCAGCGATGATCGGGCGATAGACGGCCAAATGGCTGAGGACCCAGGCCGCGTGATTCATCGGTTTGCGGCCGTCGGTGAAGGGCTGGGCCACCAGCTGGTCTTCCGCAAGGTCTGAAACCAGCGAGACCAGGTAGGCGTGGTTCTTGTCGAGGCCGTGCAGGAGGCCGGAAACGAGGGGGTGCATGGCGATGTTCTCCTGAGTTTCGTTTTGCGACTTCGCAGTCAACAAGTATCAGCCCGCAGCACGTCCAAGAAACGTGATATCGAACCGCACGATTGGCGAAAAATGTGCCGTTGTCATTCCAGCCGCGGCGGCCCCCTCCCCCGGCCCCTCCCCACGCAGCTGAACCGGAAAGACCGGTCCAGCTGCGGAGGAGGGGGGAAGAGATGAGAGCGCGCTGAGAAGGCGGAGCCTTTGGTCAGAGCGTTCAACGGCGGGAGCCGTGGAACGAGCAGGCCTAAAGCTCCGTTCGCTTCACCAGCACCGAAACTCCCTGTCCTCCGCCGACGCAGAGCGTGGCGATGCCGAGGGAGTTGGGATCGTGTTCGGCGAGCAGCCGGTCGTGGAGTGTGATCAGGAGGCGCAGGCCGCTGGCACCGAGCGGGTGGCCGACGGCGAGGGCGCCGCCCCAGGTGTTAACCCGGTCGAGCGGCACGCCCAGTTCCTGGAGCGACGCGAGGACCTGGATCGCGAAGGCTTCGTTGATTTCCCAGGCCGCAATGTCTTCGACCGAGAGATGGTTGCGCTGGAGCAACGTCCTCGTGGCCGGAACCGGACCCATGCCCATGATTTCGGGCGCGACGTGGCCGCTGGCAAAGTCGAGCAGTTCAATCGCGACTTGTGCGCCACTGGCCCGGACCGTCGCCTCATCCACAACCCAGCCCAGCGTCGCGCCGTCGGTCAAAGGCGAGCTGGTTGCGGCCGTCACGACGCCGTCCTCGCGAAAGGCCGGGACCAGCGAAGCCATCTTGGCCCGGTCGACCGGTACGCGGATGAACTCGTCCTGAGCGACCAGATGCGGATGAATCTGCGCGGCGTATTTGCCCTCCCGGAAAGCGGCATCGGCCAGCTCATGGCTCCGCGCGGCGAAGTCCTCCTGGATCGAGCGCGTGATGTTGGAATACCGGGTCGCTACGAGTTCCGCCGTTTCGCCATTGGTCACGTAGGCGTGCGGGTTGACCGCCTTGATCCCGTCCGACTCGCTGAAGTTCGACCCGCGCCGCGGCACACGGCTCATCGATTCAACACCCGCCACGAGGAACCGGCTGCCCCAACCGGCCCGTATGCGGGCCGCGGCGATCCCGGCCGCATCGAGCGAGCTGGCACAAAGCCGGTTGACCGTCGTCCCCGGCAGTTCCAGCCCCGCCCCGACTGCGACCTGGCGGGCAATGTTGTAGCCCTGCTCGCCTTCGGGATAGGCACAGCCCGCGATCAGGTCTTCCGGGGGCGTCGCCCAAAGCCCCGCATGTTTCTTCCGGTGCGCCGCGATCAGCTCCACCAGCAAATCATCCGGCCGGACGTCCTTGTACGCGCCCTTCGATGCACGGCCAAAAGGTGTGCGAAGACCCGCGAGAAAAAAAGCACGCCGCGCTCCTTCATGTTTTTCGTTGCTCACAGGTCCTCCTTTGCCCATTCATTGATCATTCGCCTGGCTTCGTCGATTGACGGTTGTTGTTTGGTTCGGGTCAAAGAACAGGTTGCCCGGGACCGTCAGCATTAGGCGTCTGTGATTGTGACGTACCCGGATTCAAATCGAGCATCAGCCCGATGGCCGCACCGAGTGCGGCTCCGGTCAAAGGGACGACAAAGTCGACCTGAAACGACTCTGCCAGGGAACTGGTGACTGGGTCTGTCATCATCGCGAACATCGCCATTCCAACAAACAGGCAAGGAATCGTCGTACCCCATTTCAAAAACCAGCCGGCGGAAAACAGTGCAGCAAAAAACGCTGAAACGAGCGATCGGGAGTCAGAGAAAACGCCGGTCGGGCTCTCCAATACTGCCATGCTCAAAGGCCAAAACGCGAACAGTCCAACGCCCAACCATAAAAGGCGCGCGAGCAAAGAGGCTTTGCGGCATGGCCTGAACAGCTTGATCATGCCGCCTCCCAAATTCAGCAAAGCATGCTTGGGTTGATTCCAGTTGCAGCGGCATCAACTCTTGCCGCCAGTTTCTCGACCCGGAACTGGCTGCCGGTTGGCGTGAAGATGCCAAGTTCGGTCACGACGGTGTGGACGACGGCTTTGCCGGTGAGCGGGAGGGTGCATTGGCGGAGGAGTTTGCAGCTGCCGCCGCGGGCGAAGTGGGTCATCATCACGATGATCCGCTTGGCCCCGTTGACGAGGTCCATCGCCCCGCCCATCCCGGTCACTTTTTTGCCGGGGATCATCCAGTTGGCGAGGTTGCCTTCGACATCGACCTCCATCGCGCCGAGCACGCAGTAGTCGATATGCCCGCCGCGGATCATGCCAAAGCTCAGGGCGCTGTCAAAGTAGCTGGCACCCGGGCCAATAGAGATCGTCTCCTTGCCGGCGTTGATCAGAGTCGGGGAAACGGTAGCCCGCGTTGGCCGGCCCTTGACACCCAACACGCCGTTTTCGCTGTGGATGAAGACGTCCTGATCGGCCGGCATCCGCTCGGCGATCAGGGTCGGCATGCCGATGCCAAGATTGAGGCTGGCCCCCGGCTCGATCATGGCGATGATTTCATCGGCCATCGCCGCATTGGTCCAGCCGCGCTGGGCCGAAACATTCATGCGCCACTCTCCGCGCTTGGCACGCCCATCAGCCGGCACGCGTTGGCGTCCGGTTTTTTGAGCCGCAACGCGCTAGCGTACGGGTTCTGTGATGGGGCAACGGTTACTGCCCGGCCCGACGAACCCGCGGCTAGCGCCCTGCGGCTCAGGAAGGCATTCATGCGTTGCCTTCCAGCCGTCTGGTGATCTTGTTGCGGGCGGCGAGACTCAGGCCGGGGTCCACCGCCTTGATCGCGTCGTGGATCATGGTCTCGCGTGCGGCCGGGAGCGACCAGCGATCCTGGGCCTCGGCAGAGAGTTTGTAAAGTGGATCGAAATAGAGGAACAGCTCGCCGGGTTTGACGTTCGGGCTGCGCCAGACCGAGATGCCGTTTTCACGGTCGTAGAACTCGTACGACGCGACGTGCCGTTTGCCACCGCCGGCCGGCGCGTCGCAGACAAACGTTGGGACATTGAAGCCCGCCGTCGTGCCGCGGACGTGCTTTTCAATCTCGATCCCTTCGCCCAGCGTCGTCCGCAAATGCTCGCAGCCCGGCACCATGTCGTGGATGTAGACATAATAGGGCTGGATGTTCATGAAGGAGAGCTTCCGGGTGAGCAGGATCATCTCCTCGGCCGAGTTATTGACGCCTTCCTGGAGCACGGCCTGGTTGCGAACGATGACGCCTTCGCGGAAGAGCCGGTTCATCGCGTCGAGGCTGTACTGGGTGATCTCCTGGGTCGACGAGAAGTGGGTGTGAATCACCACCTGCTTGCCCAGCTCGCGGCCGCGGCGGTGGATGTCGAGAAAAGCTTCCACCCACGGATCATCGTTGAGAATTTTCATCGGCAGGACCGCGATCCCCTTGGTCGCGTACCGCATCCGGCGGATGTGGGGCATTGCGAGGAGCTGCTCGCCGATGTGGCGGATGTACTTGGCGGGCAGGTTGAAGGCGTCGCCGCCCGAGATGACGACGTCTTCGATCTGCGGGTGGTTGCGGAGGTATTCGAATGCCGGCTCCCAGTTGGCCGGGTTCGGGCCGTAGGTGTCCTTGTCCACCGCGTCGGTCGAGCCGCCGATGATCCGGCTGCGGGTGCAGTAGGAGCAGTAGACCGGACAAGTCGTCAACGGAAGGAAAAGAACCTTGTCGGGATAGCGGTGCGTGATTGTTTTGACGGGCGAATCGACGTCCTCGTAGAGCGAATCGGCGAGAAAGTAGGGATGGTTGGGGAGCATCTGCGAAGCGAGCGGCAGGAACTGCTTCCGCAACGGGTCTTCGACAGGATGGTCCCAATCGATCAGCGAGAAGACATAGGGCGTGATCCGGACATTCATCGTCGCCCGGTGAATGCCGGCTTCGATGTCGGCGTAGAGGGCGTCGCTGATCCGGTTACCGAGGACCTCGTGGAGCTGCTTGAGCCGGGTGATCGAGTGTTTTGATTGCCAGGTATGCTCGGAAAACTCGGCGGCCGGGACGTCTTTCCACGCCGGGATGTCGCGCCAGAACTCGCCGGTCTCGAAGTCCCGGTGGGCGAGCGAATGAGTCTTTTCCGGTTGATCCAGCATGCAACGATCCCTAACAAGCGGTCCTGCGGACCGGTCAAAACCCCGTCGCAAGCTTTTCGGAGGAGCAATTGGGGACAATTGCTCTACAGCTCCGGCCAGCACCCCGTCCCCCGCCCAGTATGGGCCACACCGGGGCAACCTTCAGATTCTAGCAGCCCACCCAATTCGCGGGAATTCAGTTCTTTTGTCGCGGCGGGGAAGTGGTGAGGGTGAAGAGCGGGCGCGATTGCGAACTGAAGGGACTCATTCGGACGGACAAAGCGGAGCTTTGTCCGCACGTCAGGCCGGACCGTCCGAGTAAACCGGGATTTCGATGTCGTTTCGGTAGTCGCGGCCCTGATAGATCCGCTGGACGAAGATGCCGGGCAAGTGGACATCTTCCGGGGCGATTCCGCCCAGCGGCACCAGCTCCTCGACTTCGACGATGGCGACCTTGGCCGCCATCGCCATGAGAGGCGAGAAGTTGCGAGCCGTCTCCTTGAACCAGAGATTGCCCCAGGTGTCTCCGCGCTCGGCCTTGATGATCGCGAAGTCGGCTTCGAGAGGCAGCTCCAGCAGACAGGGCCGGTCGAACTCGCGGACTTCTTTCCCTTCAGCAACCAGCGTCGCATAGCCGGTCGGTGTGTAGAAGCCGCGGATGCCCATTCCGGCCGCGCGGATTCGCTCGGAAAAGGTTCCTTGTGGCACTAGCGTCACCTGGACCGCGCCGCTGAGCATCTGCTCTTCAAGGTCCGGATTACCGCCAACAAACGAGCAGGTGGCCCGGCTGATCTGGCGGTTCTTGAGCAGCAGCGCCAGCCCGCGGCCCGAGTTGCCGATGTTGTTCGAGATCGCGTGAATGTCGCGAATTCCTTTGCGCACCAGCTCGTCGATGCTGTTTTCGGGGATGCCGCAAAGGCCAAACCCGCCGCTCATCAATGCGATGCCGTCGGTCAGGTCGGCGAGGGCTTCGACGGGACCGGGAAAGACTTTGGTTTTGCGAGTTGTAGTGGCGGCGTCGATTGACATTGAAATTGTGAAATGGTGGACCCAATTGACCGGATTGACAGTATGGACCGGATTGACGACGTGAGGGCGAGTCGAATTGGCCAGGGAGATTTCACCCGGACTTGAGCGACCCCTCCAGCGCTGACGCCAGGTTTGCAAATGCCTGCTGTAAACGCGCTGGAGCGCTGGTCAATGGCGGGGCGAGAATCAGGAGGTTGCCTTTAGTGAAGACATGGACGTTGTCCTGGATCAACTGGTCCCAGGTTGGGAGCGCACGGGATCCGAATTCGATGGCGGCCAGCATCCCGCGGAGGCGGACTTCGGAGGCATGAAACTGGGTAACCAGCTGGTGGATGCCGGCCGCGAAAGTCGACTCAAGCGACTGCAGATTGGCCTGAAATGACGGCGATTCGAGGATGTCGAGCACGCCGTCGAGGGCAGCGAGGCCGAGCGGGTGAGCGTAGCTGGTCAAGCCGCAACTGAGGACTTCATCGTCGAAAAACCGCGCCACTGGTTCGGCAACCCAGACTGCCCCAAACGGGATGTAACCGCCGCTGATCCCTTTGGACAGACAGACCATGTCAGGCTGAACTCCATCGGTCTGGAAGGCGAACGGTGCGCCACAGCGGCCAAAGCCGGTGAGAACTTCATCGCAAATCAGAAGGATCCCATGCTCACGGCAAAACGACTGAATGGCCTGCCACCAGGAAGGCGGCGCGATGTAGACGCCGTTGGTGCCGGTGACGGTTTCGGTGATCAGGGCGGCGACGCGGTTCGGGCCGGCCGCTTCGATCAATCGCCGGGTTTCAACCGCAGCGGGGTCGGCGGCCGGTTCGGGGATCCGGATCGTGTACTCTTCCAGCGTCAAATGTCCGTTTCGCCGCCAGTCGCCGGTTACCGAGAGGGCACCGAGGGATGCGCCGTGGTAGCTCTTGTGCCGCGCCGCAACATGGGTCCGGCCGGTCACGCGGCGGGCCATCTTGAGGGCATTCTCAACCGACTCCGAGCCGCTGGTAGTGTAAAAAATCCGCCCCGGGCCAGCCTCGAGCAGTTTGAGCAGCCGTTCAGTCGCGCGGCGCTTCAGTGAAAAGTCGGCTTTCGGCAGGGCGATCGCCATCTCTTCCAGCTGCTTCCGGACCGCCGCGACGATTACCGGTTGCCCGTGCCCGAAGCTGGACTGGAAACTGGTCGAGACGAAATCGTAGATCCGCCGGCCATCGGTGAGGATAAACTCGTCACCGCCAGCCCGTTCGACTGGGAGCCGTGGCACGCCGCGCTGCCGGCTCCAGCTGATGAAGGTGTCATTCATGGGCGGCCGCCAGTCCTGATTCGGCCAGATTCAGCTGAAACTCCCGCCGGACGTGATTCGTGTCATGAACCGGATCGCCGCGCCACA
>JANOFL010000205.1:0-2619 GCA_031405895.1 Planctomycetota bacterium
GTCTTCTGCATCGACAGGGCGAAGAGGGTCTAGGTAGAGCACACGACGGGAACGACCAACAACCTGTGGTGATCGAATAGCGCCCGGCCACTTTCCCTCTAGATTTTTGGATCCGAGACCTAATCCTGGTCGCATAACATCTGGATGTAGTAAACGACGTCGTTGGCGTATTCCTGCAGCGTATAGTTCATGCTGCTCGGTTCCTGGTTGCGGTTGCCGGTGTAGTCGACCGCCAGCCCGCCGCCCACATCCAGAATCTGCAGCGGCACTCCGCGCTGCACGAGATCGGCATAAACCCGCGTCGCCTCGATGATGGAGGACTTGATCTTGCGGACGTTCGTGATCTGGCTGCCCGGATGAAAATGCAGCAGGTGCACGCAATCGAGATAACCCTGTTCGGTCAGGTCGGTGACGGCTTTCATCAGTTCCGGGACCGTCAGGCCGAACTTGCTCCGGCTTCCACCGGAGCTTTGCCAGTGGCCGGCACCACGGGCGGAAAGCTTGACCCGAAGTCCGATTTTCGGCTTGACGCCGAGCCGCCTCGCCGTGTCGAGAATGAGCTGAAGTTCGTTGGGCTTTTCGATGACCACGGTGACGTTGCGACCCATCATCGTGGCCCGCATGGCCATTTCAACGACGGCCAGATCCTTGAAGCCATTGCAGAGCAACGGGGTCTCGTTGTCGGCCATCGCGATGATCGCGAGCAGCTCGGCCTTGCTGCCGGCCTCGACGCCGCCGCCAAACGGCTTGCCGGACTGGATCGCGGCCCGGACCACTTCGAGGTGCTGGTTGACCTTGACCGGGTAAATGCAGGAGTAGGTGCCGTTGAAGCCGAAGTTCCGGATCGCGGCCCGGAATGCATCGTTGAGCTCGTGCATCCGGCGGTTGATCAGGCCCGGAAAGCGGACGAGAATCGGCGGCGCGACGCCCCGGTCGGAGTAGTGTTTAACAAGATCGGCGATGCGAATCTGCTGGGCCGGATCGCTGGTTGGATTGGCCACGACGAAACCGTGTTCGTCGACATCAAAGTAGCCTGCCCCCCACCGTTCGACGTTGTACAATTCGACAGCATCTTCGGCGGACCAGGCGGTCTCGATCTTGTCCAGCATTTCACCTCTTTCCTGGAGTGAACCGGGCGGGGCCGCACCAAGCGGGGCCGGCTCGAGGCGTGTCAGCCACCATGACGGATTCCGATTTGCGAAGTATACACATTTTGCGCCGGCGAACAGTGGAACGAAAAGGTTTTTCGCCGCGTGGTACGGTCTGTCGCAGCCGCTCACCTTTCTGCGCCACGCCAACGACGCCGCGAACGGCTCTCGAGAGCTCGCCGAAGATGGCTGGAACCCGCTCCGCACAACCGGCGAACTAGCCATGATTCCGCAACTGGTCTGGCAACCTGACCGAAACTGGCAGGGTGATTCCACCGACGTGAGCGTTACCGAACTGGCGCTCCGGATCGGCTTTTTCCGGGAGCAGTGGGAAGTCGCCGGTCCGGGTTGGCTGGTTCTGATCGACGCTGCGATCAGTGGCCAGCAGTTCCAGGCAAGCGGCCCCAAAGAGGCCAGGCCTGCGGCCACCCAAGGCGAGTTGCCTTCCATTCCCGGGACCACAACGCCGGTTACTGTCTGGTGCCGGACTCCGGATCGCGGTCCGGGAGCGGGCCTGATCGACCGCGACCACTGCTGGTGCGTGGCGGTCTTGCACGATGTCGATCCGGCCGTCCCGGAAACCTGGCGACTGACCTGGGTTTTGGCGGCGGCGTTGTTGCTCAGGGCCACGGAAACCGGTCCGGGCGGGCCAGAACAACTGGCGGAAACGCTTGAAATCGCAGGGACGGTGACGCTGGAGACGGGCCGCGAGTTGGGCCTGATTCCGGTGGATGATGCAGTCGCCCTGCGGGCAAGGAAGCTTTGGGGACTCGCGCCACCGGCCGAAACTCCGTCTGCCGAACCGCGTGGACTCCCTCCAGCGGGGCCTCGGCCCCCGAGGCCAAATTGAGTGTCAAACGCTGGTATGCCCGAGCCGTTTTCTGGCCGACCTGGGGCTGGAACCTGCTCCTCGGCCGGGTGCTGAAGACGCGGCACTGGTGGGACGAAATCGATCCGGCGGTCATTCTGAGCTCCCGGCCGCTGGCCCGCGACGTGTCGAGACTGGCGGCGCTCGGCGTGACGCATGTCGTGAACACTTGCGAAGAGTTCTGCGGGCACCTGGCAGCCTACCAGGCCGCCCGAATCGTGCAGTTGCATCTGCCGATCACCGACTTTCAGCCGCCTGCAATCGGCGACATTGAGCGAGCGGTCGAGTTCATGGACGGGGCTGTCGCCGCAGGCGGCAAGGTGCTGGTGCACTGCAAGGCCGGCCGGGCACGGAGCGCGACGATCGTGCTCTGCTGGCTGATCAAGCGTTACGGCTGGACTGCCGAAAAGGCCCAAGCTCACCTGCTCCGCTGCCGGCCACATGTCAATCGGCAACTGGCGGAACGGGCGGTGGTGGGGGAATTCTCGCGGCCCGTCTCCAGCGTCACCGTCCCTGCGATTTCAAGCGTTTCCGCCAGTTGTTCTGGCCCGCCCGGACCGGTTTCCGTGGCCCTGAGCAACAACGCCGCCGCCAAAACCCAGG
>JANOFL010000225.1:0-3193 GCA_031405895.1 Planctomycetota bacterium
AAGCCGGTTGATGGCCGGCTGGTCGGCTGCACGCCGGAGTATGTTGAGGTCACCCGGCTGTTCATCGACCGCGGCCACACCCTCACGCATCCCGAGATGTCGTCGCGGGCGTCGGTCTGCGTGATCGCCGCGTCGCTCGCGGCCCGGCTCTTCCCCAGCGAAGACCCGATCAACAAACAGCTCTTCATGCCCGAGACCAAGGACTTCTACAAGGTCGTCGGCGTGCTCAAGCCGCGCAACGCGACCGCCGCGATCGGAGGTTCGCTCGCCGCCCAGGACTTTTCCAACGACGTCTATATCCCGATCACGACCATGCAGCAGCGGGTCGGCGACGTGATCATGAAACGCGGGAGCGGCTCGATGTCGATCACCGAGTTTCAGCTTTCCCAGGTCACGATCGAAGTCGACAGCGTTGAGAACGTGCCGCGGACGCACAAGCTGATCGAATCGACCCTCCGCAGCCGCGAGCCCGACCGTCAGGACATCGCCATCGTCGTCCCCTACGAGCTGCTCGAGCAGGCCCGCACCACGCGGCTGATGTTCATGATGTTCATGGGCCTGATCGCGGCCATCTCGCTGCTTGTTGGCGGGATCGGGATCATGAACATCATGCTGGCCACGGTCACCGAACGGACCCGCGAGATCGGTATTCGCCGCGCACTGGGCGGGAAACGGCGCGATATCGTCCGTCAGTTCCTTGTGGAGACTGTCGCCCTCTCAGTCGTGGGGGGCATCACCGGGATTCTGGCCGGGGTCATTTGTCCGGCAACGATCCGCGGGGCGCTCTACGTCGTCAAAAACTGGCTGCCCAACATCTACCAGAACCTGCCCACGACGGCCCAGTCGCTCCAGCCCGAGATCGTCCCGCTCTCGATCCCGCTCGCCTTCTGCATCTCGGTCGTCGTCGGCGTCGTCTTCGGCATCTACCCGGCCATCCGCGCCGCCAAAATGGACCCGATCGAGGCTCTCCGGCACGAGTAAGCCAAAGTCGTCAGACGCAGGTTTCTACGCGGAGGGTGCCTTTTCCGCGCTGCCCGCCGGCTCTCCTTCGATCACAACGCCGCCGCCCTGCTTCGACTGGTCCACGATCGCCGAGGCCAGGTTTACGCGGACGAGGTTCAGCAGCTCAGGCGACGGCTGGCCCGGCTGGCTGGACTGGAACAGGCCAAAGAAGTTGCGGCCGATCTGGACCGGTGTTCCCAGCAGCCCGAGGGGAAATCCCCACCAGCCGAACAGGCCACAAGACAGCGCGGCCCGCACCCGTCGCCAGTTGCCGCAACTCCGGCACGAGAGGTCCGACCTGCTGTTCCACGATGTCACATAGATGGCCGACCAGATGTAGTGCGCTGTCTGGAGTTCGACCGGTTCCGGCCGGCCACAACGGGGACAGGGGCCAGCACTCAATGCTGCCGCGTGCCGGGCGACTTCCTCTGCCGGAAGCTCGCCCGCGACGATCGCCAGAAAGCCCTGCTGGTGGCACTTCTGGTTGCAGAACTTCAGCCCGGCGTCCTCGACGCCGCCCCAGAGAATCGATTTGCCGCAAGCAGCGCAGCGCGCCATGTCAGGCCATCCGGAAGTTCAAGGGATCCAGACCAGGCGGGAGCCTGATCTGCACGGTGGGAGGGCGCGGCATGACGTTACATCCTGATGTTGAAGCGCGGGTTGCGGCTGCGGATCAGCTCCGACTCGCAGGCGCGCCGGATCCGGACTTCATCCATCCGCGAACCGGCTCCAAACGTGTGGATCTCCAGCAGTACGTTGACGCAGTCCTGGCTCGCCAGGGAGTTGGCCAGGGCCTGGCGGTCGGATTCGGCGAGATGGCTTTCCAGCCGCCGGCGGAGGTTGTCCGTCTCGCCGACATAAAGATAGCCCGTGGCATCCGAGAAAACATACAGTCCAGGGACTTCGGGGATCGATTCCAGGTCCGCCCGCCACTCGGCTACGGGGCGAACCGTGATCTGCCGTTCCCAGTCGGCGATCCGCGTGATCAGCTCAGGCCGCAGCTGGCGGGTTTTGCGGAGCTGGAAAGCGGCCTTTCGCGCCGCGTAGGAGTCGACCTCGGGATCAATCGCCCGCGCGGCCGCGTTGAACTCTTCCCGCAAGACCGGGTCGGCCATGATCTGGTCGACCGAGACTGCGTGCTGGTCCTGCAGCCGCCGGGCCGCAATCTCGGCCAGTGGCCGGACCGGGTTCAGGTCGGGCGACTGGCTCCGCCGCGTGGTCCGGATGTCCGAAAGGGCTCCGGCCTTGCGCAGATTGAGCAGGGCCCAGTTCCGCTCCAGCGGACTGAGTTCGGGCACGGACATCGCACAAGCCGCCTGGAACTGCTCCTGCCGGGCGTCGTCGAGAATGGCTTCATCGACGCTGTATCCGTCATGCGTTGCTGCGAAGGCCGCTGCGATGAGGTCTTTTTGCTGCCGTGTCAGTGTGTCGGGTTCGCCATCGACGGGCGAGAGGGGATGTTCTTGACCGGCGGTTGGAGCGATCGCGGGAACAGCGTCCTGGGCCGTGAGGACCAGCGCCGGGAGTTGCAGCATCAGCCATACGGCCAGCGCGGCGCGAACAGTACCCAGGGAGTTCGCGCGCCGTTCAATGTGTTTGACGAAATCAACTGGCATGGCGAGAGCGTTGAATGGTCCGCGTCCGTGTCCACGGCGTCGTGCGCAGAACCGCGAGAACGACACGGGGTTCGCACGAGTCTCTTCCCGCCGCTCGCGCCGCACGCCTCACCTTCTTTTCCGGCTCCCTTCTCCGCCGCGGCTTTGAGCGGTGTGGCGAGCGCGGGGGGAGCGGGCGTCCGCGCAACGGGCTGCCAGGGATGATCGCTTTCCAGCCGAACAGCGCGGGGATCCAGCGCAGTGCGATTCGTACTCCATCATCGCCCCGCGAAGGGCCGACGTAAAGTAAAGCAGTCGGCCGGGCCGAACCCGAGGTATGTCAAGGCGTTTGGATCAGCATGCTGGAGTAGACCACCATTCCGGCAGCCAGTTGATCCAACACCGTTGGCGTTGAAGATTACGCGCATCCATTCCCCCAGGGTGCGCTCGCCGAGCCTCACGACCCAGGGCTTTGGAATGCAACGGCAAACGATGTTGTAACTCGCCCCTAGCGGGGCGAAGGACAAAAGGGCGAGGATGTACCCTGTACACAATCCGAACTTCCTCTGTATCGACTTCAATCCGGTGGATCAGTA
>JANOFL010000288.1:0-24981 GCA_031405895.1 Planctomycetota bacterium
GCGCCGCGTTTGCCGGATGGTCGCCCGCACCATCACCGTCCCGGTTGAACCCTGCTGTCCCTCCTGTGCCGGCCAGTTTGGGGCGATGCACGACGCCCAGCAGCAATGGCTGGAGTTCGGCCAGTCGTTGGTGCCGTCCCCAGCCGGAATTCCGGCTTGCAATTGATGGTGCCGGGTCGGGGCGTGGGGTTCAAGCTGACCGGTCGCCGGAGGCTTTCGCCGGCTTGCTGATCTTGACGACGACCGCATGGGGCGACGCAGATTCGCGGATCGCGGCAAGGACGTTGGGGCTGCTGCCCACCCCATCAAGGGGTCCCGAAGAGTAGACCCGGACGGCAACCGGTTTCTGGCTGATCCCGACCGCATGGATGCCGTGTCGGCCGAGATATCTCCTGCGAACTTCCCGCTTGGCTTCTTCGAGCGATTTCATGGCGCGTGCCTCCGCGTTGTCAGGCGGTGGTGTTGGCGCGCCCGGCATCCGGAATCATAGCAGCTCAATCTCGAGCGATGAGACGACTTTCGAAATCCGGTTGGCGATTCCATATGAGCCGTCGCGCGGCCCGGCAAAGTAAAGCCCCACGACGGTCTGGTCCGCCGCGCGAAACACGATCGATCCGCTATCGCCACCCAGACCAACCGGCGTGGGTCCGGTCGACTCAATCCGGAACTGGTTTTCAAACAGGGCCACGCCGCCTGGACCCTCACCCATATCCACGAGCGCGTCGTAGCTGATGTCGTCCACGGTTCCGGTCGTCAAGCCAGTCGTGCGGCCATGCTTCCGTACTACAAGGCCATCTTCAGGCTCGCCGATCCCGGAAATCCGGCCGATCGAGCAGACTTCCGGTAGCCACGTGATGCCGTCCAGCAGCCGTCCGATCGCGCAGTCGACTTCGTTCACGGCCGAGCCACCGATCCGGATCGGGACATACCGTTCGAGGTTGGCAAAGTGGTCGGTCCTCACTCCGCCATCGAGCGGCCCGGGCTGATACAGCGGATCGCCCAGTGTGGCCTGGTTGACATCGGCAAAAACATGATTGTTGCTGAGCGCGAAGACGGCTTCCGACAGGTCGCCCGCCCGGGTGGAACGGCAAAAACAGCCGAGCGTTCCGGCCGTGATCTCGTAATGCCCTGCGCTGATACCACCCGGGATCGGCCGTTGCCGCAGGCGACGTCGCTCCGTACAGGGCTCGGCCGCTGCCGCGCCGGCGGACGCAGCGGGCTTGCCGCGGCGGGCCGTCGGCTTGCGCCTGGTTGTGGTCTTCGCCCTGGCAAAGGCAATGGCCGGGGTGGCCTCCACGACATCCGTCGGCAGTCCGTCGATCCGCTCCGGGATCACATCCCGCGGTGAAAGCAGGGACTTGGGCAGTTTCTGGACGACATAAATCCGGATGCAAAGCGTCCCCGTTCCGCTTCCCTTGACCGACTTGCGGCCAACTCCGACGGCATGCACGTTGCGGCCCGCACGCTGGACCGCTGCAGCAACCGATCGCGTAGCCCGGGTCGCCACGACTTCGCCACCGAGGCCGAGCTGCAGCAGCTGGCCGCGGATCGAGTTCTTGGCCTCAATCAGGTCCGTCAACCTGGCGGAAACGGAAGCACTGGAAGCACGAGTACGGGAGGCCGAACGGGATCTGGACATGGCCATCAGCTCCTCAAAATGAAATGGAAACGCAAAGGGAGAATGCAGGACGTGAAGTCCCGGTTTCAGAACGCGGCAGTCACTCGCGAACGATTTTCAGGTCAATCCGCTGCAAGGTGATTTGGCTGGACTCTGCCGATTCGGCAAGCTGGCGATCCAGTTCGGGATCTTCGGCTGCGACCCGGACGGGAGTCACCGGCACAAGAGTGACGGAAATGGCGGCATCGTCCCAAAGACCGGCTTCGCGCAGACTGGCGACGACTTCGGTTGCGTCAAAACGCTGGGAGGAAGGGCCGGCGTGACCGGCTTCGGCGGCAGGCGGCGCTTCGCCCGGCTGTTCCGCCGGTCGGCCAGGGGGCGTCCGTCGCCCGTGGTGGCCGCCGCGATTCGCGGGGGGAGCCGCTTCGCCGCCCGCCGGCTCACCGGCTGCTGCATGGTCCTGTCCGATGCCAAACAGGTTGATCGTGCCAACGCGGTGTAAACGCATCCGCTCGGGATCCATCGCGCCTTCCGGCAGATTGAGATAGACCGAGTAGGTGAAACGGGGTGCCGCCGCCGCGTCGATGCCGGCGATTTCCACCACTAATCGCTGTTCAGCATCCGGAGCAGCTGCCGCGGCGGTTGCCGCAAGAGCCGGCCGGCTGTCTGCCCGCAGCCCCAATTCAACGCGAAGGGGTTCCAGCCCAAGCGGCTGGTCGGCCGCCGCCGCGGCAGCAGCCTCGCCTTCGGCCACCGAAGAAGCAACGATCACTTCCTGATTCTCCATGGCCATCGCCTGCAACCCGATCACGGGACTGGACACCGCAAGCGGCGCGGGGCCTCCCGGCGTCACGTGATCGTACTGGTAGCCGAGTACATCGGTGTCGAAGAGCCCGCCCGCGACATGGGTCACTGTTCCACCCCCCGCGGTCGCGAGGACGTACTGCCGGTTGAGGAAAGCCGGATCGGTGGGGTTGGCCCGGCCGCCGCCCTGGGCCAGCCAGGCTTCCCAGATGCGGTCGATGTTGCAATGGTGCAGCCAGAAGACCGGGTCATTGGCGGCGGTTGGAACCGACCCCATTCGGCCGCCGATCAGGACGTGGATCGCGCCGTGCGGAGAACCCTCGAAGTTGTTGCTGAACTGGGCGAACGGAATGCGGCCCATGCAAAACGTGAGGTCATCGACGACGACGCTGGTCGGCAGCAGCTGCCCGCCGTTGATCGAACGGGTGTTGTCGAACAGGGGACTGCCGGGATCGCGAAAAGCGGCGGGCAGCGAGCGCGACCCGGTCCAGTCCCAGTAGGGCAATGCAAAGCCTGGATCGCCACTTGCGTCGCGGAGAATCTTTTCCAGCTCCAGCAGGTAGGCCCGGTGCCACGTCAGAAAATGGAGCGTGCCATGGGCGCACTGGTTCCAGAGCGGGTCATTGGCGGGCGTGTTCTCGCCGTGCGTGTTGGCCTGGAAGCCCCAGCTGGTCCGGTCGGTGACCGGGCGGTTCTTCAGCGTGGCGACGCCCTGCCTGAACGACTCGATCTCAGCGGCCGAGAGGTCAAGGATGTTGCGGCGAATATGCAGACCGGCCCCCAGCATTTCCGTCTGGACACCCCCGCCAATCCCGTGCACGCGCACTCCGGCAATCCACGGAATCGTCTCGGTGTAGCGCGGGATCGTCACGGACGCTTCGATTCCCGTGATGACCTGGGCCGCGAATCCGCTGGGGGGAGTGGCGACCAGAAAGAAATCGTGAATCCGGTCGGCCGGCGGGCTGGCGTAAGTCGCGGGGATCAGCCGGACATCGGTGAAGCCAGTGGTGGGCACTGTCCCCCGCGCCGTGACGTTCAGGTGCGGCGGCTGGCTGAGCAAAATCCGGACTTCGATGTCGTCAACCTGTGGAACGATGCCCGGCGACTGTCCGGGGGAAACCGTTGAAAGGAACAGGCATCCCAGCCAGACCAGTACGATGAACTGGCGGATTAACATGTGCTGCCTCTGTAGAATGAAACCAGCGGGATGATCGGACAGGCCGTGCCGGGCCCTGCTTCGCCGGCTTGCCGCCATCGCCCAGGACGCAACACCAGGCTGCTCCAGATGATCAATCCAGGAAACCGGCTCCGGCACGACATGAATTCCCGAAACCCAGCCGTTTTTTGCCAAAGTTGTTCCACGCGGCTGTTCGGGCGGCCGGCTGGCGGCGAAAATGGCAGGGTTGCCGCGGGTCCCCTCACAGGTTGGTGAAGAAGCATGCCGGCCGGCAAGGACGAGGCAAAAAAACCATGAACAGCCGGGTTATCGGGTCGTACACCTCGGATCGCTGGAAAACCGCCCGGCCGGTTCAACGAATCAGCCCCGGAGTGAGGACGGGCGCGCGCTGTCTGGTCGTCGCCTGTTTGCTGGTTTTGGCAGCGGAGGGGTGGCTGCCGCGGGCGAGCGGGCTGCAGGGCGATGGCGGCCCGTCTTTCGGCAGGGCCATCCGTCCCGTGCTGTCCCGTTGCCTCGCCTGTCACGGGCCGGATGAAGAGGCCCGGCAAGCCGATTTGCGGCTCGATCTGTTCGACGCCGCGACCGCTGATCGCGGCGGGTATCGGGCGATCGAGCCGGGCGGAGCGGCGAAAAGTGAGCTGTTGGCGCGGGTGACTTCGGGTGATCCGGACGTGGTGATGCCGCCGCCGTCACATGGCCCGCCGCTGAGCGAAGCCGAAACCAGGCTGTTGCGCGAGTGGATCGACGCCGGGGCGAAGTATGACGAGCACTGGGCCTGGCGAGCCCCGCCACGGCCCGGAGTTCCGGCCGATCCGGCAGGCTGGGCGAACGGAGCGGTCGACTCGTTCGTGGCGGAACGCATGATCGCCGCGGGATTGCAGCCCAATCCGCCGGCCGGTCGCGCTGCGCTCCTGCGAAGGCTGGCCCTCGACCTGACCGGCTTGCCGCCGACGCTGGAACAGCTGGACGCGTTCCTGGCCGACAGTGCGCCGGACGCTATCGGGCAGCAGATTGACCGCTATCTGGCCGATCCGGCTTTTGGCGAGCGCTGGGCCGCCGTCTGGCTCGACCTCGCCCGTTATGCCGACTCGCAGGGCTATTCGTCGGATGAACTGCGGACAATCTGGGCCTGGCGGGACTATGTGATCCGGTCGTTGAACGACAACAAGCCCTTTGACCGCTTCACGATCGAGCAGATCGCTGGCGACCTGTTGCCCGACGCCACCGACGAAACGAGGATTGCCACTGCTTTTCATCGCAATACGCTGACCAACACCGAAGGCGGTACCGACGATGAAGAATTCCGTTCTGTTGCCGTGGTCGACCGGGTCAACACGACGATGGCGGTCTGGATGGGCACGACGATGGCTTGTGCCCAGTGCCACACGCACAAGTACGACCCGATCACCCAGGCGGAATACTTCGGGCTATACGCGATTTTCAACCAAACCACCGACACCGACCGGGCTGATGATTCGCCGAGGTTGATGGTTTTCGAGCCGGAAACGCAAGCGCGGCGCGAGGAACTGGCCAGCGAGCTTGGGACGCTCGATCTGCGCATTGAGGCGAACCAGAAGCGCCAGCTGGAGCTTGGCGCTGAGCTGGAGCGACTGGGGCCCACGGTCAATGTTCCGGTCATGGAAGAGTTGCCGGATGCCGACCAGCGCGAAACGCACGTCCACCTGCGGGGCAATCACCTGACACCCGGCGAGCGGGTTGAGCCTGGGACGCCAGCCGTGTTTCACTCATTGCCGGCAGGTGTGAAAGCCGATCGCCTGGCGCTGGCCCAGTGGCTGGTGTCGCGCGACAATCCGTTGACGGCCCGGGTGATGGTCAATCGCGTCTGGGAACAGCTTTTTGGAGCCGGGCTGGTGACGACAGTCGAGGACTTTGGTTCCCAGGGTACACCGCCCAGCCACCCGAAGCTGCTTGACTGGCTGGCAGTCGAGTTCATGGAATCGGGCTGGGACCTCAAGCACCTGATCCGGATCATCGTCTCGTCGGCGACGTGGCAGCAATCATCGAAAGCTGAGCCGGCCAAGCTTGCGGCCGATCCGGAAAACCGCTGGCTGGCGCGTGGTCCGCGGGTCCGGCTGACAGCCGAGATGGTCCGCGATCAGGCCCTCGCCGTCAGCGGACTCCTCGATCGAAAGCTCTACGGTCCGCCCGTACATCCACCCAAGCCCGATCTGGGCCTGCGGCTGGCGTTCAGCGACAAGACCACCGACTGGACCGCCAGTGAAGGTGGCGACCGTTACCGGCGGGCGATCTACACCGAGCTGCGGCGGTCGATGCCTTATCCTGCGATGGCGACGTTCGATTGCCCCAACCGCGAAGTGACCGAGCTGCGGCGAATCGCGACCAACACGCCGCTGCAGGCCCTCGTGACGCTCAACGATCCGGTTTTTGTCGAGGCGGCCCAGGCCCTGGCTCGAGAAATGATGACAGAGGCCGGAACAGTGGAACGAGATGCCATTCTCCGGCATGGCTGGCGGCTCGGCTTTGCCCGCGAACCGTCGACAGATGAGGTCGCCGTGACGACCGGGCTGTTCGAGCAATCCTTGAGCCGGTTTAACCAGGACCTCCCGTCGGCGATGGAGCTTGCCGGACTGGCCGCAAAAGAAGTTGCCGAAGAGGAGTTGCCACGAGCCGCCGCATGGGTGGTCGTCGCCAACGCGATCCTGAACCTCGATGAGACTTTTCAGAAACGCTGAACCGTGGCCCACTGCATGAATCCGAAATCAGGTCCACCCGACAGGCTCGCCTGCCATGGCCATTCGACGCGGCGGCATTTTCTGCACGCGGGTCCGCTGGCACTGGGCGGGATGTTTTTTGCCAGCCAGGCGGCACAGGCTGGCGCTTGGCCCATTCGCAGGGCAGCCGGTTCCGCTCCTGCCGCCGACAATCCGCTGGCGCCCAGGGCCCCGCATTTTGCGGCCCGCGCCAAACAGGTGGTTTTCATCCACCTCGTCGGCGCGCCGCCGAACCTGGATCTGTTCGATTTCAAACCGGAACTTCAGCGGCGCGATGGTGAAGACTGCCCCGCGTCGTTCCTTGAGGGCAAGCGGTTCGCGTTCACAACCGGAGTCCCGAAGCTGCTCGGTTCGCCGCGAAAGTTTGCCCAGCATGGCGAAGCGGGGATGTGGTTTTCCGACGCACTGCAACAGCTTCCGGGGCTTGCCGACGAGCTGTGCGTGGTTCACTCGATGCACACCGAGCAATTCAACCACGCGCCAGCCCAGCTGTTTTTGCTGAGTGGTTCGCCCCGCAGCGGCCGGCCGTCTTTCGGGTCGTGGGTGACGTGGGGCCTCGGATCGGAGAACCAGAATCTGCCGGGTTTTGTCGCGCTGATTTCAGGTGGCACGACGCTCGACGCGGGCAAGAACGCCTGGGGCAGCGGGTTTCTGCCCTCGGTCTACCAGGGCGTGCAGTGCCGGACCGTCGGCGACCCGGTGCTCTACCTCGCCGACCCGCCCGGCATGTCGCGCGAGTTGCGGCGCGAATCGATCGACGCGATCAACCGGCTGAACCAGATCCAGCACGATGAACTGGGTGGGCCCGAAACGGCGACCCGGATCGCGCAGTACGAACTGGCGTTCCGGATGCAGATGGAAGTCCCCGAAGTGATGGATATCGGGCGGGAGACGGCGGAGACCCACGCGGCCTACGGAGCGCAGCCAGGGGCGTCGAGCTTCGCCAACAACTGCCTGCTGGCCCGGCGACTGGTGGAGGCGGATGTGCGGTTCGTCCAGCTCTTTGACTGGGGCTGGGATTACCATGGCACGAATCCGGCCGAAGACATCCGCGACGGGCTGACGGCCAGCTGCGCGGCGATGGAGCGGCCGGTGGTGGCCCTGATCCGCGATCTGCGGCAGCGCGGCCTGCTCGACAGCACGCTGGTGATCATCGGCGGCGAGTTCGGCAGGACGCCGTTTCGCGAAGGCCGGACCGCCGAGGGTGAAATTCTTGGCCGCGATCACTACCCGGACTGCTTCACGATGCTGATGGCGGGCGGCGGCGTGAAAGGCGGGCTGTCGTACGGCTCGACCGACGAGTTGGGATTTGGCATAACCGAGAACCCGGTTCACATTCACGATTTCCAGGCGACGGTGATGCACCTGCTCGGCCTCGACCACAAGCGGCTGACATACCGCTTCCAGGGCCGCGACTACCGCCTGACCGACGTTCACGGCGAAGTCGTCGACGCGCTGCTGGCCTGAATGTAGAGCAATTGTCCCAATTGCTCGTTGCACGGGATGGCCTGGTGGGACCGCATCAGTTCGCCGGAGGCCTGACAATGCATCGAGCAATTGGGGACAATTGCTCTACATTGACGCTCTGCCGCTCGCCGGTTGTCGCCTAATGATCGTGGGCGGCGTGGGGCGGAATAGTGGCTTTGTGCGACTTTCCGTCGTGTGCGACTTCGACTTCCACGCCCAGCGTCATCGCCAACCGGAGCTTTTGCTCATCGAGCCGGAAGTGAGCCGAAGTGCCATCCGCTGCGGGTTTCTCGGCCGGCAGGCTGAACGATTCCGGTTCGTTACCGCTGGTTGTCCGGATCGTAATCGACTCGGCCTTGATCGGCAGGTCGGCCGTGCCTTCCTTGTTCAGGATGAAGACCTCGATGATGTCGTTGTCATTGGAGTGGTTCCATTCGGCCATGAACGGGGCGTCGCCAAAATCGATCATGTGCCCGCCGTGAACGGCGGAATGAGTTGCGTGGTCGCCCTCAGGATGGTCATGGTCATCACCTTCCTCGTGGGGATGATCGTGAACATGGTCGTCGGCTGAACCGGTGCTGGACGTTCCGGTCTTGGCCGGGGCAGTCGTGCCGCCCTTTTCGCAGCCGGAGAAATAAACGAGGACCCCCAGCGAGAGGAGGATGGCAATGGCGTGACGCATGACGGCTCCAGAATTTGGTGGGTCGGTAGTTGCCATGCGGACCGACAAAGCAGGAGCTTTGTCACCACGGCGGATGGCTCAGTTCCAGACCGGGTTACCGCGGATTTCAGGGAGGTTCAGGATACCACAGAGCTGGTCGCGGCCATACTGGATCAGGCTCCGTTCCCAGAGGCGATCGGGGTTGGCGATCGCTTCACCGGGACGACGGTCGAGCAGGTACCAACAGCCGCGCGCGATTTCTTCCTCCAGCTTTCCCTTTTTCCATCCCGCGATTCCCATGAACACACGATAGGTCTGGTCGGGTCCGTCGAAGAGTTTTCCAAGAGCATCGGCGCTGGTCGTCACGAACAGACCGTCGCCGATTTCGATTTCGCCGACCGACACATCCTGATGCACGGCAAAAACGGGGCCGCCCATGGGACCGCCACAGGCGAGGTGCGAACGGACATTCTGCGGGCTCTTCGAGATCTGCTCCCAGGCCTGAATCATTCCGGAGTCCGCAGGCCGGTTGAGAACGACTCCAAACGTACCGTCGTTGTTGGCTTGCAGAACCAGCACGACCGTGCGCGAAAACGGAGTCTCTTCCAGAGCCCGGCTGGCGACCAGCAACTGGCCGCGGAGCGGTGACTCGGTGTTTCCTTCAAAAGCCAGGCGATTGGTCACGGTCCTCTTTCTCCTTCTCCTTGGGTTCGATACGCCGCTGAACCGGGTCGGGTTGCAGGTAGACGCGTTGACCCCTACCGCTCTTCGACGCAAAAGTCGTGCCAATAATGAGTTCGCAAAGGGCTGCCTGGAGTTCACCGGAATTAGCCTGGTTCACGTCAAATCAACGGAAAAAAATGGATCGCAGCCTTTCCGGAAGCGGGGCGACAATCTGTCACCCGGCGAAGGGAATCAATTTTGCCGCAAAACAGCTGTCAGTCTGATCGTTTTGAGACGGATGGGACCAATCCCGTCGTCGGTCCGACAACCGGTAACCGACCGGGTTTCAAGCGATTTCAGTCCAACGCCGGCGGCAAATCGCGAAGCGTAGACCGGCCGACTCGCGGTAGAGAATCGCGGTGACCGATTCGGACCCCGGGGCCGTGGTGCGGCACCACTTCGCGAAATCGGCGACCGGCACGCCGCGCTGTTTCCACTCAATGTGTCCGGCATTCCGTGCCGCGAGGGCCTGACGGAACAGACGCTGGTCGAGCGAACCAACTTCCAGGACCTCAAATGTCTGAGCCAAGCCGGTGGCCTGTTCGGCTGGGCCGACGAGGTAGGGCGAAGCCTGGGAGAGCTGGCGGGCATGCAGCTGTTCGGCCAGCGTCCCGACGAGCCCCGCCGCGTAGACAGCCGCGTGGGGCTCAATCAGCATATCGCCGCGCGCAAGCAACCGGCCCAAGGCAGGTGCGTTCGAGGGAACTCCTTCGACGATGGCAATTGAACCGTCGGAGCCGATGGAAACGGCGCTTCGCCTTCCCGGCTGGAAATCCCGGGCATTCACGATCGCCAGCTGCTCGCGGCATTCACGTCGCCAGCTGATCCACTGGCGATGGACGTCAGGAATCCCGGCATCATCGAAACTTGCCGCCGGGGCCAGTTTGACCAGCGCCGCCCGCGCGCCGATCCATTTCCTGAGAACTGCCCAGGGCGGCCCGGACTGTTCAATGCCGCTGGTTCGATTTCCTGAGTTCCGCCGGTCCGGGTCAATGTGGATCCAGTCCGAACCGGAACTGTCGCAATCGGGGACGCGGCCTTGAACGACTTCTGTTTCCGGAAAGCCGGCCGCAAGCAGATTGTGGGCGGCGCAGCGGACTGTGAACGGGTCAGCATCGACACCGCGGACCCGATGTCGGGCGGCCAGGGCCAGCAAGTCACCGCCAATTCCACAGCAGGCATCGAGCACGTTTGCCCCGGCGGGAATCAAGCTGGCCTTGTAGCGGGCGACGGCTTCGCTGGTCGCCTGTTCGAGCCCCTTGCGGTGAAACCGGAACCGGTCGGCGAGCCGGAATTTTTCCCGCGCCGCGCGCTGCAGCAAAGCCTGTTCCAGTGCGGCGGTCGCGGCTTCGGCGGGCCAGCGTTTGCGAAGTCCCTGTGCGATCTGCACCAGTCCGTCACCGTCGTCAAGTCGCGTCCGGGCGACGGCGATCGCCTCGTCGGCTTCGCTGCCAAAGATCCAGGCCTGGGCTAAAATGTTCGCCGGGTCAAAGCCCATGCGGAAACCTCCAAGCGAGAGGGTCAGACACCATTTCGCTCACAAAACCTCCGCAAAATGGCGTCAGACCCTGAGGTTTCCGCGTTATGACCCGCCAACCGCTGCTCGAAGAACTGGTGGTTTATCTTCGCCTGGCACGAGCGTGCAAGGACAGGATGCGGCTTCCCGACGCGGACCGGTACCTCCTGATCGCGGGGAGCGGAGCGCAGTTGCTGGGTTTGAGAAGCGTCGCCAGGCTTTGCCGCCTGCAGATTCTCGGCCGCAATCCGGGTCATCAGATCGCCCGCTTCGACAGTTTCGCGGTGGCCCTGCATGATCCCGACTTCCAGACCCTGTTGGGGCAGCTGGTGAAAAAGCACCCGCCCGAAGAGGCCGAGGACTTGCTGCGGTCCCTGGGCGAGCCGTTTCGTGCCGGGCGTGCGGGTTTTGCATCGGACACGGAGTTTGCGGCCTTCGCGATGGGTGTCGATCCGGAATGGCTGGAAGAATGTTTCGGTGATCCGGACTGAACCGGGGCTGGGCTGATAAAAAGTGAGCCTGAGGCGCTAGCCGAGAAAGCTGACTCAACCCTTGGTTCACACCGAGCGGAGTCGGCTAGCGCCTCAGGCTCAAAAAAATTCGCCTTCTGATCAGTCCAGCCCGGGGCAGCCGGCGGCGAGGACGAGGCAGGAGCCTCGCCCCACGCAGACGCATGATCGCGCCAAACAGCCAGGTGCCGCAGTCGGTCATCTGGTTCTGTCGAAGAAACCGTTGGGACTTTTCCCAGACCGTTTCCTGCGGGCCAGGTGGTCCAGACCATGCAAACCAAAGACGTCGTCCTGCCGCTCGTGATCGCTTGCGCGCTGGGCGTCCCGATGTTCCTTTCCTCGCAGGGGGAACTCGCCGCCACCCGGATGGCGGGGGCGGGACCGGCGGGAAGCGTTCCGGGCCACGGTGCGCTCTACTACCCGGGCAACGCCAACGGGCCAGACTATTCCGCCGGGCCGCTGGAGTTTCTGCCACTCGACAACTGGCAAACCGTGTTCAGTTTTGACCTGACATCGGCGGCGATCCGGGCAGCCCATCCGCGCTTGACCCCATGCGGTGGCGAGCCGGGCTGGCAGGGCCTGCGGACGGAGCTGATCACGGGAACCGGGCCGGGCGACTTGCACGGCTGCATCACTTGGTCCTTCGATGCCAACGGCCAGCTGCAGCGGATCGGCTTTCGCGGCTGGACGGGTGATCCCAGCCGGCTCAAGCAGCTGCTCACAGGCCCCTTCGCGCTTCGTGAACAGCCGCGCAGCGCCTGGACGGAGACGCTGGTGAAGTCCGCGTGGAACCGGACAACCGACGCCGCGATCTTCCAGCATCCGCAAGTTGCCAGACAGGACCTGCCACAACAACAGATGGCCGTGCTGCTGGAACTGAACCGTCCCGGCAGCAGCACGGGATTGAGTGACGCGATGCAGCAAGCGGTCGCGAGCGGGCGACTCGAGTGATTGGCACCATCGCCCCCCGCGCGAACATGTTTTCCACTCTCGCAATGACCGGCGCGCGAATTTGGCGCGGTTGTTGAAATCGCGGAGGTTCCCGCGTCCGGCGCAATGCCGCACCACCCAGCTTCGCACGGCGGAGCACCAAAAGCGGCCTTTCGACGCGCGCCGTTTCCGAATCCGACAGGCCGTTTGACAGGTCTGCTAGCGACCCTAGAATCAGCCCCCTGCCGCCCACAGGAAGGCGGCCTCGCCGGCGACGCGGATCAGTCCCCAATGGACGGGTTTTCGCGATTTCTGGCGGGCGCGCTGGTCACGGATGGCCTCACATGATGTGTGACGGTTGCCGGTTTGGGTTTGGGGGAATCCGACGGCCTGCATTGGCATTGGATGGCCAGTCGCGGGCGTGGAGCTCACCCGAATCCGGCCCCTGGGTCCTCAGGATCCAGGCGGGGCGGCGGCCGTGATGGACTACCGGACGCCAGGCGATCAAGGGGTTGGTCAGGACGTGGCACCAGCTTTTATTTCTCGCGAAGAAACGGACTTCACGCCGGCCGCTTTGGCCGCGTCGCTGGAGCAGATGATCGGCGAGCCGCTCTTCGCGCTCTGGTTTTCCCCCGCCGACTCGCTTGCAGTCGAGCACGGTAAACTCGTGGTCACGGCTGGGACAGAGTTCGAATTGAGGCGGATTCAATCGCGTTTTGCCCAAGCCATTGGCCAGCTGATCCGTCAGCTAGGCAATCCGGGGCGTGAGGTGCTGTTTCGCGTTCGCCAAAGCAGCGTGGGAACTCAGGCGGTCGAACAGGGTGTCGTGACTTCCGAAAACCTCCTCCCGGCGGATCGGTCTGAAATCGTGCGGCCCAAGGCGCTGCCCACATCCTCGCAGCCGCGCGGCCCCCACGTTCCACGCCTTGACGCGGCCCACCAGACCCGGCGGCCCGGCTATCGGCTGGACGAATTCGCCTGGTCGGCCGAAAGTGAGTTGTTGCACACGGCGGTGGAACAGGTCCAGGTCGCGCCCGGCCGGTTCTCGCCGCTGCTGGTGACCGGCCCCAACGGTTCGGGCAAGACCCATCTC
Source organism: Planctomycetota bacterium (assembly GCA_031405895.1). Lineage (GTDB taxonomy): Bacteria > Planctomycetota > Planctomycetia > Pirellulales > Pirellulaceae > BJ22. The sequence goes on from JANOFL010000288.1 coordinate 13,252, forward strand.
CTCGAGGGCATCGTGTCGGCGTTTCGGCAAGCTGGCCGGACGACGCGGCGGGCAGTCGTCATCACAGCTGAGCATTTCACGAACTCATTCGTCGACGGCGTTCGCGGTTCCGGCCTGCCCGTGTTCCGCCGCAACTATCGCGACCTCGACCTGCTGGCGGTTGACGATATCCAGTTTCTCGCCGGGAAACGGGCCACGCTGGCCGAGTTCCACTACACGGTTGAACACCTGGTGCGGGCCGGCAAACAGGTGGTGTTGTCTGCGGACCGGCCGGTCCACGAGCTCTGTGCCCTGATGGGTGAACATGGTTCGCGAATCGCAGGTGGGCTGGTCTGCCAGCTGGCTTGGCCCGACGAACCGGCGCGCCTCAAGATCGTCCACCGCCTGGCGCGGGAACGCGGCGTCGGCCTCGAACCGGACGCCGCCGGTTTCATCGCCAGCAGTTTCCCGGGCGACGCGCGAAAACTCTCCGGAGCGATCAACCGCGTACTTGCCATGGGTGGAGGTCTCGCGCGGCCGATCGATGTTCAGGCCGTGCGGCTTGCGACAGCCGATCTTTGCGGCCTGCAAGGGCACCACGCCACCTTGGCCAGCATCGAGCAGACAATCTGCGAAAGCCTTGGGGTGACCGGTTCCGACCTGCGTTCAGCGCGACGCACGCGGCGCGTCAGTTCGGCCCGCATGCTCGCCATGTGGCTCAGTCGCCAGCACACGCCCAGTGCCTTGTCGGAAATCGGCGACCATTTTGGCGGCCGCAGCCACAGCACGGTGCACGCGGCGCAAAAGCGGATCAACCAGATGCTCGACGGCGACGAGCTGGTTGAGGTTTCCGGTCGGACCTGCACGATGCGCGACGCCATCCGCAGCCTGCAACGCAAGCTCCGCGTCAGCTGACTTGTCAGGCGGGGCAGGCAAACACCATCCCGGCTCATCCCTGTTTGTCCTGAAGCGCAAAGGCGGGAGCTGACCGACCCGCGCTCGGTGAGATTCACGTCACGCAACGCCGTCGTTCTGGCCGGGTCGCTGCATGGTTCGGCATCCGTGATCGGATTCATTGATCCTGCGGTACGTTTTCACGCCTCTGGGCAATGTGCCAAAGTACGCCGGAAGGATCAGTTACGTATGCCACGCGAAGTCCCCATGGCTGCATTGCCGGAGGCTTGGGCGGTGTTACCCCGAATTGCCTCGACAAATCAAGTGACCGAATGTGCTCCCACCACGCGTCAAGGTCGTCGACCATGAGTTGCATCATGAAGTTCCCGGCCCAGTCCTCCTGGAAGTGCCTCTGCAGGATGAACCCCCCTGAACCTGCATTGAAAATTGCGACCTCGCTGTCGAGTACCTTTTCAAAGCCAAGCGCCTCGTAGAATCGCTTCGAAAGCTCGAAATCTCTTGCCGGTACGAATGGACGTACAAGTTCTGTTCGGGCTGGAATACCGTTCAATTTGCAGTTCTCCCGTTGTGGCCGAAACAGGGCATCGTACTCCGTTTCGCGGGTGGCCATCATGCGGCCTGGGTCCAGTACAGCGCCCCCCAAGCGCCGCGCGAAACCCTCTTGCCTTCACTTCAAGGGACTGCTCCCGGAAGCATCGCCAAGGCTACAGTTGCATTGAGGCAGGCACGACGAGAAAATGAGTTCCCAATGACAGAAATCATTTTCCTGGTGGCGGAGGCTGAAGACGGCGGATACACCGCCCGTGCCCCTGGAGCGGGCGTTTTTACCGAGGCTAACAGCCTCGACGAGCTGCGGGCGAATGTCCGTGAAGCGGTTGATTGCCATTTCGATGCCGCTGAAAAGCCCCGCATCATCCGCCTGCATTTTGTGCGAGATGAGGTCATGCTGGCATGAAGTTGCCTCGGGACCTGGCGGCGGCGGACTTGATCAAGGCCCTGGCCCGTTACGGGTAAGCTCCCACCCGTCGCAAAGGGTCGCACATCCGGCTCACCACGCTTGAGGCAGGAGAGCATCTTGTGACGATTCCTGATCACGATCCGCTCCAGGTCGGGACGCTTGCCGGGATCCTGCGGGAAGTTGCCCAGCACTTTGGAATCACCCGCGATGAACTGGCCAACCAGCTCTTCGGGTCATCGACATGAATCTGCCTTTCGACATTGAAAACCAGATCCACCGCCCGGCGAATGCGCGGAGTTGAGTAGGGTCCGTGAAGTCTTCGGAACGCACCGTGGCATGGTTACCGGGTGATTGCGCGGACACCCCCTCCCCCCGCCCTCCCCGCACCGCTCAAAGCAGCGGCGTGGGAGGGAGCCGGAACAGGAATTTTTGTCCCGATCGCCCCCAGCACCGCCCAACGCAGCGGCGTGGGAGGGAGCTGGAAATGAAAAATCCATAAAGTGAAAGCGGCTACTGGGGCGGTGCGTCCAATGTGCCTCGCACCGGAATTATCAACTGGCGCCATGAAGTTTTCGAATATGTCACCATTTGGTGACATATTCTTTCGGCCCGAAATACCCGGCGGGGCGACCAGGCTGGATTGGTCTACCTCTATTCGCTGTTGGCAGCACCACAGCTTGCCGGAATTGCCCGGCTTTCCATTTTGCGGCCTGGCTTGCCCCGGAAACAGGCTGGAATAGAAAGGGAAGCCGCTTCGTCTCGCTGCGAAACTGGGTGAATGGTGCGGGCTGGCGTGCGGCTGCGGCGTTTAATGGGGCTTTGGGGCCGATTGGAATTGACAGGCGCGGGTCATCCTGAAAACATTCGCCCCGCTAGCAGGTCATGCCGACCTGCCCCCCATGCCCTCACCGCTGACCGGGCACTGATTCTGTGAAACCGTTTCTTCCGGCGCTCAAGCTCTCGCTGCGTTACCGCTGGTCGATCATCGGGGCTCTGGTCTGCTCGGCCGGCGTCGCCCTGCTCTGGTGCGCCAGCCTGACGACGATCTACCCGGTCTTGCAGGTCGTGCTGGAGAACAAGACCGCGGTGAGCTGGTCGGATGGGGAGATGGCGCGCTGCGGCGAGCGGATTGCCGGGCTGGAGGCCCGCATCGCGACGGGCGACAGCGCTCCGGCTAACCAGGCTTCCACCGATGCTGCCGGGCAGCGTTACCAGGCGGGACTCGCGCGCAAGCAGCTGCAGGCCGAACAGCGGGCCCTGGCGTGGCACGCCTGGCTGCATCCATTCCTGGTTCGCCATGCTCCCACCACGCCCTTCTCGACACTTGCCTGGGCGATCGGTTTCCTGCTCGTCATTTCGCTGCTCAAAGGTGTCCTGCTGGTCGTCAGCGCCGTGCTGGTCGCCCGGGTGGCCAACCGGACGGTGATGGATATGCGCCGGATCTACTATCGCAAGGCGCTCGAACTCGACCAGCGGCGGATCGAGAACATCGGCACCGCCAACCTGATGACGCACCTCTCGCACAACATGCTGATGGTCAGCGGTGGCGTGCAGATGTTCTACGGCAAGATGCTCCGCGAGCCGCTCAAGATGCTGGCCTGCCTCGCCGGCGCGGCGTGGCTCTGCTGGCCGCTGCTGATCGTCTCGCTGGCCGTCGTACCTGCCGGCGCGTGGGTCGTGTATTCGCTCTCCCGGCGGATGAAGCGGTCTACCCAGCGCGAAATGGACGGGATGGGGACGGTTTTTCAAACCCTGATCGAGACCTTCGGCTCGATCAGGACGGTGCGCATTTTCAACCAGGAAGTCCGCGAACGGCGGCGATTCAAGGCCAATGCCGCGAGTCTTTACCGGATCGGCCAGCGGATCAGCTTCTACGATTCGCTGATTCGACCGGCGACAGAAGTCCTCGGAATCATCTCCATCGCCGGTTCGATTCTCGCTGGTGCCTGGCTCGTCCTTCACCAGCAGACCAGCCTCTGGGGCATCACGCTCTGCCCCCGGCCGCTGGAGCCGATGTCACTGCTGCTCTTCTACTCGTTCCTTGCGGGGGCCAGCGATCCGGCCCGCAAGATGACCGAAGTTGTCAACATTCTCGTCCGCGGCGGCGCGGCCTGCGAAAACCTCGAGCGGACGTTTGCCGTCGAGCCGCGTGTCCGCCGGCCGGAGCACCCCGAACCAGTCCCGCAGCATCGCAAGGCGGTCACGTTCGAGCGGGTCAGCTTTGCCTACCGGCCGCGTCAGACGGTTTTGAACGCAGTGTCACTGGAAATCCCGTTCGGCCAAACAGTGGCCATTGTCGGCGAGAACGGTTGCGGCAAGTCGACGATGATGAACCTGCTGGTCCGCTTCTACGACCCGTTTGCCGGACGGATCCTGCTCGACGGGATCGACTTGCGGAGTTTCAGCCCCCGTCAGCTGCGCCGCCAGTTCGCATGGGTCACCCAGGAGAGTGAGCTCTTCTCGGCGACCTTGCGCGAGAACATCGCTTACGGCAATCGCCACGCCGGAGAACGGGAAGTCCTGGCGGCGGCCCGTCTCGCGCGCGTAACAGATTTTCTGGGCGTCCTGCCGGACGGATTCCAGACGAAAGTCGGTGATGGCGGCAAGCTGCTCTCGGCCGGCCAGCGGCAGCGGGTGGCGCTCGCCCGTGCGATCCTCGCCAATCCCGCCGTGCTGATCCTCGACGAAGCAACCAGCCAGATCGATGGCCGCAACGAAGCCCTTCTGCACGACTCGCTCCGCCAGTTTTTTCGCGGTCGCACGACGTTCATCATTTCGCATCGCCGCAGTTCGCTCGAGCTCGCCGACCGGATTGTTGTCATGGCGGAAGGCCGGATCGTCTCGGACCAGCTCACCAGGGACGGCGAAAACGAGTGCCGGGAATTTCAGGCACTCTTCAGCCGCTCGGCATGAGCCGCTGGCAACGACATGCCAGCATTCCGTCAAAGTCTGCTGCCTGGGCCGATTTTGCCGAATGTGCGGGGGCCGGCTGGCCGATCCAGAAAAAGACGTAACCGGCGGGCGCACGGCCCGGTCGCCTGTTGGGTCCGTCGACTGCCTGGCTTTTTTTCGAGGGAGCGAACACCGTGGGACTGCTATCCAGCGTGGGCAATCGTGGGCTCCGGATTTTTCGCGGCGGCGGAAGAACCGAAGAGGCTCCAGCTGCCCGCACGCGCGTGCTGTTCGTCTCGCATGAAGCGACCCGAACCGGTGCCCCACTGATCATTCTCAACATCCTCAAGCACTTCAGCCAGCGCTGCGACATCCAGTGCGAGACGATCCTCCACAACGGCGGACACCTCGCGGGCGAGTTCAAAAAGCACTCCACGGTTGAATGCCTCAACGCTCCGCGGAAGACCTGCGACGAAGTCACCAAACGCGTTCAGAAGTTCGTCCAGCGGGAAAAAGGCAACCCGCCGGTGCTCGCCCTCTGCAACAGCATGGAATCGCGCTTCATTGCCGAAGCGGTCGCCGGTCAGCGGATTCCCATGATCTACCTCGTCCATGAGTTGCCGTCGAGCTACGCCGAGGAAGACTACCAGAACATCTACGCCTACAGCGACAAGGTCATCTTTCCGGTCCATGCCGTGCGCGAGGCGGCTGACCAGAAGGCACCCATGCCGCAGGGCAAGGCCGTGGTGCTGCCGCAGGGGCTGCTCAACCCCGAGTTCGGCCGCAAAGGCACCCGTGCCGCGGCGCGCAAGAAAATCCTCGGCGAAATGGGGCTGCCCGAAGACGCCTTCGTCGTGCTCGGTTGCGGCACCCTCGATCTCCGCAAGGGGATCGACCACTTTGCCAACATCGCCCGGACCCTGCACAACCAGTCGCGCCAGGCGGCGCCGATTCACTTCATCTGGGTCGGCGACGGACCGCGCTGGACCCATTCGCCGTGGCACTACGTCCAGCTGGACCTCGACAAAAGCGGCCTCGGCACGCATGTGCATTTTGTGGGCGAGAAGGCCGACGTCGAGCCGTACTTCCTCGCTTCCGACATCTTTCTGATGTCCTCGCGCGTCGATCCTTTCCCCTGCGTGATTCACGAAGCGATGGCGTCGGGCCTGCCGATCATCACGTTCCAGAATTCCGGCGGTGCCGTCGAAGCGATCGCGGGCGGAGCCGGCATCGCCGTGCCCTATGCCGACTACGATCAAGCCGCCAGTTACATCCGGATGCTGGCTGCGCAGCCTGAAATGGCCGCCGGAATGCGCGTCAAGTCGCTCGAAAGGGTCCACTCGCGCTACCGTTTCGAGGACTACGGCGACAAGCTGATTGACCTCGCCGAAATCACCAGTCGCAAAACGCTCCGCCGCCAGATGCCCCGGATCGCGGAAGTACGCGCCGCCTAAGGTAGAGCAATTGTCCCCAATTGCTCCCGTCCCAGGCGTGCGGCAAGGCGTCAGCCCTCTGTGCCGCAGGCGTTTCGCGGAGCGTTCTCCTCGCTGTCCCCGGCACTCCAAGTCCACGCTTGCTATCGCCAGGCGGAGGAGCTGTTGGGGACAACTGCTCTACACTCAAAACGATCAGGACAACAGCCTGTCGTAGACCCCGGCCACACCGCGGGCCATCGAGGCGTCGGAAAGATGCTCGCGCTGCCGCTGGCGGGCGGATTCGCCGAACATCTGGCAGGCCGAACGGTCGGCCGTGATGGCAAGCAGTTTCGCTGCGAGATCGGCCGCATTGCCGGCTCCGCAAATCAGTCCGTCGACTCCATCTCGAACCGCTTCGGGCACGCCTTCCACACGCGTCGCGACCACCGGCACACCCGCGGCCATGGCCTCGAGCACCACCATCGGCAGGCCTTCGCCGTAAAGACTGGGCAAGACCAGCGCATCCATCTGGCGCAGCCGCTGATCGACCTGCCTTTCAAAACCAGTCCATTCGATCAGGTCGCCGAGTCCCAGTCGCGCGACTTGATCGCGAATCGCCGCTTCGTACCCGGGTGATTCAAACGGCCCGACCGCCAACAGCGTCAGGCCGGAACGCTGGGCGCGAATCAGGGCGAGCGCTTCAAGCAGGACTTCCAGCCCCTTTCGCGGACGAAACAGTGCGACGGTGCCGAGCGTCCAGCCCGTGCGTTCCCCGGTTGTCCAGCGCCGGTCCCGATCAGCAAGAACCGGCACTCCATTCCTGACGATGCTGAGTTTTTCTGGCCGGTGTCCCAGCCCCAGCATGTAGTCATGCAAGCTTCCCGACACACAAATCATGTGGTCACAGCGGCGCAACTGCAGCGACTCCAGCCACGTGTTGACCCGGTTCTTCCACCAGCTCCCGCAGTCTCGTCCGACCGGGCTGTGAACGTGATAAACCAGCGGCAATCCGGTCAGCCGCGCGACTCGCGCGGCGACCAGCAACGAGCGGGGCGTGTGCGCGTGCAAGAGTTCAAAACCACCTTCACGGCAAATCGACGCGATCCGCCGCGCGATGCCCATATCCCACCGCGACCGCATCGGCAGCTGGTAGAGCGGACAGTCGACGCTGCGCCGCGATCCGGCAAAACGGCCAGGCTTCAGCGCGACAAACCCGGCTGCGTAGCCGCAAGCAGGCAGGGCGAGGCCCAACAGGTCCTGGACCCGCTCGGCACCCGAGTAGTGCTCGCCGTTGATGAGGTGGAGGACATTGATCAAGGCGCGCGGTGTGGCAAGCTGCCCGGCACCTGCGGTCCGGTCACTTGAAAGTCTGATCATGGAGCGGCCACGCAACGGGTCGGGTCAATCGGACGACCCCGCTGCCGCGCGAAGTAGCGCAGGCGCAGCGAGGGATCCTGAAAACTTAGCTTTCAGGCCCGCTTCGGAAGGCATCCCGGCGCAAACTGGCTCAGCGCATTCAATAGGTTCGAGACCCGGCAGGCGAAACAACCGTCACAACCGGACGGCCCGGTTCAACCCCCGGTCAAACAGTGTCGCCTTTCGCTCCGCGAAAGTCCGCTCCCGGTTGTCCCACGCGCAGCCAGATTTGTTCTTGGCGAGCGGCAGGGCGTCAGCCCTCCGTGTCCGGCGCAATACACGGAGGGCTGACACCCTGCCGCGCGCCGAAACTTCTTAACTGCGCCCGCAAAAAGTGCAAAAACATCGCACTTCTTTAACCACCATCCTTGTCCGCGGCGGGTCCATCACGAGCTGGCTCGGCCGTCTCTGTTTCAGCCGCTTTGGAGAAATCGCCAGCCGTGATGATCAGGACTTTGGCCGGATCGATCCGCTTCTGGATCGCGGAATTGACGGCTTCGAGCGTGAGACCTTCGATTTTCGCGTCGCTCGCCGCGTCGAACTGCATGGTCCGGCCCAGTTCAAGGTTCTCGCGCAGCTTGCCGGCAATCGCCTGATCGCTGCTGCGGTCGCCGGTGCGGGTCTCGAGGAAGCTGGAGCGGGCGTTCTCAAGCTCTTCTGTCGTGACGCCGCTTTCGACCAGCCGCGTCAGTTCTTCCTTGATCGTTGTCACCACCTTCGCGGTGTTTTCAGGATTGGACATGGCAAACATCATCAGGCCGCCCCGCTCGTCCTGCGATCCGGCCTGGACCATCGAGCCCACGGCGTAGGAGAGGCCCTCCTTCTTGCGGACCCGGTCCGCCAGCCGGCTGCTGAGCGGTCCACCGCCGAGGATGTAATTTCCGATCAAGAGGGCTTCGTAGTCGTCCGCGTCGTCGCGAATCGGCAGCACCTGGGCGGCGACATAGAGGGCACTGGCCTTGTCGGGCGTGTTGATGCGAATCGGTTCGACGCTGGCCGGCTCGGTGAAGGGCGTGGCAACTCGCGCATAGGACTGAGGCGACTTCCAGCCGGCAAAGACATTTTCCAGTTCGCCCGAGATCGTGGCCGGATCAAAATCACCGACCACAGCCACCTGGCCGTGGCTCGCGCCCAGCATTTCAGCATGGAGTTGCCGGACCGGAGCGGTGACCGCGGCCTTCAGTTCGGCAATCGATTCGTCGAGCGTCGGGTTGTAACGCGGATCGTCTTTTTCCCAGGGATTGTTGGCCTGCATCATTGCGTTCATGGCCAGCATCTGCGGCTCGGAGCGCGATGATTCCAGCTGCGCGACCTGCTCGGTCCGCATGGTTTCGAACTGGTCGTCGGGAAAGGACGGTTCGCGCAGCATTTCGCGCAACATGGCCAGCGCGGCGGACATATGCTCTTTCCGGGTTTCGACCGAGAACGAGAGGCTGCCCGGTTCACCGCTGAGGCCAATCTCAGTCCGGATTTCGTCGCAGTGGTCCTCAATCTGCTGATACGTCCGGCTGGCGGTCCCGCGCTGCATCAGCTCGGGCAGAAGCGTGGCGGCCAGACGCTTGCCGCGCAGGCTGTCGAGCGTCCCGTATTTCAGCTGGCCGCTGATGAAGACCCGCGCGCCGCGTGTTTTCTTGGGCAACAGGGCGAACTGCATGCCTCCGGCCTGTTGGCCGGTAGTGGTCCGGGCATCGATGTTGGCCGGAGTCGGTTCAAAGCTCTCGCCGGCGACGATCTTCGCGCGGCCCTTGTAGCCTGCCAGCAGTTCGTTCAGTTTTGGGCTGGCCGGAATCGTCGCCCGCACCGGTGATGAGGTGGGCAGGAACTGGCCAATCGTCCGGTTGCTGGCGATCAGGTAAGCGGCCGCGACCCGTCGAACGTCGTCGGCGGTGACATTTTCCACGCGGTCGCGATGGAGGAAATAAAGCCGCCAGTCGCCATAGGCTTGCCACTCGCTCAAGTTGATCGCGACGTTCTCGGTGTTGGCGAACTCCTGTTCGCGATCACTTTGCAGCCGCTGAATTGCGCGTCTGACTTCGTCTTCGGTTACGCCTTTGGCTGCCACCTCATCCAGCGTCGCCAGCAGGGTCGACTGAACGGTGTCCAGAGACTTGTCGAGCGGCACTTCGGCAAAACAAAGCAACATGCCCGGGTCGTGCCCGGCAATGCTCTCGCAATTGGCTTTCGACGCGAGCCCGCTCTGGACCAGGGCCTGGTAGAGCCGGCCGGCCGGCTCGAGGCCAAGGACCTTGCCGAGCACTTCAATCGCCGCGTAGTCCGCATGGGAAGCCGAAGGGATATGGAAAGCGGCACCGGTCATCTGGATGTCGCCGACGCGTTCCAGCCGGACGATCCGTTCGCCGTCCTGCTGTGGCTCTTCGGTCCAGGTTTTGGGCAGCTTCCGCTCGGGCAGCTGGAGCGAGCCGAAATGCTTCTGGAGGTACTCGAGGGCCTTGTCGCGGTCGAACTGGCCGGCGACGACCACCGAGACGTTGTCCGGCTGGTAGAACTTCGTGTAAAAGTCGCGCAGGTTCTGGATCGGAACGCGTTCGATGTCGCTGCGGTTGCCGATCGTCGACTTGCCGTAGTTGTGCCACTCGTAGGCCGACGCCATGACTCGCTGGAAGAGGACCCGGAACGGGCTGTTCTCGCCAATCTCGAACTCGTTCCGGACGACTGTCATCTCGGAGGCGAGGTCTTCGGCCCGGATCAGGCTGTTGAGCAGCCGGTCGGCTTCCATCCGGATCGCGAATTCGAGATTGTCGTCGCTGGCGGGCAGCGTCTCGTAGTAGTTGGTCCGGTCGATCCACGTCGTGCCGTTCATGTTCAGCACACCGCGGTCCTTGAGCAGCTTGGGGATGTCCGGGTGCTGGGCCGTGCCCTTGAAGAGCATGTGTTCGAGCAGATGGGCCATCCCCGTTTCGCCGTAGCCTTCGTGTCGCGAGCCGACCAGAACGGTCATGTTGACGGTGAACTGGGGCCGCGTGCTGTCGGGGAACAACAGGACCGGAATGCCGTTGTCGAGCCGGTATTCGGTGATGCCCTCAATTTCATTGACGGGTTGCAGCTGTTGTGCCGTGGCGCTGCGGCACGCGACCAGAAACACGGCAACCAGTCCCAGCAGCCTCACACTTCGCACAAGAGTCATCGCATGTTCCCTTTCCTTGCTTTCCCACACCCAATCCCGGCCCGAAGCCGGCCACTTCCGGGCACTTGCAATCTATCGCTACAGGATGTTCCGCGACAGTGCCCCGCAAAGGCAAGAAACGTGTTAGCTTCGCTCCATCCAGCATCGCGTTGAGTCGATTCGTTCGCCCATTTTTTTCCGCCTGACGGACCGGCGAACTGCTCCGCGGATCAACCCTGATTCCCCAGCACCTGTTGCATTTGCCATGTCCGAAAACGACCGTTTCAACCTGATGGCTTCCGTGATCCGCGAACGGGCCACATGCAAGGTGCTGGGCGACCTCGCGGCACCACCCACCTGGCCGGAAGACCTGCTCGCGGCGCACCGGCAACGGCTGGACGAATGTCTCGCAGTGGCCGGTTGGGCACCGTTTCATTTTGCAAGGAACGTGGACGGCATTGCGGAACCGTGGCGGGTCCACCTGTTTGAACTGCCGGCCTGCCGGGCTTTGGCGAGGGACCTGCCACTGCTGGTTGAGGTGCCGCCCAAGAACCGGCTCCGCAATCTGTTGGCCGGCTGCGGAGCCCTGGCGCTCGTCACGTGGCTGCCGGTCCATGACCTGGACGACAAGTCCCGCGAGCAACAGGTCAACGCCGAACATCTTTGCGCGGCCGGCGCGTTTGTGCAGAACCTGCTGCTGTTGCTCACGGCGGCGGGCATGCAAAGCTACTGGGCCAGCCCCGGCCTGCTGGCTGCTCCAGCGGTCCGGAACCACACGGCGATTCCGCGCGAGGAGGAGCCGATGGCCGCCGTCTACTGCGGATTCCCGGGATCTTGCGACGGCGGCGTCGAGCGGCTCGCGGGCGGCAATCGCAAGTTGCGGTCACCGGCCGGGCTGTGGACTCGCAGGGTTGAAGGCTTGCCTGAAAAGAGCTGAACCGGGCTGTCAGGGTCGCGAGAGTCGCGGTTAGGTCCGCCAAAAGACTGTTGCTTTATGTGAGGGGGAAGGGGCCCAAGACAATGCCCCAAAC
>JANOFL010000311.1:0-22677 GCA_031405895.1 Planctomycetota bacterium
GGACGCTCAAGACAGACCGGTCACCCGATCCGCCCCTCCGCTGAAGGCCGAAGCAGTTGGCTAGACCTTCTTCGTGAGATACTCTCATTCTCTATCCCAAACCGGTTTATCCCGGCACACCCTGTCCCCGTTTCTTCCCCCATCCCCGTTTCTTCCCCGTCGTTTCTTCCCCGTTTCTTCCCCGCCCAATGGCCAGAGAACGTTGCCGGGCTGGCTCGGACCCGCCGCGCCGATCTGCTCATCGGCGTAGAGCGTCGCGTTACCGGCCGAGGGAACTCCCCACAAGTCGCTCGAACCGGGACCCCACAACAGGCGGTTGCTCAGGTCGGCCGCGTTCGGCCCGTCGACGACCAGCGTGGGATCGAGGCCGTCGTAACCGGCGAAGAACTGGTCGGTCACTCCGCCCGCAGCCGGGCCGTTGGAGTCGTGGGTCCGCTTGAGCAACCGGTCGAAGACGTCATACGCGTAATCGACCGTCCAGAGCACGGCGTTGCTGGAAGACTTTCCCGTGACCCGGGTCAGCCGGTTGCGGTGGTCCCAGCTGTACTCCTGGTAACTCCCGTCCGAAGTCTTCGTCCGCCGCGTCCGGTTCCCCTCGCGGTCGTACAGATACGTGAACCCCGGCGAAGCGGTCAGCTGGTTGTTCGGACCTGTCGTGTAGCCGCTGCTGTTTTGGTTGCCGTTCTGGTCAAGGGAATACGCTTCATCCGGCCGGGCCGGCGCGTGGTCAGCCGAGGTCAGCTGGCTGCGCAGGTCGTGCTGGAACGTGCTCGTTCCGTCCAGCAGTGAGTTGACCGAAGTCAACCTATCCATCGCGTCCCAAGCCATGCCATAGGTTGCGAGGTTGGTGAAGCCGCCACCCGTTTCCAGATTGCGGTGGGTCAGGCTGGTCAAACGGTTGGCATTGTCATAACCATAGATCGAGCGCAGGGCCGGCCCGCTGCCGCTGGTGTTCTGGTAGCGCGAGACAAAGGTCAACTGGCCCAGCCCGTTGTAGGAAAGGTTGATCCGCTTGTCCGCGACCGCATGGGCTCCGGCCCCGCCGAGCGCGGACTGGGTGATCTGGAAGATCCGGTTGAGATTGTCGAAGCTGTAGACGTTGGTGAAGTCATTGATGGTGGTGCCACCGCTAACCAGTTTGGCCGAGAGCCCGGTCCGGTTGCTGATCTTGTCCCAGGTCCGGGTGAGGTCGATCCTCGGCCCGAGCCCGACTCCGGCGAGATTCTGCGTCTCGGTTGTGACGCGGCCCATGTTGTCGAGCGTGTAGCCATAGCTGGCCGCCGGATCGCTCGCCGCCGTCAAGCGGCTGCCGTTGTCCCAGGTCCACGACAGCGTCCGGTCGAGATTCCCGGCACCATCCAGCCGCGCAGCGCCATGAATCTGGGGGAGGTTGCTCCCAGTCGTGCCACTGAAGGTGATGCGGTAGTCGCGCAGGCCGTTGGCGATCACAACCGCATCGACGATCACGGGGGGAACTCTGGGGACACACCACTTTTGACCGGCTGATTTTGGCGGAGTCGGGTGAACTCTGGGGACACACCACTTTTGACCGGCTGATTTTGGCGGAGTCGGGTGATCGATGCAAATCTTGCCTGGCCAAGCGGGCCTGAGGTGAATTTGCCGGTGGTCAACGCCGGCCGGTTGCCGGTGGTTTAAAGCGCGAGACCCCTTCGGGGGATCGCAGCGGGGTGCGGAGCGGATGCCGGATGCGAGAGAGGCAGGCGGCAAGAACAGTCGGCCCTGGCGATGCAGCGGCGCGGCTGCGTTTTAGCAGGCCGCCAGCAGTTCCCGGGCCTGAACCCGGGTCTTGTAGCGGTGTTCGCCATGCCGGCCTGCGTGGCCGTCGATCACATGCGGCTGGCCAGCCACTGCGTAGAACAGCCGGCCAAAGTCCTTCACCAGCGCACACCAAGTCTGTTCCGTCAGCCCAAGCCGCTCCAGCACCGGACGGGCCGAAGCCGGCGTGCGGCCACGCTTGCCACGCACAATTTGCCGGGCCGTCCAGTCCAGCAGCTGGAGGTAATCCGGCAACGGCATCGCCAGAAAGCCCTTGTCGCTCGCCCGCTGGCCCGCCTTGTTGCAGCACGCTCCCGCCGAGTCGCGCCGCACGTTGATCTCAAGCGGAGCAAGATAACTGTCCGCGGCCGGCGAGCCATGCTCCCTCGTCGACCCGGATGAACGCTTCGCCCGATTTGCTGCCGACTGGTCGCCCACGGCGGGCTTGGCCTCACCCTTCACCGCAGCCTGAAGCGATTCGATCCGGTGCTGCACCGACGTGTAGTCGCTTGCCTCCAGCGTCTGGGCCAGCGCCGCCCGGATCGGGTTCAAGTCGACATAGGCCGCACAGGCCAGCAATGCCGTCTCATCCAGCAACCGCTCCGCCCGGTAGCGGGCCTGCCAGAACTTGCCCGTCTCTCCGTCTTGCCGGTTGGCCCGCTGAGCGATGTTCTGGCTCAGCAGCCGCATCCACCACGAGATGTCGCTCAAGCGGCTCCGCAGCTCGGCCACCCGCGACTTGTCCTTGCGAATCGCCTTCAGCTCCGCCTCGTCCGGCGGCAAGCTATTCCCTTCATCATCCTTCCTCGTCGGGCAAAGCCACAGCCAGCGCCGGGCCACTTCGGCGTCGTCCCATTCGACCACCACATCCGGCCGCGAGCGGAGCACGAGGTGAAAGTGGTTGCTCATGATGGCGTAACAAAGCAGATCGATCCCGAACCCCGCCGCCAACCGCCGCAGCTGGTCTTCCAGCCACTGCTTGCGGTGGTCGTAATTCTTCCCTGTGAGCGGATCGTCCCCCATCAGAAAACACCGCCTGACGGTCCGGTTAAGCACATGGACCACGGCCACTTCATCCGGTGCAAAAACCTCGACCCGCGCCAGCCGTGCCACTCCAAGCCCTCCCCGACAAGTCCAAGCAACCGTCCAAGCTCCGCCAAAAGCCCAAGCCTACCGCTCCACCCCGCCCCGTCAAGAACCGCTGTCACGAAGTGCTGTGTCCCCATGTTCGCGCCCGAAGTGCTGTGTCCCCATGTTCGCGGTGTTCGCGGTGCCAACGAGGTTCGAAGTGCTGTGTCCCCAAGTTTGAGTTTGACCCAAAGTGCTGTGTCCCCAAGTTTGGTGCCCCGACCAGAATCCGTGTCGCATGAGTGCCAATTTCCTGGATTAACACTAATTGGGCCCTGGCGCAGCGCACGATTCCGGCTTCAACCAAGTGCGTCGAAGCCGCCCTTAGCCCAAACGCCAATAGGAAGCGATAACCAAGCTGCATGTCGCCAAGGTGGTGGTCGTGGGAGATGCCTGGCAAAACAGTACGGGAAAATCGTGCAGACAGCCAGTTTCGAAGTTCGCCAGTGCGGCCAGGTGGGTTCAAGAAATCTGTCAGCCACAATGGAAGCTGGCCCATGACATCATTCCGGCCGCCTCTTAACGCGATTTGACGGATCGCCAGCTCCGCAGGCCTTTCCGGCGTGGCGGGAAGCGGAATTCGCAGGTTCGTGTCGCTGGTCCTTCGTCTGTTTTCCGCCCCTTCCCGCAGTTCGCGACATGTCACCATTTGGTGACATGTTGAATCCGTGCGACGAAGTTGCCTGGGGGGGGCGAAAGTCGCCGGGCGAATGAGGAAATCGCCCCAGTTCGTGCCGTGGGGCGGGATCAGTCGCGCGGTTCGCGGGTGAATTCGAGAGTCGCGCAATCTCCTCAACCAGCAGTTGAAACTCAAGCCACTATTTCCAGCAGTTCAATGGCCGGCTGGCCGTCGACGTGGATCAGGGCTGTGCGGCCGAAGAAGCATCCGGATTCCGGACTGGTTTCCACAGGAGCCGGTGGGCCAAGCAACTCGATCAGTCTTGGGCCGGGCCAGATGCGCAACAGTTCAATCCGCTCGACCCGCCGCATCAGTTTATGGGTGATCAGGATCCGGCCGAGCGGCAGTTCCTTGAGCAGAATCTGCCTGCGGACAGGAGCCGGCATGGCTTCGAGGTGGATGCGGACGATGCCGTACAGGACCGCCCGGCCGTCCGCACGGCGGAGCAGGATTTCGCGGGCGTAGACACCGTCGGGCCAGGCTTCACGGAGGACTTCGACACTGACCGGCCCGCCATGATGCCTTTCGACCGTCACCGTCATGTGATGATTGTGATCGAGCAGCGACCGGACGGCAGCCGGCAGCGCGGCAGACTCGACGGATTCAAATCGCCCCAGCGCCGCAGGCTGGTCGCCCAGAAAAATGGCGATCAGCGACTGGCTTTCGAAGATCGGCGAATCAGACGGCGGCACGCGGATCGGACGACGCAATGGAATGATGAATGGGCGGCGGGCTGAATCCGGCCCGACGGTCAAGTGGACAACTATATCCCAACCAGGGGCCGGATGGCGCAAGCTGGATCGCCAGTGGGGAGCTGAAGTGTTGCGCGGTTGCCGGGCGGCTGATGCCGCTCCGCTACCAGAGCTGGCTGGCGATTTGCCAGGCTTCTTCGGCCGACCATTGAGCCGCTGGGCGACGCGTGGTGATCAGTCGTGCGTCGAGTCCCAGGAGCCTGGCCGCTTCGACCAGTTCGGCATCGGCCGCGAACAGCCGGCAAGTCGCAAGGGCGGCCGGCGCAAGCGGGCATTCCGTGGCCAGAGCTCCCGCCAGCCCGTCGAGATCAGCAAGCAGAACAAGGGCGGGCGGCATGGTCGCCGCGGCCTTCCCGATCTGAATGGGCCGCAGGGGAGCGGCCACCAAGGGAACGCAACGGACTCCAACCCCGCGGGCTTCCAGTCCCGTCCGCAATGCCAGATCGTGAGTGGTCGATTCGATGGCCAGCCGCGACTGGGCGAGGTCGGGCACTTTCACCAGCAGGGCCAACAACTGCCGCCAGTCATCCGGCTCGGCCAGGCGCAGGCGTGGCGCGATGTCGCGGCGCTGGAGCACTCGCGCCGCGCGGGGGCCGGCCACCAGCAAACGGCAATCGGCGAGCGCCGCGAGAAAGCGCTGGGGGTCGGGCAAGCCGCTGGCGGCTTCGATCAGCCGGATGGCCCCGGCGGCCGAGAAAAGCACCGCGCCGTCCAGCGCCGCGGTAGTCAACTGCCCGGCCAGCGAGGCGAATTCATCCGGCTCGGGACCAGGCTGAACGGCCGGAAGGGCGTCGATCTGCCCGGCTCCAAAACGGCTGGCAAACGCCCATAGCGGATCGAGCCGCGAGCGCGAAGCGATCCAGGTATCCAGGCCCGCGAACAGGTTGTCGGTGGAAGTCATCCCGGTGATGATTGGAGAGAATCCCAGGCTCACGCAAGTCCCATCGATCGCCAAGCAGGGAGAAATCCTGAAAAGACCCCGCGCCTCCTGCTCCTGCTCGTGCCCGGAAAAGCCCGCAAACCCCATCAAGCGTGACTCAAACATTGCCACAGAATGACCTCCCATCCACTGAAAGCCTGGTCGGCCCTGTTGCGCGGCTGCTGGATTCCGGGCAAACCGGGGCGGCCCTCAACCACCTTGCGGAATCGTTCATTGGGAAGCGCGACTATGAGCGGCTGTTCGAGGTTCGCAAGCTGCAAATCCGCATCGCCCACGGCGTCACGCCCGTCTATCTCCAGCGTCCGGAAGGGCTGACGGCCGGGCAGGAGGCGGCCCTGGAACTGGGGCTGGCGGCCGCGGCACTAGAGTGCGGCCGGTGGATGGCGGCGGCCGGGGACGTGGCCGGAGCGTGGAGCTACCTGCGCGCGGTGGAGGACGGGACCGCCGTACGCGGATTGCTCGAAGCAGTTCCCGTCGACGAAAACAACGCCCATGCCATGATCCAGATCTGTCTCCATGAACAGGCTCATCCGGCGCTCGGCATGTCGCTGGCAGTCGCGCGGCTGGGCACCTGCAGTTCGATCACTTTGCTGGACGGCATCAGTCAGCAGTTGCCGGCTGGCGACCGGCAGGCCTGTGCCGTCATTCTCGTCCGGCACCTGGCGGACGAGATCGCCAGTACGGCAACGCAACGGCTGGGGTTGCCACTGGAGCAAAGCCTGGAGCGGCTGGTGGACGAGTACTCCCCTGCCCTTGCGCGGAGCGGGCCGCATGTTGATCCGTCGCACTTGATGAGCGTCTTGCGAATCGGCCGGACAGTGGATGATCGCACCACGCTGGCCACGCTGGACCAGCTTGCGCGCTATGCCGGCCTGTTGCCCGAGTCGGTGCAATACCCCGGTGATATACCGTTCCGGAACACGGAACGGGACCATCGGCTTTGGTATGGCGCTTTGCTGGGCGGAGACCCATCCAGCGCCGAGGCCCATTTTTGCCGGAACCTCGAACGCCATGTCGATCCGCCCCAGCGGCTGGTCGCGCTGGAGTACGGCGTGCTCCTGCTCTGTCGGCTTGGCCGGTTCGGGGACGCGGCGCGGCTGGCGCTGGAAACCGGCCCCGACCTGGCAGGTCTGACCTACGGTGCTGCCGGAATCGCGCCCCATCCAGTTGAGCTGGCATTGCACGCGGAAGCGGCTCCCGTCGTTGCCGAATGGTACTCCCGGCACGATGATTCATTGGGCTATACGCTCGCTGTGTTGGCCAATCCGTCGTCGTAGCCTGCGGTTTGCTCTCGTCTGTCGGCGAGCCGGAAGCGTGAGCGACGGGCTGCGCCTCAACCTGCCATCGCGGGGTGGTGATTGCCCGCGTCGGGCACCAGATTTCATACCGGGACAATTCCATGTCAGATGCAGTGACCGAACCCATCCGGCTGACGAAGACTGCCAAGCGGGCGGGGTGCGCGGCGAAGCAGCCGCCGGGATACTTGTTGCCGCTGCTGAAGTCCTTGCCGCCGATCACCGATCCGAACGTGCTGGTGGGCAATGCGACGGCGGACGACGCGGCGGTATACAAACTGAGCGACGAGCTGGCCCTCGTGCTGACGACCGATTTTTTCACGCCGATTGTCGACGACCCGTTCGATTTCGGCGCGATCGCCGCGACGAACGCGCTGAGCGATGTCTACGCGATGGGCGGGAAGCCGCTGGCGGCGCTGAGTATCGTCGGCTTTCCCGACCAGCTGCTGCCTGTCGCCGTCCTGGCGCGGATCATGGAGGGCGCAGCGGCCAAAGCCCGCGAAGCCGGGATCGCGATCGTCGGCGGCCACACGATCAAGGCCGATGAACCGATCTTCGGCCTCGCAGTCACGGGCACGATCCATCCTGACCGGATCATGGCCAACAACCTTGGCCAGGCCGGCGATGTGCTGATCCTGACCAAGCCGATTGGTCTCGGCATCATCACGACGGCGGCGAAAAACGACGAGGATCGGCTGGGCGCGATTGGCGAAGCGATCCGCTGGATGACGACCCTCAACGCGGTGGCGTCAGAGGTCCTGCTCGAATGCGGCGCGCGGACGATGACCGACATTACGGGTTTCGGGTTGCTCGGGCATCTGCGGAACATGGTCGCCGCGAGCGATGTGGCTGCCGAACTCCGGATGGCCGACGTACCCGTGATTCCGGCCGCGCGCGAGTATGTCCAGCAGGGCATCGCGCCGGGCGGGACGCACGCCAACTTGCGTTATCTGGCCGACTGGGTGGATTTCGCCGACGGGCTGACGCAGGAAGACCGCCTGCTGCTTTGCGATGCCCAGACTTCAGGCGGGTTGCTGGCGGCAGTCCCGGCGGAGCGGGCGGAGGTGGCAATCGCCGCCCTGCGGGCACGCGGCATCGCCGAAGCCGCCGCGATTGGCTTTCTGGCAAATGGACCACCGCGGATCCGGGTCAGCGCCACCTAGTGCTTTGTCAAAGCTAAAAGTTGGGATCAGCCGCCGGGCGTTAGCCCCCGGTTGTTGCGTCAGAACCGGACGCTAACGCGTGCCGGCTGATCGAGGCAACCCCAGGATTTAGGCGGGACAAAGCACCAGATTGAGACTTCGACTTTTGCGGGACCGCCCAGACTCCAGCATCCAGCAGGGTGTGGACTGCGGCCCGCCCGCCGTTTCTGTTCCGGCGAGAACGTCCGACACTCGCTGCCGGAACTGGCCGTTCAACTTTTGGCCCGTTGGGCTATGATGCGAAACGCTGGCTCAGGAATTTGGCCGCTCACGGGTTCGCGGAAAATGTCAAAAACCGGCGGCAGTTTGAATCTGCCGCAATGTCAACGATTGAGCTGCGAATGCCTGGCCTCGTTCTGGCCCTTGGCAGGGAAGACATTGCGCACCCTGCTCGTGGCGGGATTAATTCTTCCCCTTTTTCATCCACATCCCGGCTCACTGGCGGTTGATCTTGCGGGCGAAGAAACCCGTGTTGCCGAAGTTACCGGGTTGCTGGAGTTCCTGGAGGACGGCGGACCGACGATCGAATGGGCCTGCAAAGTTGATCCGGTCAGGCTGATTCTTGGGGCCAGCGCCAGCGCGAGACTGATCGCATTCTTTGACTCGCCTGATTTGAAGGGCAAGGCTTTTTCTCTTCATGTCCGGGGTCCGCCTGTTCGGTGCCGGATAGCTGGCTGACCGGGCGTCGGCGCGACCTCACGACGTTCAGCGGTCCGTGGCAGGCATTGGTCCTGAGTGGCGTTCCAGGCCTTCTGGTCTGGCGGACCGTTTGATCCGCTGCGTCGGCCTTCAGATACTGGTGCGACCTTCATGCCTGCGCGCAAGAGGCCAGCCCTTTGTCTGACCTCTGGTTCCCTCACCCCTGGTGGCCTTGCCTCGTTGGTGCACGGCGGCAGCTCCCGCGAGCCGTCCCTTGCTGATCAGCCCGCGACCTGGGAACCTTCCGGCGTTCAGAAATGGAAAGGAGGAATGGCTTGAATAATCACAGCGAAAAAACTGGCGTGCCGGATTCCCATGGAAAAGCGGGCACGCAGTCGAACACTGGGCGGGTTGAGGAGCTGATCCGGCATGCGATCCACTGGCTGCCGACTCAGGGACCGATTTCGGTTTTCGTGCACCACAATACGCTTCACGCCCTTGAAGACCTTCCGTTTGAACTGGCGGTGACCGCCGGAGCCGAGCGGTTTGGCTGCGAGCCCTGGTGGTCTGAGGCCCGTTACCGTGAGGAAGTTCTTGTCGGTCGTATCCGGCAGGAGGACCTTCAAGAGACCTTGCTGGAAGACCTCGGCGACCAAGCCGATTTGCTGGTGGGTTCGTTTGGGACCCGTTTCGCCTTGCGGATGGCCATGCTGGAGTTTCCTCTTCAGAGCTATCCCGATGTCGAGCTGAAATGGCTGCTGGCCGAAACCGACATGCTGCAGCGGTTTCATTCGGGAGTTCCGGCGGCTACCCAGCGGTCGCTGGTAGCGAAAACCCGGACGTGGCTCGAGGAGATGGAGTCGGCAGCCGGTTCCGGTCAGTCGGGCCGGGAAAGCGATGAAGCCCTGGCCGCGCTGGTGTCGAAACGGTTCAACGGTGGCAGGCAGGGGCTGCTGCGCGATTTTCAGTCGGCTCGTGCCGGGGCAGCGACTTTGCAAGTGCTGTGGGAGGTGGTTCGGGCCGGCACCCGCGACTTGCCCGTGGTCGCCGCCAACACCCTGCGGGCGATCCGGCCCCGCGACCGGATCCACGCGGTCAGTGAAGTCGATCCGGATCTGCTGGTCCACGAGGTGCTGATCCGCTTTTGTGCAGCCTTTCTTGACCAGGGGCTGGCTGCCAGGAGGTTGCCGGGCCGTGCGAACGGATTTGCGAAGTCGTTTGTGTCGGTTCTGGGTGCTGGAACGTGGCCGCGGCCGGACTGGATGCGAAGTTCGGCCGCGCTGTTCTGCAAAGTGCTGGAGCCGGACTGGGAGCCGCTGGCGAGCATTCTGGAGTCGCTGGAACATTTTCGGGTGCCGCCATCCGAACAGGGTGAGTTCCTTGAGCGCACCTTGCTGGCCCTGCCGGGATGGGCCGGGATGATCTGGCAGATGGAAACGAACGCACCGTGGACTCCGCGTCCGGCACCGCCCGGTTCGCTGCGGGAGTTTCTGGCCGTCCGCCTGATCCTCGACCGCTGCGCGCTGGAGCATGTGGAACGTTTGGTGAAACGCGAAACAGTCCGCATCCGCGCCGGCGTGAGCGCGGCCGCCCGCCTTTCCCTGGCGCGCGCTTTCACCATTTTCCAGATGGCGCAGGTCCGGGGCTGGCAGCCCGTGCAGCTGGCGGCGATGCCAGTTGAGCAGTGGGCGGCGCTGGTCAATGAGATGGAGGCGTTCTCGTCCAGGGAAAGACGGCGCGTATTTCACTTGGCCTATGAGCGGCGCTTCCGTGCGCGGGTGCTCGACGCATTGGCGATCCACGCTCCGCAGCGCATGGCAGTGTGCGAGCCAGTGCGGCCCGCCTGGCAGCTGATCACATGCATTGATGACCGCGAGGAGTCATTCCGGCGGCACGTTGAAGAGATCGACCCGGCCTGTGAGACATTTGGGGCGGCCGGATTTTTTGCGGTCGTGATGTACTATCGCGGCGTCGACCAGGCGCACTTCCGGCCGCTCTGCCCGATCAACGTGGTCCCCCGTCATCAGGTGCGGGAAGTCCCGCGGTTCTCGCTCCGGATGGCCGATCAGGCCCGCAGCCGGAGGCGGCGCTGGCTGGGACTGGCAAGCCGCGGTGTCAATGTTTCGTCGCGTTCGCTGCTGGGTGGGGCGCTGGCTGGGCTGGCTGGCACGGTGGCCACACTGCCCCTGCTGGGTCGCGTCCTGGCTCCCGGGTGGACCGCATGGATCCGGGCCTCAGCCGGTGAACTGGTGCGTCCGGTGGCAACGGAACTGGATCTGGCCAGGGATGACGGGGCAGTTGCTTTCGGCGACCTCGCCCAGGGATTCACCACCGCCGAGATGGCGGGCATCGTGGTCCGGCTGTTGCAGGACATCGGACTGGTGAAGCATTTTTCACCGGTCATCGTCCTGCTGGGTCACGGTTCCAACAGCCTCAACAATCCGCATGAATCGGCCTACAACTGCGGGGCTTGCAGCGGCAGCAAGGGCGGTCCCAACGCCCGCGCGTTTGCCTGGATGGCCAACCAGCCGCGGGTCCGCTCCCTGGTTCGGGAACGGGGGATTGATTTGCCGGATGAGGTGCATTTCGTGGGTGGGATCCATGACACGTGCACCGACCGGATTGACTGTTTCGACCTCGACGCGGTACCGCCCTGGCATCGTGAGCAGCTGTTGCGAATCGAGGCATCGCTCGCGGAGGCCTGCCAGCGGAACGCCCACGAGCGAAGCCGCCGGTTCGAATCGGTGTCGCTCGACGCGACTTCGACCCGCGCCCTGGTCGAAGTCCGGCAGCGGGCTGAGGACCTTTCGCAGGTCCGTCCCGAGTACAACCACGCCACAACGGCGATCTGTCTGGTCGGCCGGCGCGCCTGGAGCCGGGGACTTTTTCTTGACCGCCGCGCGTTTCTGGTCTCCTACGATCCGGAGGTGGACGACCCCGAGCGGACGATCCTCGCGCGAATCCTTGCTGCCGTCATCCCGGTTTGCGGAGGGATCAGCCTCGAATACCTGTTCTCCTGTCTCGACCCGGAGGGATACGGCTGCGGTTCCAAGCTTCCCCACAACATTGTCTCACTGGCCGGCGTGATGACCGGCGCGGCGAGTGACCTGCGTCCCGGGCTCAGCCAGCAGATGACCGAAATCCATGAGCCGATGCGGTTGCTGTTTGTCGTTGAGGCGAACCCGGCAGAACTGGACGAGGTGGTGCGGTCGAATCGGGTAACCGAACAGATGGTCGGCCACGCCTGGGTCCAGTTGGCCACGCTGGACCCTGGCAGCGGTGACATCCGGATCCTGAAGCGGGGCGGGAGCGAGCCCTGGAAGCCCCGGACCGGAGAGCTTCCATGTGCTGCCAGCAGCCGCGAGTGGTACCGCGGCCAGCGCGGACATCTCGGATTCGCGCAAATCGGTGATGTCGTTGCCGCCGGTCAGGCCTCTAAAAAAGGATGCCATTGATGGGCACCTCCGAGCAGTGGCTGGCGTGGCTGGGAATGGCCACCGTGATCAGCCCGGTCGCGTTACTGCTGTTGTTGGGCACATCGATGCTGGCCGGGCTTCGGGCGAGTGAGCTGTGGGTCGGGCAACTGACGCGGGCAGCCGTCCTGATTGGGCTGCTGGCAACACTCGGTGTTCTCGTCCTGATGCTGGTCACCGGCGTGCGCTATGTCCCGGTCGGCCTGGGTGACTGGGTCCACCTGGGAGGGACCGGCCATGAGTTTTCTTTTCACCTCAAGTTCAACTTTGACCGGCTGTCTGTCCCTTTCACCATTCTCGTTTTTGTCCTTTGCGGCACGATCAGCGAGTTTGCCCAGCGCTATCTGCACCGGGAAGCCGGCTTCCGGCGGTTCTACCTGCTCTACGCCCTGTTCCTTGCCGGGATGGTCGTGTCTTCGCTGGCAGGAACCATCGAAACGCTGTTTCTGGGCTGGGAGTTTGTAGGACTCTCGTCGGCGATGCTGATCGCCTATTTCCACGAACGGCGGGGACCGGTGCAGAATGGTCTCCGCGTCTGGGCGGTCTATCGGCTTGCCGACGCGGCGTTTCTGGTCGCAGCGCTGGCCATGCATCATCTGCATGGTCATGGCGACTTCGGCCACTTCACCGGTGTCGGGCCATGGCCCGACGGACGGGCCGACCTTGGCGCTGGCCCGGCGATGCTGGTCGGGCTGTTGCTGCTGGTCGCGGCAGCGGGCAAATCAGCCCTCGTGCCATTCTCGGGCTGGCTGCCACGGGCGATGGAGGGACCGACTCCTTCCAGTGCAGTGTTCTATGGCGCCCTGTCGGTGCATCTGGGTGCCTATCTGCTGTTGCGGGTCAATCCGGTGCTCCAGGAGTCCTGGATCGTCCGCCTGCTGGTCGTTGCGGTGGGCCTGGCGACGGCCATCTCGGCAGCGATCTCGGCGCGGGTCCAGAGCGACGTCAAGAGCGCGCTGGCCTACGCATCCCTGACTCAGGTGGGCCTGATCGTCGTCGAGATCGGGCTGGGGCTGAACTACCTTGCCCTGATTCACATCATCGGCCATGCGAGCTTGCGGACCCTGCAATTGCTGCGGGCTCCCACAGCGCTTCGCGACTGGCAGCAGATCGAAAACGCGATCGGTCCGGAGTCGCCGGTACGGGATGGGCGGTTGGGTGAGGCTGCGCCCGGCTGGGCTGCCATTGCCGTCTACCGGTTCGGCCTCGAACGCGGATTCTTCGACACGCTGCTGGACCGTTTTCTGGTGGCTCCCCTGATGGGCCTGTTTCGCGAGTCCGACCGGCTGGAACGGATCTGGACGGACTGGCTCGACCGGCGGCCATCGCGGGAATCGGACCTGGCCGAATTGCATCCCGAGGGCGAAGGCGAGTGATGGGTGAACTGCATGGAGCGTGGCTGGAACTGGCGATCGCGGTGCCCCTGCTGGGGGCCTGGTGCGTCCAGCTGGCGCGCGATGTGCGAACGGCGCGCTCTCTGGCTGGCGCGTTCGCCGGAGTGACACTGGTCCTCGCGGGAGCCGAGTGGATTGACTTCCAGTCACTGCACGTATTCGAGGCCCACGATGATTCGCGCTGGTTGGGCTGGGCCGGGCTGAACGACGTTCTGGTTGTGGACAAACTGACTGCGCCGCTGTTGCCCCTGGTAGCGCTGGTTCATTTTCTGACAGTGGTTTCCACGCCGTTGAACAAGGCCCAGCGGTTCAGTTTCGGATGGACGCTGGTGGCCGAGGCTCTGGTACTGGCGACCTTCAGCTGTCGGGCCTCGTGGTGTCTGGTGGGACTGTTGCTGGCGGGGCTGGTGGGTCCCTGGGTCGAGCTGCGCCGGCGGGGGGCCTCGACGCGGGTCTATTCGTTTCACATGGGGTCGTTCGCTGTGGCACTGGTGACCGGCTGGGGTTTGTGGCTGCATGGCCCAGCCAGCTGGAAGCCCGCGGCGTTGATCTGTCTTGCGTTCGCGGCCCTGATCCGCAGCGGGACGGTGCCATTGCACTGCTGGGTGAGCGATCTGTTCGAAAAGGCGACTTTTGGGACCGCGATCCTGACCGTGGCACCTTTGACCGGCGCTTTGGTGGCGATGCGGCTGGTGTTGCCGTTCTCGCCGCAGTGGGTGCTGCAGGGCGTGGCCGTGATGTCCATCGTTGCCGCCGTGTATGCAGCGGGGATGGCACTGGTCCAGACCGAAGCCCGGCGGTTCTTCTGTTATCTGTTTCTCAGCCACTCATCTCTGGTGCTGGCCGGGCTGGAAGTGGCCAGGCCACTGGGGTTGTGTGGCGCGCTCAGCGTCTGGATTTCGGTCACGATCTCGCTGACCGGTTTCGGAATTGTGCTGCGCTGTGTCGAGTCGCGAATCGGGAGGATCTCGCTGGCTGGTTTTCACGGGCTGTATGGGCAGATGCCGACGCTCGCCGGTTTTTTTCTGCTCACGGGTCTGGCGTCGATCGGGTTTCCCGGCACGGTGGGCTTCATTGCCATGGAATTGCTGGTGGAAGGTGTCGTGGAAGTCTGGCCGTGGATTGGCGTGGGCGTCGTCGTGACTGCGGCGCTGAATGGTATTGCCATCCTGAAAGTCTGGTTCCGGATTTTCGCCGCAAGGAAGCGGGACGAACTGATCCCGCTTGGGGTGCGCTGGCCTGAAAAGTTTGCCATCACCCTGCTGACGGTGTTGATTCTTGCCGGCGGTATCTGGCCCCAGCCTGGCCTGAGGTCCCGCTACCGCGCGGCGCTGGAACTGCTGGAACACCGAAGGACCGAATCAGGCATGGTCCTGCAGCCCATCAGTCCGCCGCCATCCGCACTGCGCGTTTTCCCGAACCATCCTCCGTAACCAGGTCTTCCCGTGCGGCAACCGCAAGCCGAGCCGATGACTGTCCGTTTCAGGCAAGAGCAACTTTTCAATCGAGGCAACCGGGATGTGGAAAACACTCAGGCATTATTGCAACCCGAATGACGGTCGCTACGAGGACCTTTCAAAGGGTCCGTTTTGGCTCAATGTTTTTCGGGACTTCACCGCCGGCCTGATCGTGGCGATGATCGCCATTCCGCTGGCCATGGGGCTGGCGATCGCCTCCGGCTTGAAGCCGGAAATGGGGATCATCGGAGGCGCCGTGGCCGCACTGGTCGGTGCCATGTTTGGCGGCTCCAAATATCAGGTCTATGGGCCGACCGCTGCGTTCATCCCGATCATTGCCGCCCTGATGGGAAAGTACGGGGCCGATGATCCTGCCGTTGGCCACGGCTTTCTCGTTCTCGCGTCCATGATTTCCGGGGTCATGCTCCTTGGATTGGGTCTGGCTCGTCTTGGGCGGATCGTCGCACTCGTTCCGCATTCGATTGTGGTGGGTTTTACGATCGGAATTGCCGTGACGATCGCCCTCTCGCAGGTGGGTGAGATGCTGGGGCTGCCGCACAAAATGGGCTACCACTTCATGGACAAAGTGCATGGCATCTATGAGCAGGCGACCCTGATCAACTGGTATGCGGTCGCGCTGGCCCTGTGCACCTTCCTGATCGTCAAGATCCTGATCCGCGTTTCGGTGTTCATCCCCGGACCTGTGATCGCACTTGGTGTTGGCGTTGGCATGGCTTCCCTGGTCTGGAATCACCACGGTCTGGTGCTCATTCGGGACCGTTACGGCGAAATCCCGACGAATCTGTTCAAGTTCACGGGACCGTCCCTTCCCCAGGTTACGGGAACCGTCGTACTTGACTTGCTCTATTTTGCGCTTGCAATCCTGTTCGTTTCGGGCGTGGAAAGCCTGCTTTGTTCGCGGATGGCGGATCGGCTCGCAGGCAACAAGGGAACGCCATTTGATCCGGACAAGGAGTTGTGGGGGCAAGGCTGGGTCCAGATCATTGTGCCGCTTTTGAATGGATTCCCACACACGGGCGCGCTCGCCAGAACTGCGGCGAACATCAAGCTGGGCGCTGTTTCGCCGCTCGCGGGAGTTTTCAAGTGTGTTCTAAAGCTCGTGATGGCATTCTACCTGGCGTCGTTTCTTGGCATGGTGCCGATGGCCTGCATTGGCGGGCTCCTGTTGTATGTGGCGACCGGTATGGTGAAGCCGTCGGAGGTTCGGCAAGTGCTCCGCCACAACCACTTTCACATCGCCTTGATGGCCTGGACGGCGATCATGGTGATCGCGACGGACTTCCTCGTCGGTGTACTTTCGGCGATCTTTCTGTACGGCGTTTTTTATCGATTTCTCGACCGGGAAATAACGCCTGCGACTACCGGTACTCCCGAGGCCGGCCCCGGTGCCGCCGGACTGCCGGTACCCCTGTTCCAGCGTGCAGTCATTGCGCTCCACCAGTCAAATCAGGATAGCGCCCTGCTCGCGTATGCAGGCATGCTGGCCCGTCGGCAGGTGATTGGTGAGCTCTGTTTTGTTCACGTCCTGTCGGACACGGTTGTCACCAAGCCTCCGGCGCAACAGGCCACGGTCATGGCCGACATGCGGGCACAGACCAGGAGGATGATCCCCAATCTGCCCGAAACAACAGTTCAGTCTCACCACGTCTGTCAAGGCCCGCTGCTGGATCGTTTGCTGGAAACCTGCGTGAAGGAGCAAGCCGACCTGATCATGGTCGGTCATCGTCAGGATCATGTCCTGCGCCGAAGCCTGGCACGCCGGATGGCCAAACTGGCCCCATGCGCCGTCCTGCTGGTTCCGGAGGGTACGTCGCCCAACGTCCGGAAAATACTGGCGCCGATTGATTTTTCCCCGGCCGCCGCAACGTCGCTGGCGGTGGCGGCAAAAATCGCTTCGCTGGCTTCGCTCGGGGAGGTTACTGCACTCCACGTCTACTTCGATGAATCCCGGACAACCTTTGAAGGAGCCGGCCAGTCGTTACGCGATGATGAAATGGAGAGATTCAACGCCTTCGCGGCCCCCATTGAACATCACGGAGTGCGAATGATCCCGGTCTTCCGCGAGGGACCTCAACCTGCCAGCTTGATTGGTGCCGTCGCACAGGAGCTTTCGGCCGATCTCGTGGTGATGGAGTCACGGGGGCGCACCGCGTCCGCGGCGATACTGCTGGGGAGCGTCGCGCAGGAGACGCTGGCGAATAGCCGTTGCCCGGTGCTCGTCGTTAAACGATCTGGAACACAGATTGGTTTGTTGCGGGCGTTTCTTCTGAAACTGCTGAAAAACGAGCCGGGGCAGATGTTTGACTAGCGGGTCGCCAGCCCGAGTGCACTGCTTGACGGCCGAGCCCGGCTGGCGAAACAGGCTCGTGCAGACGCATTATGACGGAGTTCGATTCGGGCGGCCTCAAGACCTGAACCGGACCGGGACCTTCACGATAAACAATCTCCTTGCCGCCAACGGTCGGGGATTTAGCAACCGTGGTTCGCCCGTTGTTATTCCACACTCCCCGGATACCCCGAAGGCGGATGTGCGGAACCGGGAACCATCGGCACGAACAACGGAGCAGTTCGATGGGATTCCACATTGGGACTGCACATAAATCCAGGTAAATTCTGGAAGGACAATGGTTCACGCGGGGCCGTTTTCAAGCTAAAACAGGAGGAGGCAAAAGGAACAGGGACCACGGCAGCACTGCATCCGGATCGGCTTCGATCCGGCGCGTGTCGTGGAACCGGGTGATTGCAAACGTAGTGGGACTTGCAAGCCACTGGCTAAAGGCAGCGAATCGGGTCAAGGCAGTTGTGTCGCCGCCTGCGATCGGGCACGGCCGTGGTCGGGCTCGTCCTCTCGCGTGAATCAGAGGCCGGTCCAGTCAGCTGAACCGCTCAGAAGGCGACGGCACACCAGCAGAACGGGCGTCGACAGCTCATCGGCCGAAGCGGCCGAAGTGGCGCGCCTACACAGGTATCCGGTTTCCCCCGCTCCTCCCAACCCGGGTTTTGCCCATGTCCGGATCAACGGATCCAGACCATTCGACGCCACCGCCTGCCATCACGCCGGGCTCGTCCTTGCGTCACGAAATGCTCAATGAGTTTCACGCGCTTCTGCTGGGGGCCCGATTACTGGGAGCTCAACTGGACGCTGGTGAGATCGAAGATTCCCGGCAAACGTGCAAAGCCCTGCAGGAGAGCGCCCAGCGACTCAAGGAACTTCACCAGCAGGGCGTCTGAGCCACTGAATGGCCCGGTGCGATCAGGACCACCGGCGGCGGCCCGTTCAGTTCCCGGTTTTCGGGACGGCGTTACACGCCAAAGAAGGTCGTATGGTTCAGGCCAGACTGGTTGCCCAAACCGCGACCTTGCCGGTCAGATCTGCCATCGAGCGCAGGCCGAGCTTCTGCCGGATGTTCTGCCGGTGCGTGTGGACGGTCTTGAGCGAGATCCCGAGCTGGTCCGCGATCTCCTGGGGGTTGAGTCTTTCGCCCATCAGGCGAAAGACTTCTGACTCGCGTTTGGAAAGGCTCGGGAGGGCCAGACCGCCTTCGGCCGGGACGCCACGCCGAAGCGCGTCGACGCACAGCTGCTGGATTTTGGGGCTGACCACATTGGCACCCTTCAGCACCGAGCGCATGGCCTGCAACAGATACTCCATCGTCTGTCCCTTGTCGACGAAGCCCGCCACGCCCCGCGCGACGATGTCACCTACCCGGGACGGATTTTCACACATCGACGAGACCAGAATCCGCGGCGGACGGGAAAGACTGTTGGCGTAATGGATCACCTGCACGCCATCGCCGTCTTCCAGCAGAATGTCGAGGACGACCAGGTCGGGCCCGTGCTCGGCGATGGCCTCAACCGCGGCACTGGCTGTCGCGACCGTCGCGCAGACTTCAAAGTCCGGTTCCCGGGAAATGAGCTGCTGCAGCGCCCAGCGGATCAGCGGGTGGTCGTCCACAATCAGTATGCGGAAAGGCATCACTTGAATCGTCCGGGTCAAAGGACCGCCAGTTGATTGGCGCGACTTGCGCGATGAACGAAGACTCTTCGTCCAGCGCAGCGCCGAGCGCAGCAGGTTGCCATGCTCCAAACTGGTCAATCCGGGTGTCGAAAAGTTGGAAGTGGATCTTCCTGGCAGCGGTACACTGCCAGCGGAAAGGCATGCCGCGGGATGAACCGGGAGGTATGGACTGGTACCCGCCGCCTGACATTCCTTCCGGGTCGCTCTGAATCAACCCGTCGGAATCCCGCAAATGCCTGGGCGACCCGCCCAATAGTCTTCCTGGCACTCGCGGGCTCCACCATTCTGCTAACGGTCGAGTCATCATTCAATCAGGCAAAGCCCGTTTTTTGTCAATTCCGGTTCAATATGCGCACTGGCAAGCGACCCGGGTCCGAAGTCCCTTTTGACGTCTGAAAGGGACGAAAACGGTTGTTTTTTCGTCGCGCGAGCGACTTTCCGCCTAGGCATTCTGACCACCGGCGCTGCTTGAAATTCCGTCTGGAAAACCAGCTGGTTTGGTATTTTTTTCGTGCGCGTCCCGGCTAGAGTGCGGCCGTTCGTCCGTCGGCAGCCGTCAACCTGATTGACTTCCACGATGCTGCAACCTGCCGGAGCCAACGGCGAATCTGCGAAGCGGCCTTGAGGGTTTGATGCCCTCAAGGCCCGTTTTGTTTCAGGGATGGAAAGTTGTCCTGCGCAAGCGTCCAGCCGTCAGTTACGCCCACGAAAAAAGCTGGCCCCCTTGCGGGTGGCCAGCTTTGATTGATCTTCACTGATTGCCCGGCGCAATTGCGTGTCCGGCAGTCCAAACCTTTCGCGGTAACCGGTTACCGGCCGCGATAGCCTGCACCACGGATGATGAAGGCGTTCGGATCAACTGCGGGAGTCTGGTTCCGCAGGTAGTTGGCACCGTCGCCAGCAGCTGGAACCGGATCAACCGATCCTTGAGGAGCCATCTGAACGGGAGCTGCCTGCATCGGCTCGACGGTTCCACCCTGTGCCGGAGCGGCAACTGCGGACGAGCCACAGCCACCGTCGCAACCACATCCGCTGCTCACCGCGCCGCAACCACTGTCGCAGCCGGTATCACAGCCGGTGTCACAACCGCCGCCGCAACCGCCACCCATCCGGCCGCGGACGCGACCGAGGAGCGAGCCCATCCGTCCGCCACGGCTGCAAGGATCGCAGCAATCAGCGGCGGGAGCTGTGTCACAACCGCAACCAGCCGAAACCGGTGCCGCGTCGCAACCACAACCGCTGCTGACCGCGCCACAGCCGCTGTCGCAGCCCGAGTCACAGCCACCGCCACAACCGCCGCCCAAACGGCCACGGAACCGGCCGAAAAGCGAGCAACCCGACCGGCCACCGCGGCCGCAAGGATCGCAGCCACAGTCAGCGGCAGGCGCTGTGTCACAACCGCATCCGGCCGAAACCGGAGCGTCGCAACCGCAGCCCGTGCTGACCGCGCCACAACCGCTGTCGCAGCCCGTGTCGCAGCCATTGCCACATCCACGGCGGCCACCGAATCCGCTCAGGCCGGAAAGCAGTCCGCCACGGCCGCAGCCGCTGTCGCAGCCACAACCGGTCGAAACCGGAGCCGCATCGCAACCGCAGCCCGTGCTGACGGCGCCACAGCCACTGTCGCAACCTGTGTCACAGCCCGTGTCACAGCCACCACCGCAACCGCCACGTCCACCACGTCCGCCGAGTAGCCCACAGCCGCCGCGACCACCGAGTTTCGGCAGACAGAGGCTAACATTCAGGCTCAGTCCGCGACCACACCGGCTCGGCGTATCGCAGCAGGAGCTGGCCGAGTCGCAACCGGAGTCGCAACCGGAGCTGACACCGCCGTCACAACCACATCCGCCACGGGCCATCATCCGGGACATCAGTCCCTGGGCGTTGACCTGGCAACAGAAGGCCACGCTCACCAGGAGCGCGGCCGCCATCATACGAGTTTTCATCGAGACACGTCTCCTTGTGACAAGAACAGGATTCAGACTGAGTGACCGGGACGCCTGGCCGAAGCCGGGCGAGGCTGGCGGACGGGGACCGCCAACACCTGCTCGCTGGCACTCAGGTGCGCAACGAAACCTGCTCTCCGATGAAGTTTCTGGCTGCCGGGCCCCGCCGCAGGGATCCTGAAAACAACCACAACTGGTTTCGGAACCGTCTGGAACCGTTCAATTCGCATCCGCAATGGAGCCGGCGGCCCCAAGGGTTTTGCTTCCACAGAAATCGGAACGATCCGCTGGCAGATTCACGAACCGGCGATGATGCCCGGTCGTGGCGACCATTCCGCCTGCCCCGGTTGTCCCGGTCAAAGCAGCGGCGATCGGCAGGTGGAAAGCGAATCGGCCCTTCCGCACAGTCATGACGTCGTGGCAACCGGTCCAGCCGTTACAATCGGATTGCCGACAGTCCACGACCCGGTCCAGACCACGACCGCAAGTTTTCCGATGCCAGGCCAATTCACCGACAGAACCAGCGCCTTGTTCCAGCCGGCCGGCTGCAGGGCGGGCCGCGCGGATTTCAGGCGATCGCCCGGCGCGATCCGGGTTGACCGCGGAGGCAGGCACTGGCGCGCCGCCTGGATCGTTGTTTGTTGCGCTGCGATCATCAGCCTGGGCGGTTGCTACCAGCGCCGGTACGAGCCGGCCAACTGGCAATCACCGGCAGGGCGGCGCGGAGCAATCGGGGGCCTGCAAGGCGATGGCACGACGCTTCCGGCAGGTACTACCCTGCCCTACGGAACCACGCTGCCAATGGGCACCACACCGATGGGCACCACACTCCCGGCCTGGGGAGCAGACGAACCTGCGACTTTGCCGCTGCGGAACGACGATTCCGGGGCCGCGCCATTTGACGGGACAACCTTGCCCGGTCCAGTGCGTTGACACGGGCTACTCGACTTTTCCAGCGACCACGGCTGCGGTGAT
The DNA here is from genome assembly GCA_031405895.1 of Planctomycetota bacterium. Taxonomy (GTDB): domain Bacteria; phylum Planctomycetota; class Planctomycetia; order Pirellulales; family Pirellulaceae; genus BJ22. The sequence goes on from JANOFL010000311.1 coordinate 21,696, forward strand.
GGTGGACGGGTCGATCAGTTCCTTGATCTTCTGGACGAAATGCGGCGGCTTGCCGGCTTCGTTCAGTTCGCTGGCCCGTTTGTCGGCCGCCTTTTTCTGGTTGAATTCGTAGAGCGCGACCCGCTTGAGCGTGTGGTTGAAGACACCCCAATAGATCCGGAAGCGGTCGATCGTCGCTTCTTTTTTCCGGCTCCGCTTGGCGGCCTTTTTCTTTTCAGGCTTGGGTCCTTTTTCCGCCTTCGCCGCCTTCTCGGCTTTGGCCGCTTTTTTGGCCGCGACCTTGGCCTCGTCGACTTCGGCTTTTTTCTTCGGGGCCTTCTTGGCCGGCGCTTCGGCCTTGGGTTTCTTTTTGGTGGCCATGGAGTCGGGTCAAAGGTAACGGACTGCCCGCCGGCGGAACCTGCCGGCCGTTGCACAGGATAGCCGATGCGCGCCCGGTCCGTCAGTAGCCGTTACCGGGTTCGGGCAGCTCGCCGCGATCCGCTACAGGTCGTGCAGAAGGGTCGTCGGCTCAGGTTTCTGCATCACCATTGGCCTTGCGCCAGTCCACGCGGCCCTGGCCGTATTCGCCGGCTTCTGGCAGCTGCGAAACCAGTTCGTCCAGACGCGACGAATCGGGAGCACTGGCGGGATTCCAGCCGTCCGTGTCGCGACTGCCGGGCGATCCGGTGTCAGCGGTTGCCTGGTCCGGCTGGCTGGCCGCGAAGAGCTGCTCCAGCCACGGACGGCACCAGCCGCACCCCGTCCCGGCCCCAAAGCACTGGCTCAACTCGCCCGCCCGCCGCGGCCGGTGAATACGAATCCAGTTGGCCACCTTGCGGCAGCTGACATGGAAACAGACACACAGTTCGTCGTCGGGTTTCATGCGATTTGATCCGGCGAGTGTCGCCTTTCGCTCCGCGAAAGGAGTGAGCCGGAGAAAAAGCGTACCTGAAAAACACCACCCTCGCGGCAGCAGCGTCCTTTCGCGGAGCGAAAGGCG
>JANOFL010000313.1:0-13717 GCA_031405895.1 Planctomycetota bacterium
TTTTGGGCCGGACACGGAGGGCTGACGCCCTGCCGCTCGCCTGCAATGGTTCAAACCAGCCCCGCAAACCCGCTCAACCCGATCGGTTCACGCGAATGGAACGGCTCGCCGAACTCGACTCCGATCGACTGTCCCCACCAGCGGGCTTCGGTTTCAAGCCGGTCGATGAAGCTCGGCCGCATCGTTTCGCGCCCGGCGATGAACTGGCTGTGGAAACAGGTGATCGCATCACGTTTCTTCGGCCACTCGGCGGTAATGTCGAGCACAAAGGCCGGCGACGGGTGTTGTTTGAGATGAACGCAGTAGTAGTTGAAGATCCGCGCCGGATGCCAGGGTTCGCCCTGGAGTTCGGATTTGGTCAGCTTGGCCCAGAACCGTGCGGCCTCGACCAGTTCCGTCGCCGCAGCGTGATCGGGATGGGCGTCGATCCAGAACGGCGCGAACAGCCATTTCGGCCGGGTCTCGCGGATGACCTCGGCCAGTTTCCCGCGCGCCTCCAGGGTCGCCTCCAGCTTGCGGTTCGGCAGTCCAAGATTTCTCCGCCAGGTCAGTCCCAACACCGCGCAGGCCGCCGCGGTTTCGCGCGCGCGGATTTCGACCGAACCGTGGGGAGTCGGCTCGCCGCTGGTCAGGTCCAGAACGCCGATTCTCTGGCCCGCGGCAATCAGCTTGACGATCGCGCCTCCCATGCCCAGCTCGGCGTCGTCGGGATGGGGCGCGATGATCAGGCAGTCGAGTGTTGGGTCATTCATCGGCGGCAGATTGCCTGTCTGGAGACGAGCCAGAAGTGTAAGTTTTGAAGTTGTGCTTCAATACCAGCCCGCAGCGCGAGCAAGGGAAAAGCCGCACCCATGCGGTCCTTGCTTGCGCTGCGGGCTGGTATTTGTGGCGCGGCGATCATTCGATTCTGGTCGCGGGATCGGCGGCCCAACATCAGTAACTGTTTTCGTCGGCCGCGCCGGCCCTCAGTATGGCTTCGCTGGCACTGGTCCCCAGTCGTGTGGCACCCAGCCGGACGAACTCGACTGCCTGATTCCAGTCGCGGACGCCGCCGGAAGCCTTGACCCCGACGGCCGGCCCGCTGGCGGCCCGCATCAACCGCACGTCATCGACCGTGGCACCACGATAGTCGTAGCCGCCTGCTTTTTGCTTCACAAAACCAAACCCGGTGCTGGTCTTCACGAAATCGGCCCCCGCGGCCGTGCAGATCTCGCACAACCGCCGTTTCCAACTCTCATCCGTCACCAGATCAGTCTCAAAAATCACCTTCACGATGGCCCGCCGCGCATGGCCGGTTTCGACCACGGCCCGGATATCTTCGGCAACGAAATCCCAGTCGCTGGAAAAAACCTTGCCGATGTTGATCACCATGTCGAGCTCGACCGCACCCGCGTCGAGCGACCAGTTGGCTTCGGCTGTTTTGATGGCAGTCGACCCATGGCCATGCGGAAAGCCGATCACCGTTCCAGTTGCGGTTCGTGAACCGGCGAGAGCGCGCACCGCCAGCGGAATGGCGCAGGGCTTCACGCAGACGCTCATCAGGTCCAGCCGCGCTGCCAGCTCACAACCGGCCACGAGCTCGGCATCGGACAGCGTCGGATGCAGCAAGGCATGGTCGATCAGACGGGCGATTTCGGCTGGGGTGGGAGTTCGGTGGGTCATGGGGTTGGCTGTTCGCGTAATGGACCCATCGCTGCCTTGACGTCTGCAGACCCTGACGCGGCAAGAGCCGCAACCCGCGGTGGGTTGGACCGAGGGTCGCATGGCCCACCGCGCGCAATTCTGGCTCCCCTCTCCCCCGACGGTTCCGGGCTTCCAGGAACCGTCGGGGGAGAGGGGTTGGGTGGTGAGGGGGCCGCGGCCGGGAGCACAACGGCACATGTATCGCCAGCCGGCTCGGGCCCGTTCGGCGGACTGCCGATCCGGGATGCTGTCGGCGTGACGTATTCCGGGCCACATTGTTTCGATTCAGGTTTCACACGCCGCCTCACGCCCCGGCCCTCCTCACCCCCCGCCCCCCTCTCCTCCCGTGGTCCGGAAAGAATCCCGGCGCGCCGGGAGAGGAGAGGGGGAGAGTGTGTTTCAGATGAAGATCCCGCATGATTCCCGATACTCTCCAGCCAACATGCGCGCACCGTGCCCGCAGGTGGCACCGATAGAACCTATCCCAGCTCCGTCTTGTCGGCTGCCTGGGTGGTTTTGGGACCCGGCCCACCGGAACCGGCCGAGGCGGAGCCGAGACTGCTGGTCGGGCTGGTGCTTCCGGCGGCAGTAAAGCTGCGGGCCAGCTGCCGGCTGGTCTGCCGCATCAGCCGCACCACCAGCAACCACATCACCAGGGCGACTCCCGCCAGCAACAATGCGGCGAGCAATCCCAGCCATGACAGGCGGCGCCCCAGCGCATGGGCCGGCTCGATCACCGATTCATAGTCTTCGAGTACGACGATCCGCAAGCCGGAATCGCGGAGCTGGCCGGTGTGGGCACCGCTGACCGCATCGATCTCAATCTCGGTGAACTTGACCGGTGCCTCCGACGCCACGGCGGGCTTGCGAAAGTCGACGCCCGCCCCAGTGCTCCCGATCGGATCGTCAAACAGGACGCCTGAACGGGGAGGCGTCTCAAGCCGACACTCGATCACCTCGGCGTCGATCTGTGACTGGGCGCGTTGCCGGTCAAGCAGCGGGTGTTCGAGAATGATCCCCTGGTGTTCGCCGGGCCGGCTGTCGTACATCAGGGCGTACTGGGACGCTCCGGCTTCGAAGTCGACAAAGTCCCCCATCTCGACGGTCAGACCCACCAGCCCGATGATCTCGCCACCGAGACGGATGGGTGTCGAGAAAGCGATCTTCCAGGACCTGTCCGCCTGGCTGGAGAACACGGCGCTCAGGCTGGAACGCTGGATGGACTGCCGCTGCTCCGGATCAGCGGCAACCAGGTACTCCGCTGGACCGCCCGGGACATCCCGATACAGGTCGCGTTCCAGTCCCGTGAAATAGGTTCGCCAGCTGTAGTTCAACCCGATCGTCTGGACCCGCTGCTTCAGGGTTTCTTCGTCAACCAGGCCGAACTCACTTGCCAGCTGGGTGCCGTAAAGATCGTAGACCCACCAGCTCTTGATCTGGCTTTGCGGCTGTTCCTTCGCCCGGCCGCTCAGCAGCGACTGCAGGGCCAATCGCAACGGGTGGTTGCGAAGCTCAATGCGGACTGGTTCAAGCGACTGGTCAAAATTCCGGGCCGGATCGGCCAGCTTTTGCCGCAATTCTGCCAGCGACTCGTCCGCGAGGGCGGCGCTGAAATCCCCCACCAGGTCGCCGTCGCTGGCCAGCTGCTCGACGATCCGGAAGTACTGGTCGATCTGTTCCGCCGCGCTGCGGGCCGCGAGCTTGGCGGCGAAGAAGTTGGAATCGAACGCCCGTTCAGTGACGGCGTGGTCGGTGTCGTAAACCGCGCGGCGATACGCGGTCCAGCCGAACAGCGTCGCGATGGCGGCCAGCAATAGCGGCCCGACCAGCCCGAGCAACAACAACGGCCGCCGCGCAATGTTTTCCCGCCGCTGCCGCAAGGCCAGCAACACACTCTGGACGCTTGAAAAACGCTTCCGCGGATCAATCGCAATGCAGCGCTCGATAATTTCGGCGAGCGGACGGTCGACGCCTGGAACCTGGCGGTGCCGGCGCGGCGGGCCAGCCGTGAGCATCGACTTGCGATAGTTGGCCAGCCGGCTGCGAACGTCGCCCGAGGCCTCGATCTCCGTCGTCAGCGTGTTGTCGAAGTAGGGCGGCTTGCCGGTCAGCATCACATACAACAGCGCGCCGAGCGCATAAACGTCCCACCGCGCGTCGGGGGTCGCGTCGAGGTCGGCCTGTTCGGGTGCCATGTAGAAAAGCGTTCCCAGCGATGGGGTCGCATCGTCGCTCAGTCGCGACTGGCCGAAGTCAGCGAGCCGCGGCTTGTTGTCGTTGTCAAGCAGCACATTGCCAGGCTTGAGGTCGCAATGGAGGATTCCCTTGCCGTGCAGATGCATCAGGCCGGCGGCGATTTCCTCAAACAACTCAAGCCCCTGCTCGACAGGCAAGGTCTGCTGCCGGCGGAGCAGGTCCTCCAGCGATCCGCGCGAGAGGTACTCCATGACGAAGTACGGTGGGTCGGCTTCCCAGCCAATGTCCAGCAGCTGGACCACATGCCGGTCGGCTGAGAGCACGACCAGCTTCTGGACTTCGCGCGCGAGCGGTTCGATGTCGCCGACACTGCGGCGGTTGTAGAACTTGATCGCGACCTTGCGGCCAGTGCTCCGGTCGGTTGCCAGCCAGACCTGGCCGAAAGCCCCCGACCCGAGGTGGTTTTCGAGCAGGTATCCCTCGACCTGCGCCGGCGGAACCGCCTCGAGGCTTCTCGCCCGGGCATCCTGTTGATGCTGTCGGTCCTGCTGTTCGGTCCGGTCGAGTGCCATGGTTCCGTGTGCTTGCGGTGGCCGATGCCAGCCACTTCAGTACCATCCATCTTCTGTTGACCCGAGCGCCTCCGGCCGGCGTCGAATCGACGAAGCTTTTCAGGAAAGGTCCAACCCGGAAAGCCCAACCCAGTGTCCACCATCCGGCCGGCCACGTGAATGGGCCGCCCCAACCCCACTTTCGGTGATGGTAGCAGGCACATTCCAGGTGCCGTCCGCAGAAAGAATGCTGACTTGAGGACGGCACATGGAATGTGCCTGGTACTTTGGAGCCTTACGCTAACGACATTGGTCTTTGGTCCCCCGCACCGAAATCCGCAATGCGTGCTGGCCCGGCGATGACTGGTTAAAAAAAATCCGCCTTCCAACTGGAAGGCGGATGCGAAATCAAATTGCGTTCAGCAATCGGTCAGGACGACCGGATCAGCTCCGGTTACGGCGGCGGGCCACAAGGCCAACCAGTCCGAGGCAAACCAGTGCCAATGAACCTGGTTCCGGAATCACAGAAGCGGTTCCGTGAATCTGGAAAGCCTGGTCGCTGGCCACGGCAAATATGGGATTCGCAGGACCGGTGGCGGTCCAAGTCGTCGGCCAAGCCGCGTCACCTGCCACTGTGCTAGCCGGGCCGCGCTGGATATGGGCCGGACTCAGGTTGATGGGAGTCGTCGGAGTCGATGTGAGCCAGAACCAGTTGTGGTTGACCACCGGCTGGAACTTGACGAAATAGTCACCAGCAGCGAGGAAAATGTCGGCAAAATCGGCACGCAGGATCTGCTCAGGACGGCCAAAATAGGATCCCGGCCCGGTCGTCCGGGTAACCGTGCCAACTGCGGATCCGGCCGAAGCGCCCACACCACCAGCACCAGTCCGGGCAAAGAACTCGATGTTGATCGCGGTGATCACATTGGGATCTCCCACGGTCCCCTGTACCCAGTTGCTGTCAACCCGGTTGACGTTCCAGCCGGCACCAGTGACGGTGAAATCATCGGCGCCTTGGCGATCAAATGTGGTCACGCCGGCATCAAGACTTCCCTGGAAAATGCTTAAACCGTTGCCACCTACCGCAGCAGGAGTGTGCGGTGACTGGTTGTAGAGCAAATCCGCTCGGGCGTTCTGGCCGACGAAGGCCAGCAACGCAAAACAAACCATGGACACTCGAAGCTTCATCTTGAACTCCACTTTTCTCAGATAACGGCGAACACAGAGTACGTACTGACGGTGTTGCTTAACGAATCGGCTTGGCCAAGTATCACTTGCAACAACATCAATCCCGCGTTCGGAGGAGTGTTCACCACAATCCGGAAATTCGCGGGACAGTCATTGAAGGTAATCCCCGGGATTCAGATGTCAACTAGTGGGAAGCCTCGCGGGCGGTTCATCAGGGTTCATCGCAGTACGGACTGCGGAAAATCAAGCCTTTCCAGCCCTTCCGGAAGCCTTTCCAGCCCTTCCGGAAGCCCATCCAACTGGGCTGGAAGCCCATCCGACCGTCGAGGACAGCCATCCGGCCGTTCCTGGACATGGGTCGCTCCAGGCCCAGGCCGGCAAGTTGAGCGGCCCGGGTCCGACGTCTAAAGTGTGTTCAAGGTGATGGCCTTCCGGAACAGGCCCGCCAAGGTTTCCAGGATCGAAGGGGTTGACCATGTCGCGCAAGATTTCCCGCCGGGTTCAAACCAGCAAACGCAGTGGCAGCTCTCGCGACCGGGCTTCAGCCTTTCATTACGACCGACTGGAACTCCGCCAAATGCTGGCCGGTGCGATCGGCCGGGAGAACTTTCAGCCGGCAGTTATCGGCGATGCGTTCGCCCGCGATGCAGTGACTGTCGACGACATGATCGTCCGGGCCTCGGTGCGCAGCCACATCGCCAACCAGCTGGTGGTCGCTATTGAATCTCCCGTACCCAAGAGCCTTGCCGCCGGACACCTGGCCGGCATCAACTGGCGCACACTGACCGGCCGCAACAACGCAACTGTCATTGCGAACCTGATGACGGTCGATCGCCCGGGCGGGAAAAGCGTGACCTTGGTCCACCTTAACCTCGGTGCGGGTGCCGACCTGGCAACCGTCATGCGGCGGCTTGATCTCAACGCTTTCGTGTTCTGGAGCGCACCCAACTTCAGCCACGATGGTCCCGATCCGCGCGAGCTGACGCCCAACGACCCGAGCTACGGCAGCCAGTATCATCACCCGCTGATGAAGAACAACCTCGCGTGGGATATCTCGCTGGGTAACCCGGCAATCAAAATCGGCGTGACCGACGACGGCGTCGACCGGCCACACGTCGACCTGAATCCCAACATCTGGATTAACCAGGGCGAGATCCCAGGCAACAGCATTGATGACGACGGCAACGGCTATATCGACGACATCAACGGCTGGGATTTCAGCTCGAACAACAATGACCCGAACCCCAACGGTGCCAACGACCACGGCACGCATGTGGCCGGAATCGCGGCGGGCCGGACCAACAACGGGATCGGGATCGCGGGAACCGCCGGTCTGGCAACGATCGTTCCGATGCAGTTCTACCTCGGAACCAGCAGCTGGACCGCGGCCATCATCAACAACACCTACCGCTATGCGGCGGACAACAATTTCCAGATCGTCACCACCAGTTACAACGTCGACGGCTGGGTCGGCGATCCGGTATTCCTCAGCGGCCTGCAGTACATGTACGACGGCGGCGTTCTGCATTTCAACTCGGCTGGCAACAACAACCAGCTCAACCCGGCCCGCCAGATCTTCGACCAGTCGATTTTTGTTTCCAGTACCGACTCGGCCGACATCAAGAGCAGTTTCACGAACTACGGCACCGGGATCGACGTCGCGGCACCGGGTTCCAACATCTTTTCGACGATCCTGAGCAACAGCTACGGCACAAAATCCGGCACCAGCATGTCGACGCCCAACGCGGCTGGCGCTGCGGCGCTGATCTGGGGTGCCAATCCGGGCTGGAATCGCGACCAGGTGGCATCCCGCCTGCTGTTTTACGCCGACAACATCGACGCCCTGAATCCGTCCTTCGCCGGACTGCTGGGCACGGGCCGCGTCAATCCGTTCGCGTCAATGAGCAACACGCTGCCGGCACCGCGCGTGAAATCGCTGACCGGACTGCCGGCAGCCGGTTCGACCACCGCGACCTGGAACGTCAGCTCGTTCACGGTCGCCTTCAACCAGATCATGGACCCTGCCTCGGTCAACAGCAGCTCCAGTTTCGTGCTGCGGGAAGCCGGCCCGGACGGGAACTTTGGCAATGGCGACGACTTGTTGATCGGCTTGACCGCTGCCGAGTCCTACATGATCGGCAACAACCTGCTGACGTTCAACATCAACGGCGCACCGCTGGAGCCAGGCAAGTATCAGCTCTCACTGGTTTCTGGAGGACTGCAAAACCCGTTCGGCACCGACCTCGATGGCAACGCCAATGGCGTCGGCGGCGACAACTATGTCTACCAGTTCACGCTCGAGCCGGCCCTCAACAAGCTGGCCACACAGGGCTCGCAGGTTCACCAGCAAGCCTGGTCCGGCAACGTCTCCACAGCTGGCCAGCTCGACGACTACTACATTGACCTCGATGCCGGGCAGACCCTGACCGCGATTGCTCAGGCAACCGGTTCACTGGTCCCCACGATCGTCGTTCGCAATCCGGCCGGAACGATTCTGACCAGTGTCACGGGGACAGGCGCGAACGCCTTCACGTCACCGGTCAGTGTTGCGACAGCCGGCCGTTACCGGATTACATTTGGCGGCAACGCCAGCACGACCGGCGTCTACAACGCCCAGCTGTTGTTGAACTCGGCGGCCGAAGCGGAGGAATACGGTGGCGCAACCAACAACACGCGACCCACCGCGCAGAGCCTGCTGAATTCGTCCCTGGCGCTCGGGACGCTGGGTGCCGACCGGCTGGCCGTGACCGGCCGGCTGCCCACCGCAGGTGGCGGAACGACCTTTGTTGCGGATGGATTTGAATCGGGATCGCTCGGCAGCCAATGGACCTCCTCCAGTTCGGCGGCGGGCGGGCGAATCCAGATCACTGGCGCGCAGGGCACCGCGGCAGGCAGCTTTGCCATGCTGATGGACACCAGCACCAGTGGCACCCTGATCCGCAACCAGGCCGACTGGACAGTCAACCTGACCGGCCTGACCGCCGCGACGCTGCAGTTCTCGCAGGCCAGCTGGAGCGACGAAGTCCATGCGATGCCAGTCAGCTTTACGGGCACCTCCAACACGGACGGTGTCGCGATCAGTGCCAACGGCACCAACTGGTTCAGAGTCTGGACTCCAGCGGGCACCCAGACGACTGCCCAGTGGTTCACGCAAACCATCGACCTGGCGGCGGCGGCAAGCACGGCCGGCATTTCGCTGGGCGCGAACTTCCGGATCCGCTTCCAGCAGTACGACAACAACCCGATCTCGTCGGACGGCCGCGGCTACGATTCGATTTCGGTCCTCGTGCCGGCACCCGCCGAAGACTGGTATTCGTTCACGCTCGGCGATGGTCAGGCCGCGGCCCTCGCCGCCAGCCGGACCGGGACCACCGGGAGCGTCGCGGTCGAGCTCTACAACAGCGCCGGAACGCTACTCCAGACCGGTGTCTCTGCCACCAATATCAACAGCTACATCGCGCGTTACACGGACGCGACCACCAATAGCACGCCCGACACCTACTACGCGCGGGTGCTCGGCTCGGGCGCCGACTACAGCCTGCTCGTGACCCGCCGGGCCGAGTTTGACCGTGAGGCAAACGATGTGGCCAACGCCACGGCCCAGGACATTTCGGGCCTGTTGGGTGCGGCCGGGTTCGCCACGACGACGCCCGACGTCTACCGGTTCACAGCCACCAACGGCGAGGCACTTGGCTTTGGAGCATCGATACCTGGCGGTGGGCCCAACCTGTTCCAGAACGGCCTGTCATCCGGAGGCCCGAGCCTGCTGCGGATGGAACTCGTGAATCCGTCCGGAACAACCGTCGCAACAGGCGACTCCATCGTCAGTTTCACCGCCAACACGTCGGGAACGTGGTACGTCCGCGTCTTTGCCCAGTCGGGCAGTGGCGGCGAGTATTTTGTGCAGCGTGACGGAACGGTTGTCGTCCCCACCGTCAACCTGTCTGGACCGGCCGGTTCAATTGTCGAGGGCAACAGCGGAACATCGGCGGCACAATTTGTGCTGACCCTCTCCGAGGCCCCGACCTCGACCGTAACGGTCAACTACGCGACCAATTCCACGGGCTTTGCCAATCCCGCGACGGCCGGCGGCGATTACACCGCAGTCAGCGGCACGGCCACATTCCTGGCTGGCGAAACGGTCTACAACGTCCCGGTCACGATCTTCGGCGACGGGTTCGCAGAAGGCGCCGAGCAATTCCGGATGGTGCTCAACAGCCCGGTCGGAATGATCCTTGGCACCAGCTCGGTCGACGCGACGATTGCCGACGATGACGCCTTTGCGCTGGGCCGGCCGATTGACTTTGGTACGGCGACCTCTCCGGTCCAGGCGGGAGCCAGCGGATTCTCGACCAACGGCTATTCGGCAGCGGTGGGAATGGGGTGGACGACAGGGACAGGGTCGCTTTTTTCGCGGGAGATGACGATTGGTGACGACCTGACCCGTGACCTGGTCGTCGCTGGGCGAGCCGAATTCCAGGTGGACCTGCCAAACGGAAACTACCAGGTGCAGGCGATCTTTGGCGAGGTTGACTACGACGCGTCCGGGATCAACGTTTACGCTTCGTACAGCTCGTTTGGACTCAACCTGGAAGGAGTGGTCCATTCCTTTACGCTGCCGGAAGGCAACAACGTTACATTGACCTTCTCTGCCACCGTCGCGGATGGCAACCTCTCGGTCCGCCTCGTATCCGGCCTGAATAGGGCACGCATTTCCGGGCTGGTCGTAACATCCGCTTGACAGAACCGGCCGAAACCGACGACTCCCGTGATGGCATTTCCCAATCGGCCGTCCCCGTCTTTCAGTCCAACGAGGACGGGCTTTGAGGGGCAGATACTGCAAATAGATCATCGCGCAGGCCAAATGCGCGGTCGACAAGTAGTTGGCGAAGAGGATCATTTGCCGGTTGTCCCCGCCTTGGGCCGCCGGCCGTCTCAAACCTATCCAGTGTGGTCGTCGCGCGGCAGCTGATCTTACCGCCGTGCCGAACGAAGTCCGGGCGGCTGGTAGCCGATGGGCGAGACCCGGTCGAGTTCGAACTCGCGCCGGCTAAGAGCCAGATAGTGGTGCCCGATGTCAATTTGCGCGCCAGTCCAGACCCGTTGGCCGGCCTGGTCGAGCCGGGCGTTCATCGTTGCTTTCTTGCCCGTGTGGCAGATGGTCTTGATCTCGACCAGTTCGTCAGCCCAGGCCAGCAGATAGCGACTGCCCTCAAAGGGTTCACCCTGAAAGTCGGTCCGCAATCCATAGCAGAGGACGGGAATCCCGAGCCGGTCGCAGACGAGGGTCAGCTGCAAAGCCTGCCGCGCTGTCAGGAACTGGGCCTCGTCGACCAGAACGCAATGCAGCCGGTCGCTGGCGTGCATCCCGTCGGCCAGAATCAGCAGGTCGTCCTCGCGTTCGAAGGCATGGGCCGGCCGTTGTAGTCCGATCCGCGAGCCGATCACGCCTTCGCCGCTGCGCCGGTCGAGTCGCGGGGTCAACAACAGGACCCGCATCCCACGCTCTTCGTAGTTATGGGCCGACTGAAGCAGCGTCGTGCTCTTCCCGGCGTTCATGGCCGAGTAGTAGAAGTAGAGCTTGGCCATGGGAGTAGGGACTCGAAATCTTGATTTGCCGCCGGGCGTCCGCCCTTTGGTCTACCGACAAGTCAGGGACGACCTCGTACTCAGGCAGGCGGCAGTTCAGGACATACCCATCGTAACCCGACGCGTAAGCGAGGCGAGCACGCGGATTTCCTTGCTTGCGCGGCGGGTTACGGGTAGAGGTTTTCCTGCCGCGTGCCTCAGTGAGGCGGTACTCGTACCCGACACTCCCAGATTCAGGCAGGAGTACGAGTATCTGCCGGCTGGACGGAGCGCGAACCCGGAACTGACTCGCCTTTCATCCAGGCAACCCGGGGTTGGCGCCTATCGCCTGATCGATCCCATCCATGGTTCAGCCCTGGACGGAACCCTAGCTGGCCGTTTCTTCATCCGCGGCTACCACCACCCGGCTCATGTAGTATCCGCAATTGGGACAGATCACATGGGGGGGGTGCTTGGTGCTGCACTTGGCGCAGACCTTAACCGCTATGGGCGTCAGGAAATCATGGGCCCGGCGCTTGTTCGTGCGGGAATTCGAGTGTTTTCGCTTGGGTACTGCCATGATCGAGGCGGACGGTAGAATGTGCGGTGGGCAGGCTTTGACGGCACGCAGCCATCGGCCCGGCTTGGACAACTTGATGCGATTTTAGCCATTTTCCGCCGGCTTTCAACGGCATCGGCCGTGGCCGGTTCCCGGGGAATGGCCTCGATACATTTCTTTTTTCACCCGGACAGCGATCGGCGGGGGCAGCCAGCATGGCAGAGCGTTCCAAAGGTCCCGATTCTGCCCAGCCGCTTGCCCCTTCAAGCGTTGGTCCCCTGATTCCGCAATCGTCTGTCAACCAGATCGTGCCGCCAGACTTTGATACGATTCGTACTAATACGCGTCCGGAACGTGTTGGCCCGGCTCCCGCTTTGACCTGTCTGCCGGACGGGCCGCCTGCCTGCTCAATCCCAGGTCCGGCCATGGATCGTTCGCGGACTGCCAACTGCGGCTGCATCGGGCCAGGCAGGGAAGACGTCTCATTGAAACCGGACTGCAGCAATCACCTGGAAGGGATTGCATTCCTCCCGGTTGGTTTGCCTCATGGCTGGCTTGTACAGATGCCGCGTGGGTTGCCGGCCTTGCCGTCCGTCGCCCTGCTTTCCAGCCGGCTGCCCGATCCATGCACTTTCGCCAACGACTGGTACCAGGCCCTCCGGACCGCTGTGATCCACGCCAGGCACGACGGACAGGCGTTGCTGCTGGGAAAAGGGATGACCGCCAGCCAGTCGGTTGAGGAACTCGCCGGCCGGCTGGGAATTCAGCGGATCGTCGTGACGGTGGCGGAATCCCGTCCGGGAAAGCGGCTGCGGCCGCGCGCAGAGTCCGTCCATCCACTGCACTGGCCGGTCATGCTGATTCGCGTGGACGACGCGGCACCTGATATCAGTCTCGATGAACTGCTGGCGAGCCTCGCCCGGCAAGTCCGGGTGCTGCACGTCCGCATTGGCAGCCATACTGAGCGGGTGGTCCGGCAGCGACTCGGGACTGAATCGGCTCGTGGCAGCACGTGGGTGCTGGGTGGACTGGAAGGTCGCGGAGCCGATTCCGCCGCCGGGGGATTGATCGAAGATGGCGCCGTTCCATGGCTGCTCGATCACCCGCGGCATCCACGCGAAAGAGGACTGGCTTTTTGTGACTCAACCGAAGCCAGCACACCGACCCATCCGCCACCGCCCGATGACTGGTTGGCTTCGGAAGGCTGGCTGTTTCACTGGACCCGCGCGCCGTCCCGGCTGACACGAAAACAACAGGACTGGGAACTGCGGCTCTGGCTCGCGGGCCTGCCCGAGGAGATCGACGAACGGCTGGTACCGCTGATCTCGATTGTCGGCGGAGGGATGCTGTGCGCTTCGAACCGGCTCAACCGGGAATCGGACCCGGTGGTTTCCTGGACGGCGGTTCCGTTGCCGGAATTCCGTTCGCGGCGGGTCTTTCGGCCACACCTGCATCGGTACGACTTCGAACTGGCGGGGATCGGAGTCCGCAAAGAAGCACTTCGGAAACTGGGCGCGCGGCCGGTGGTCTATGGCGATGACGACGACTGGGAACGATTGTCGCCCGCAGACCGCCCCTGGTTCCACCCACGGGGCAAACCCGACTTGAGCAGCGAAGGCGGAAGGAGCACGGGTTGCTGGGAAGCCGAGCGGGAATGGCGATTTCCGGGCAACCTGAATCTGTTCCAGTTCGGTCCGGCCGACCTCGTCGTGTTTGTTCCCGATGAACAGTCCGTCTGCCTGGTGGAACAGTTCAGCCGCTGGCCGGTGGTCGTTGTACCCGAACCGGCTGAATATTCTCCCTTCCGGCTCCCTCCCACCACGCTGCTTTGAGCGTGGTGGGGAGGGCGGGGGGACTCATCGTTCCACACTGTTTTTGCTAGCGACCGAACGATTGGGGGTGGACGGCGTACTGATTCCTTTGCACGTTGGTGAACTGCAAGGAGTCGGAAGCATTGGAAATTGCGTTGCAG
>JANOFL010000340.1:0-3894 GCA_031405895.1 Planctomycetota bacterium
GCTTCTTGGGCTTCGGTGCCCCCACAAAAACCAACACCGCGGCGGCCCTTGGCTCGCCTCTGGGCCCCGACTATGCCCGGGGGTCAAATGTTTTTTCCGGCTGCCCCCCCGACGCCCAGTTTCTTGTGCCACCTGGCGTCCGTGACCAGTTTGACGAGACGCTGGGCGAACGCGGCAAGCGGCTGCGAGAAACCTGGCTGACCGGCCAGGACGAGCTGCGGCGAAACAACCCCGACCTTGCACGGGAAATTGACCTGATGACGGCGCGCGAGCTGCCCGCCGGTGTTTTCGATGAACTGGCAAAACTCGCGGCACCGCCCAAGCCGGTTGCGACCCGAGTCAGCAGCGGCAAGGCCCTCAACGCGATCGCGCCCAGATTGCCGTGGCTCATGGGCGGTTCGGCCGACCTGGCCGGCTCGAACAACTCGTTGATCGAGGCCGTTGGCGAGACCGACCTGTCACGGATGATTCCGGCTGGCCGCAACATGCACTTCGGCGTCCGCGAACATGCGATGGCCGCGGTCTGCAACGGGATGTCGCTCGCGGGCTTGCGGCCTTACGCCGCCACGTTCTTTGTTTTCACCGACTACATGCGGCCGGCCTTGCGGCTGAGCGCGCTGATGAAGCAACCGGTGATTTACATCCTGACCCACGATTCAATTGGCCTTGGCGAAGACGGCCCGACTCACCAGCCGGTTGAGCACCTCGCCGCCTGCCGCGCCATTCCGAACCTGCTGGTCATCCGGCCTGCCGACGCACGCGAAACGGCCGATGCCTGGGAAGTTGCATTGCGGCAAACCTGCCGGCCGACTGCGATCGTGCTTTCGCGTCAGGCTGTCCCCCAGCTGGAATTGCCGGCTGCCAGCTTGCCCACCGGTTCGCTGGCCAACGGAGCCTATGTCGTCTGGCAGCCCGAACCCGATTGCGATTTGATCCTGGTGGGTACGGGCAGCGAAGTCGCCTTGGCCCTCGAGGCTGGCAAGACGCTGCACGCCGCCGGCCGCCGCCCGCGCGTCGTCAGTTTTCCCAGCTGGGAACTGTTTCTCGAACAGCCGGCCAGCTATCGCGACTCCGTTTTGCCGCCTTCTGTCACGGCCCGCGTCGCGGTCGAAGCCGGGATCGCCCTGGGCTGGCGCGAATTCCTCGGCCCCCGCGGCCAGTTTGTCGGCATGACCGGCTTCGGTGCATCAGCTCCTTCAGACTCTCTTTACGCACATTTTGGAATTACGGCCGGAGCAGTGGTCTCGGCGGGAGAGAGGCTTGTTTGACGGTTGAATGTCGCCCTTCGCTCCGCGAAAGGAAGTCCCTTTGGCGGAGCGAAAGGCGACACTGACTGACAGGCTGAAAGCCTATCCTGCTTCAGGATGCGCAAACTGGCGGGCCTGACGCCACGGGTCAAGGCCGAGGTCGGATGCAAGCAGGGATGTGAACCGGCTCCAGAACGCGCCTTGCCAGCCAGCGCCAGCCGGTTGGTTGTTGAACCGTGAAACTGGCAGCCCGAAGACCGGCGTGCTGAGCCAGAGGATTTCGTCGGCAGCCGCCAGATCGGATTCCGTCAATTCGTGTGCTTCGACGGCAAAGCCCATGCGCTCAAAGAGCGGAACCATCAGCCGCAACGTCACTCCAAGCAATGCTTGATGCTTCAAGGGGACCAACACCAGTCGGGGCGCGAGGTTGACGAGGGCCATCGAGCCGATGGAGGTGTCGGCGATAAAGCCATCTGTGCCCTTGAGCAGTGGCAACGCATCAGGCGCGATTTCGTTGGCGGCCCGCTCAGCCAGCCAGTAGTGCATCCGGCTCCTCGACTTCAATTCCCGCGGTGCCGCAGCCTCTGGCAGTTCGGGAACCTGGACCGTGACGAGATGCAATCCTTCATCGAGCGCCACATTCCAGCGCCAAAAGGCGATCGGCGTGGCCCAGATCACGGTTCGCGGTGATGCTATCGCGGCGTGGCCGGATCCGGCTTGAGTTGCGTCAAGCGACGGTGCGTTAACCCACCGGTTATCCCAGGACCGGGGCGAATGGGCCAGACTCGATCCCGAGGAAACCGAAACAAAGACCGAAAGGTCATCTTCAGTCCGCAAAAGCTCCGCGTTCAGCCTTGCGACCAGCTGAATCCTTTCCACCAGGGTCTTGCGCTTGCAGGGCGGAACAATTCCAGCGGCCGCGAGGCCTCGTTCCAGCCGGTCCAGGTGCCCTTCCAGTCCCCAAAGTTCGTGCCTGACCGTCCGCAGCTGCTCTGCAACCGCGATCCCCTGGGTCAGGCCGAGATCCCAGACCGGCAGGCAGGCTTCCTCCTGCGGCACGAGCCGGTCACCCAGCCAGGCGACTGGACCGGAGCGCAGCGTGGCATCAGCCGGCGGCAGGCGACTCGCCACCTGAACCACTCATCGCTAGAGGAACGGAGGAATTCGCCGGCTGATCGACCGCGGCAGCGACCGGCCGGGGCGGCAATGAGACATGTTGGCGGCCCGAGGCAAGCTCCTGCCGGCGAATATCCGCGAGAATTAACGCCAGGTCATTGTTGAAACGGGAAGCCAGTTTCCTTCGCACGACACGGATTTCTTCGTTGACTGAATCAGTCTTCACGCGCGACCTCGAGCAGTTCGTCGGGGGAGCAAATCGTTGGCGGCATGTAACCCGCGGCACGGCAAACCCGCTCAATCGCCGTACCTGTCGACGAATTGACGATATGTCTGAAATTCCACGACACCAGATATTCTATCCCGTTGACGGCTGCCAGGGAAACATGAACCGCATCCCGCGGTTCTGTCCGCGGGATTGCACCAGCGGCAAGCAGGTCACTGGCAAGGCGATCAACTGCGACCGACGTTGCGAGGAACTCCAGGGCGTCAAGCAACTCCAGCCGTTCCCGGGCTGCCTCGGCATCTCCAGCGGCGCATTCGTCCGCGACAACCGTGGAAACAAACAATCTGTACTGTGAAACCGCGATTGGCCACCATTTTCGAGTCACTGCCTGACGGCCCGCCACGATCGCGTCGCGGTGCGTTCTTCCGGCCAAGTGCCCAATGACCGTGGTTTCAACGCAGGCCTTTGGTTTGGTCATCACTATGGGGCAACCGGGTTTCGCGGACGTGCCGGCATGTGAGCTTCAGGAGTTCACAAGAACGCCAAAAACGTTCTCCCGATCATCTCGCGTTACCTCGACTCTCACCAATTGTCCGCGGATACTGGCCGCGTCAACTTCGGGATCGAGGATGTGACAGGCGACGGAACGGCATGTGGTGCCCCAAGGGTCATCGGGCCGGGTCCGTTTTTCAACCAGCAGCTCCACAACTTCACCTCGCAACGAATCGAGGTAACGGGCGCGGAGGCTGCGTTCAAGAGTAGCGAGGTCACGACAACGCCTGTCACGGACAGCGGGAGGGACCTGATCGGGAAACGTCGCGGCGGGCGTGCCGCGACGCGGACTGAACGGGAAGCAGTGGATCTTCATGAAGCCGATCTCCTCGCAGGTTTGCAGCGTCGCGTCGAAGTCGGCCTCGGTCTCGCCCGGAAAACCAGCGATGACATCGGTTGAAAATGCGGGGAGTCGGAGCCGTTCCCGCACCTCCTGGCAGCGGTCGAGAATCTGCCGAACGCTCCAGCGGCGCTTCATCCGGCGCAGCACCGCGTCGCTGCCGCTCTGCAGGCAGACGTGCAGGTGCGGGCAGATGCGTGCGGGATTTTCTGCCATCACGTCGATCAGGTCGCGTGTGATCTCAGTCGCCTCGATGCTGCTGAGCCGGATCCGAAACTGGCCATCGAGCTGCATCAGTTCACGCAGCAACGATGCGAGTCGGGTCCATTCATGACGCGGGAGCCCGGCGTTCAGGTCGACGCCGTAGTGACCGAGGTGTATCCCAGTCAGCACGATCTCGCGCGGTCCACCAT
>JANOFL010000039.1:0-10892 GCA_031405895.1 Planctomycetota bacterium
AAAACGACTCCCGACCCCCTGGTTCCGTCGTTGACGTTTCCGGCTCGTTTGGGACGGCCGGGACAGGGCAATGTTGTCTCCAGACGAGCCGGAAGCGTCAGCGACGAAGGAGAGGGCCGTTTCCTGTTCGCTGACAACCCATCGTTGGAAATCATGGCTTCCGGCCAGGAATCGTCAGATGGTTTTGGTGGTGACTGGTAACCGGGGGCAAGGGTGCGTTTCACGCACCCTACCGTCGCGGCGACACCGAGGGTTCTGGTTGTGACCGTTGCTGGTGGGGCTTAGACTGGCGGAAACCAGCAAATTCAGGGACCTTTACGCGATGTCACAAGCCGGCGGGCCGGAATCCTCAATGGTCGTCCAGCGGCTGCTGGACATGCTCAAATCGGGCGACCCGGACGCTTCCCGGCGGCTGCTCGATGTCTCGATGGAACGGTTGCGGACGCTTTCCCGGAAAATTATGGCCGACATTCCGGGTGTCAAACGATGGGAAGAGACGGATGACCTGCTGCAAAACGCGTCCGTCCGGTTGTGGAAGGCCCTCGAACGAAGCCACCCGCCGACCACACTGGACTACTACCGTCTGGCAGCGGCCGTCATCCGCCGGGAACTGATTGACTTGTCGCGGCACTATTTCGGGCCGCAGGGGATCGCCGCGAACCAGGCCAAAACCTGGGTCAGCGAAGGCGAGTCGCAGATTCCGGCTGTCGAAGCCGCGCCCGACCAGACCTACGATCCGCAACAGCTGGGCCGCTGGACCGAGTTCCACGAGTACGTCGAAAAACTGCCGGAAGAAGACCGGACGCTGTTCGACTTGCTCTGGTACCAGGGCATGACGCTGGGCGAGGCGGCGGAAATGATGGGCGCGGCCGAACGAACGGTACGACGGCGCTGGAAGACTGCCCGGGTCAGCCTGTACCGGGCCTTGCTCGACGAGTCGGCTGGCGAGTGACGGCGGGCGCTCTGGCCTGCCAGAGCCAGCAGGCGACCGGCAGGGCGTCAGCCCTCCGTGTGGACATGAGCAGTACTGGGCGAATTGGCCAGGCAGAGCCTGACCCCACGCAGGAAGGCGTTTGGAATGGTTGCCATCGACGAGCTGCTTTCGGTCTGGGAAGAACGTCAGGAGCAGGGCGTGCCGATCACGCCCGAAGAGCTTTGCCGCAACTGCCCGGACCTGCTGAACGAAGTCCGCTGGCACATCCGGGCACTGGAGGCGGTCGAGTCCTGCTTTGGCACCGCGGAGAATGATGCGGCCGCGACGGACGGCGTGCAGCAGGCCCTGCCACCCGATCCACTGCGCGAAGGTCCGGTTCGTGTTTCTACGGAATACCGGATCGAGCGGCTCCACGCCAGCGGCGGGCTGGGGCACGTCTTCCTCGCCACCGATCCGATTCTCAATCGCAAGGTCGCGATCAAGTTTCCCCGGTCTGGCCGGATCACGGCTGAACAGCGCGTCCGCTTTGAACGTGAGGCCCGCATCACCGCCCGCCTCGATCACCCCGGCATTGTGCCGGTCCATTCACTCAAACAGGACGACCCTCGCCGACCCTGTTATGTGATGCAGTTTGTCGAAGGGCCGACGCTGCAGGAGGCGGTCGAGCAGCTGCATCAGACTGCACCGGGCACGAAGACTGCCAACTTCTACCACAGTCTTCCTGTTCGCAAGTTGCTGACCAGCTTCGTCTCGCTCTGCAACATTGTCGCCTACGCCCACGGCCAGAAAGTGATCCACCGGGACATCAAGCCGGGGAATGTGATGCTCGGGCCTTTTGGTGAGACTTTGTTGCTCGACTGGGGGCTGGCCAAGGTCCTCGGCGAGTGGGAGGCCCCGCCCGAGGCTGAGTCGAACGAGGCACCGCGCGGCCAACGGATGTCTTCCCCAGCTTCATCGAGCAGCACGCGCACCGGCTCGGCAATGGGCACCCCGGCCTTCGCCAGCCCCGAACAGCTGCTCGGCAAAACGGCTGAAGTCGATGAACGGAGCGACGTCTTTTCGCTCGGCGCGACGCTGTTCTTCCTCTTGACTGGCCAGATTCACGTCGATCTGAACAGTCCGTCCGAACAGCTGGTTCAGGCCAGCGGCGGTCGGAGCGCGACTCCGCGCGACCGCGTGCCCGCCGTCCCGGCCCGGCTCAACGCCATCTGCCGTCACGCGATGGCCAACGATCCAGGTCAGCGTTATCCCGGCGTCAGCGAATTGACCGCCGATCTGGAACGCTACCTCGGCGGCGAAGCGGTCAGCGTGCATCGCGACGCCTGGCCGGTCCGGCTGGGCCGCTGGCTGCGTCGTCGGCCGGTCTTTGCCGCCGCGACCGGGGCCACGGTATTGATGGCAATTGTCGCGGGCAGTCTCGGATCCCTTTTGCTGGGGTCCAAAAACCGCGAGCTGTCCCAAAGCAATTCGCGGCTGGTCGTCGCGATGGACGAAAGCCGCGCCGCGAACCAGCAGGCGCTGGAGGCCCTGCGGTCGCTGGTCGACGATGTTGTCATCCGCGACTTGAGCGAGATGAAGACGGTCGACGGCTCGGAACGTGCCTTCCTGAACCGCATTTTCGAGCAGTACTCCGCTCTCGCAGAATTGGGCGGCGAGTCCTACGCCAGCCGGGCGATCCGGGCCGAAGGGCTGATGCAGATGGGCAAGATCCAGCTCCGTCTTTCGGACGAAACGGAAGCCCTCGCCAGACTCGAAGCCGCCGTCGCCCAGTTCCAGAAGCTGGTCGACGAATCCGACGAGCCTGGTCCCCGGCTGCAGCTGGCGGAGACGCTGGCCGAGCTGGGGCAGACTTTGTTGCGGCTGGGGCGACTCGACCAGGCCCGCGAACGGACCCAGGCCGGCATCGATCTGCTTGAATCCACCCAACCCGGCGCTGAGGCCCAGCGCCGCTCCCTGCCGGTGTTGGCCGGGCTGTACCGCGTGCTGGGCAATGTGCAACAGGGCCAGCGACAGTGGAACGAGGCCCGCAAATCCCTCGACGAATCCCGGCAGCGGCTGGAATCGCTGGTGAAATCCGACGGGGACTCGGCCAGTCATCGCCAGACGCTTGCCGCCGTTTATCGACACCTCGGTGAAACATCGGCCCAGCTCGGTGATCTTGGCCACCAGGTTCAGTACTCGGAAAGAGCCCTCGAACTGCAACGCGAGCTGGTACAGCAGTTTCCCGACCAGCCGGAGCACGAACTGGGCCTCGCTTTGGCCTGTATCAACTCTTCGCGCCATCGCGAGACAGCTGGACAGATCAGCGCCGCCGTCGAGGAACTCAACGAAGCCATTTCGGTTTCCGACAAGCTGTCCGGACGATTCCCCGCAGTCGCCCGTTATCGCGAGACGCTGGCCGGCTCGCATGCCCGCCGCGGCAACCTCGAATGGCGGCAAGACAACCCGGAACCGGCCGAGGACGATCTGGGGAAAGCGATCAGTCAGTTCCGCCAGCTGATCGCCGACTTTCCTGAAGTTCCCGACTACCGCGAAGGCCTGATGCGGACCCGGCTCGCTCTGGCCAACATCAAGCTCGACCGGAACCGCTTTCCGGCCGGCGACCGGATCTTTCTCGACCTGTTCGCGGACTGGAAGAAGTTCTCGAGGGCACTGCCCGAGGTTGCGGCCCGTTCGATGACGCTGGCGATGGCGCGGAGCGACTACAGCCGCGTCCAGCGCCGCCAGTCCCGCGCGCAGGATGCGGTCCAGCCACTGGAAGAAGCCTTGGCCCTGTTTGGAGACTTCGCGAGAAACGACTCCTCGTCGACTCCGGTCTGGTGGCAGGCGCGGACCGCGATCGCGCTGGGCCACTGCCTGCTGGACCAAAAACCCGAGGAATCGATCAGCCGCTACTCGGCCGCCGCCGCCAGTTTTGCCGGGCTGGCGAAGCAGTATCCGGGCGACTTTGACCTGCTCAGCCGCCTGGCGACCGCCCACCGCGAGCTGGCGGCCGGTTTCGCCAGTGCCGGGAAGCCGGACGAAGCGGCCTTGCATCGCCAGCGCGAGCTCGACCTGCGCGTGCAGGTGGTCGATGGATCGCCCTCCAACCCCTATTACCGCGTGCTCTATGCCCGTTCGCTGATGGAACAGGGCGACGATGTTCGCCGGGCGCGGGACCTTCCGGCCGCGATGGACCTTTACAACCGCGCCGTGACGGTGATCACCGAGGCACTCGAACAACATCCCGACGACCGGCTGGTCCGGATGACTATGGGCGACCTGCGGGCCAGCGAAGGCCGTGTGCTGTTCCTGTTCCAGGATTTCGCCGGTGCCGAACTCAAGTTCGCGGAGGCAGTCGAGCTGAATCCCAGCCTTCAGAACCGTGCGTCGCGCGCCAACAACCTCTCACGCTTTCGCCCGGAAGGGGTCCTTGAACAGGTCGATGCCGTACTGGCCGATCGCATCCCTGACACGATCCCGCTCAAGAGCCTGATGGTCGCTTGTGGAACGGCGGCCAACAGCGTCGCCGATCCGGCCTTGCGGGATCAACTCGGCGACCGGATGGTGAAGATCCTCCAACACATGGTCGACGATGACTACTTGCCTGCGTCGGGCACGCTGGGCGAGCTTCAGACAAGCCCGACGTATGCCGTTTTTCGCGAACGGGCCGACTATCAGCAGCTGCTGGAGCGGCTGGTGGCCCGCAACAAGAATCTTGCCGAGCCCGAGTTCATCCGCCGCCTGCCAGCCGGGCTGCAGCCCCTTAGCCGCTGGGCCGCCAGCCGGTCGATCTACGACTGGAGCCCGGGGATGTGGCTGTACCGTGCGTTCGGGGCGGGCGAAGAATCCGGCCGATAGCCTTCCGTGGACAGACATGGCCTTCCGGATCGCCGAAAATCAACGCGATGAACCTGGCTCAGGCCGGGAAACAACACGGCCAGACAGGCACCAACCTGACTGGGGAACGGCCCCTTAACAGACTGCCCGGTGCCGTTTGCTCAGCATCGCCAGTCCGGCGATGACTGGAACCAGCAGGAGCGCCGAGGGCTCAGGGACGAAATTGACGTCCGTCAGGATGGTGCGGCCATCCAGATCCTGGATCGGACTGGCGTTGCCGTTCGGGAGTCCGATTCCCGCGAGGTAAGCCCTGAACCTGTTGTGCTGGGCGAACGAAATCTCCATCGGGTTGTGGAAGATGATCCACTCCGCGGGGATCCCCATGTCGCCGGGTGCCGTGAGCGAACCGCTATAGCGATAAGTGTGGCGACTCTGCATCGCAGGCAGCAGCTTGTCCAAATCGAATGCCGGAATTCCGAACGGCATGGTTGCAAGCAACCCGGCACCGAAGATCTTGTCGAGCTCGGGATGATCGGGGTTTTGGGACGCCATCCTGATCCAGCGGCCGATCACCAGGATGTTGTTGTGGTTGCCGACCTGGCGGTGCACGAGGTGCATTTCCATGTCGAACCCGCTGCTGTTCAAAAGGTGCTCGGACGGCCCGTGAAAGTGTAACTGGTGCAGCGCGTATGTCACGGCACCGACCATCACCGTTGTCGCGGGGAACGGTCCCGGCGGTGTCGGCGGGGGCGGCTCGACCTGAACACCGGCATGATTGCCGCCCGGGTCGTACACCCTCGCCGCCACAATCGGGTAATTGAAGTTCATGGCGGGAAGGACTGGAACATACTGCACGTTGGTCGTGATATCGATCGGGCTCTTCTTGGGCTGCGCGATCGCCGACCCGAGCGACAACCCCACGATCCCGATAACGAAAACGAAGCGCAGTGCGAGGATGACCTTTTTCATGACCCGTCTCCCATGCCAGTGGTGCGCCATTCAGCCCTGTTCCCGTCGCGGAGCGCGACCGGATCGACGGTCCATGTTTTCGCCCCGTAACCCTGGCACTCTACCCCTTTTGTTTCCCCGGTCAACAAACGGAAGGGCCGACCCATCCGGCCAGGGCGGCGGGCTACATCACCGGCAGGACTGAAAGAGGGGTTTACGGACGACCTGGTTTCGCGACTGCGACAGGCAGACCGCGTTTCCTGAGCTTCGATTGGATGTCCCAGCGGAACCAGAGCAGGCAGAGGTCGGCCGCGAGGAGGCAGGCCCAGAGGGCCCAGGCGAGAATGATCGTCGGGGCCAGTGCTGGCAGCCACTTCGAATTGATGTCCTTGAGGAATCCAAGGATCACTATGCAGAGGGCCGGGACGATCACGGCCGCGAGAATCATGACGGCGATCCGCATTCCGCAACCCATTCCCGGCCCGAGAAACGGCGGGCCGTGGCTGATCAGGTGCTGAACCGAACGTGTCGTGTTGCGGATCATATGCAGGCTGGCCACCAGCATCGGCCAGTGCATCTGGCTGCCGAAGATCCAGCTCCAGAGGATCGCTGTGTCCGCATTCCATTGTTCCGTGAATGAAACCCCGGCGAGGCGCGATCGCACGACGACAGCAATCACGGCCACCGAGGCGTTGACTGCCAGCGAACGAAGGCATTGCCACGAGACTTTCCGCAACTCCGGATGACGGAAAAAGAGCGACAGAACCGGAATGCACGCAAGGTAGGCCACCAGTTCGCACAACATGGGAATCAGCAGGTGCCAGACCGTGGCTTTGCCGACGGCGATTGCCCAGGCGAGGGTGGCCGAGAGCGCGATGGCCCACAGCCCTTCCATTACCAGCTCCCACCCGGTCAGTTTGCCGCCCCCGCTGGAAAGCAGGATGCGGGCTTCGCGGACGGTAATGTCCTTGCCGGCGATCACCCGGTTGTCGTCAGGGCCCTGTTGACGGGTCGTCTCCCGTGCGCCACTGGCCCGCTGGCTGAAGCCGCGAAAGCCACCCTTGGCGGATGCGCGGCCTGAATCTGACCCGGCCGCGCCGCCCGATTGTTCCGGAGCTTTTCGTTTGCGTTTGCGGGACATCGATTGACCAGGCCGGACGAAACTGCTGGAACGGAAGAAGGTCGGGACATGCCGGCAGTTGACGCGCGCGGTTTGCGATCCGCCGGGCCATCAGGGAAACTATCGGATGCGGCAGCCGATGACGGCCAGATTTTGGGTGGCGCGGCTCTCGCGAAAACCGGATCGTACAGGGAATCTGTCCGGGAATGACGGCAGCCGGGCGACTTTTGAAAGCAGGCCGATACACTCCTCCAGCCACGATCTCGCGCGATGTTCGGATGGTTTCGATGGTTTCTGATAGTCGTTTCGGCAATCGGTTCAGGCTTTGTGGTGACGGGCGACGCAACGGAATGGCTGCAGTTTCGCGGTCCAGGCGGAATCTCGGTGAAGCTGTCTGGACGACACCGGCGATTGGAGAACGGGAAGTCCTGTTTCGCTCCGGGAAGAATCTGTGGATGTTTCGCGGCGAGTAGGCTGGCTGGGGCAAGGCCAGATTTCGTTTGCGCGGACAAGGCGGAGCCTTTGGTCAGTGCGGTCCCCGGCGGGAGCCGGGGACCGAGTATCACGCCGGGGACCGAGTATCACTCAGCGCTTCCGTGAGGCTACTTGTCGGACTTGCCGTTCTGGATGGCGATCCGCGCGATGCCGATTCCGAGGTACGCAATCAGGATCGTCATCAGCGGGCTGATCCAGTTGAAAAAGGCGAAGGGGGCGTAGGTGAACGCCGCCACGCCGAGCACACTGGCCTGGGTCGCACCGCAGGTGTTCCAGGGAATCAGCGGGCTGGTCACGGTCCCGGCGTCTTCCAGGGTCCGGCTGAGATTCTGCGGTGCGAGTCCGCGGTCGGCAAATGCTTTCCGGAACATCCGCCCGGGCACGACGATCGCCAGGTACTGGTCGGAAGCGGTCAGATTCACCACCACACAGCTCGTGGCCGTCGCGGCGATCAGCGAACCGGTAGAGCGGGCCATCGCGACCAGCGGCTGGGTGATCCGCTGCAGGAAGCCCGTCGCCTCCATGGCCCCGCCAAAACACATCGAGCAAAAGACCAGCCAGATCGTATTGAGCATGCCTTCCATGCCCTTGCCGTTGAGCAGGGCATCGGCCTGGTCATTGCCCGTGGCAATGCTCGTGGGTTTGGCCATCGCGATCGTGGCCGCCCGGTAGGCTTTCCAGCCATAGGCCTCGTCGTCGCGCGGCTCAACGGCGGGGGAGGGGATTGCGGCGGGAGCGGCACCGTCGACCAGTCCGGGCATTGACTCGCCGATCCCGGTCACCGCCAGCCGTTCGATTACGGAGGGCTGAAAGGCAACGGCGACGGCCGCGCCCAGCAGCATCGCCACAAACAGCGACACGACCGGATCAATCCTGCAGGCCACCATCCCGATGACAAGCACCGGGACCACAAACAGCCAGGGCGACAGGTTAAACTCCCGGTCGATCAGGGCCAGCATCTCCGCGCCGCCCGCCGTCGGATCGCGATACTCGGTCCGCCAGTTCATAATGGCAAACAGGATGATGGTGATCGTCATCGTCGGGATGGTCGTCCAGAACATGTACCGGACATGCGTGTAAAGGTCCGTGCCCGCCATCGCCGGGGCCAGATTGGTCGTGTCGGACAGCGGTGAAATCTTGTCACCAAAATAGGCCCCCGAGATCACGGCTCCCGCCACGATGGCGTCATCAAATCCCATGCTTCGGCCAATGATCAACAGCGGCACGCCGAGCGTGCCGACGGTCGTCCAGCTGCTGCCGGTGGCAACCGAGACGACTGAGCAAATCAGCAGGGCGAGAACCAGAAAGGCCGCCGGGCTGAGAATCTGCATCCCGTAATACACCATCGCGGGAACGATGCCACTGATCATCCAGGTCCCCAGCAGCCCGCCGATCATCAGCAGGATCAGGATCGCCGTGAGGCTGGAGGCGATGTTCGTGGTCGACGCGGCGATGCTGGCCGATACCGGCGTCCCGCGAAACAGACCGCATACTGCGGCGACAGCGGCGGCCACCAGCAGCGCGATCTGGTTGGCACCATACGTCGCATCCGATCCGAACCCGGGATACTTCCCGCCATCGGCGAAGTACCCCACGTTGAGAACCAATAGTGCGATTAGTACCAAGACCGGCAGTAGAGCCAGCCAGAGCGGAATCGCGGCAACGGCCTCGTCTGACATCAGCTGGCCGGACCGGACTTCGGTTTGCGACATGGGCGAGTCCGTGCTTCCAGCAGGTGTGAATAAACTGCGTCCGGACGAGGTGACCAGGCTTGCGCCTGGTCAGATCCAGGGCCTGCCTCGAACCTGCGGGCATTGCTACGGGCGGGCCACGCGCTCCCTGGGCCCGTCAACTTTAACCTGGCCCACCCGACCTGCCAGGGTGCGTTTCGTGGATTGCAAATTTCTCTTCAACACCAGCCGGCGCCACCAGATTTTCGTTTCCGGCTCCCTCCCACACCGCTGCTTTGAGCGGTGTGGGGAGGGCGGGGGGAGGGGGCGTCCGCGCAAACGGGGAGCGTCGCCGCTGGACCTCCCGCGTCGCTCAATCCCTGTTAAAACGACAATTCAAAGTTCGAAGTTTGCAAAGTGCGAAACGCACCCGACCTGCCAGCCTGCCCGGGTGCGAACCGTTTCAAGCCGCTTCTGCGCGCCGGCCAGCCGGCTGGACTTCCGCCCTGGCATCGGCCACGCCGGCCAGTTCCGCCACGCGCGGAAAGCGCGCCTCGAAACAGGTCTTGCCAGGACTTCGGTCGAGCACGTGCAAACTGCCGCCATGCGAACGGGCGATGGTCCAGGCGCGCGACAGCCCAAACCCGAGTCCACGCCCGGCTTCACGCCCGGAGAAAAACGGATCGAACAGATGCCGCGCCACCCGTTCGTCGAACCCTGTGCCCGTGTCGCGACAGCGAACCACCAGCTCGGACCCGCTGGATTGGTCGACCTCGAGCCGAACCTCGCCCGCACCGGGCAGGGCTTCGATCGCGTTGTTGATCAAGGCGAGAGCCAGCTCCGCGAACTGGTCGGGGTCGATGCGCCAGTCGCGGGGCTTCGCTGGTTGCTCCAGAACGATTGCGAACTCTCGTCGCGGATGCCGGACCAGAACCTCCTCGATCACCTTCGCCACGATCGCGGCGGGCTGGACCGCGTTCCGTCGCAACGCCGGCGGATGGGCGAAGAGCATCAGGTCGGTGATCATCTGGTGGGCCCGCAAGGCCTGCTGGTGGATCGTCCGCAGGCTGCGGAGCCGGCTTTCGTCGGTCTCGCCGCGGAGCAGGGCTTCGGCCCGCATCGAGATGTTGGCCAGCGGGTTGTTGATCTCGTGGCTCGCGCCATAAGCAAACTGGCGCAACGAGGCGAGCTTCTCTTCCAGCAGCCTTGACTCGAAGGTTTCCCCGGCGGTCGTCACCCCCGCCAGGGCTGCAATGGCTTCCCGCCAGGCTTCCTGGACGGCCGGACCGACATCGAACAGGCTTCTGGCAAACCAGAATGGGGTCTCTGCCAGCCCCTCACCGTGAATCACAAGTGCCGCGACAAAGCGGGAGGAAAGCATCGCACTCGCCAGCTCGCGGCGGTCGCGCTTGCGGACGCGCGCCACAGGGGCAAGACTTCGTCGCACGCCGCTGGCAATCACCTTTTCCTTTTGCCGCAAACCGTCGTCGCGGATGGCCGGAGCATGGTGACGATCCAGGCGCTGGCAAGCCTTGCTCCAGCAGCGGATCCGGCCTGGTTCCTGTGCCGGTCTGGCCGCGTTCAGCGTCGGCAGCCAGTCTTGCCGGACCCAGTCCGCGAGCTCGTCCGGAGTACCAGCGGGCCTGAGGTTCTCGTCGTGAAAAGCCAACAGCGCGGCGGTCAACAACAGCGGCCGCCTCGACAATAATCCGTCCAGGGGCAATCCGGGCTTGCCCGCAGACGCGACCGTCTCCAGCAGGTCACTGGCGGAAATCAGACATGTGCGGCCGCGGGCCGTCAGGGCTTCCAGCAACACCGCGGCGAACTCCTGAAGTGGGGGATACACCAGCCGCGGCCAGATTTGATTTTGGCGAGCGGCAGGGCGTCAGCCCTCCGTGCTTTTGAC
>JANOFL010000007.1:0-7505 GCA_031405895.1 Planctomycetota bacterium
CCTGCTGATTGACGCTCCATGTCCAAGCCTCCCACGAAAAGCCTTGCGCCACTGCGACTTACTTCCGCCGTCGCACAGCTGCTCGTGGAACGCCAATATGAAACTCCACCGACTTGGTTACAACATCGTTTCCCGTTCCATCTCACAGCCCAGGGTCGCGAGGTCTTCCGAGCGCACCCTGGGTGTGGCCAACGAAGCAACCCGTCTACCCCAACGGGGTTGGATCGTGGTTTTTCCCGATCATGCGGCGGGCCTCGCATCCGACGACGTTTGCCCATCACACCTCGTCGCACCGCTCAAACGGCTGCTGACACCGGCGAAGCATTTGCCATCGGCCGGGCATCATGAGACAGATCTCAACCCAGGAGTAGTTCACCTTCCAGCCGTCCGTCTCTGCCAGGCTGACGACTGCGGTCGACGATGAGGCGTTGAGCGAGTGAAGCTGGTTTACAAATCGCTCGACACCTTCACCAGCAAAGTCTGACATTGAGATAAGTGCCTTGCGCTCCCAGCTATTGCCGACGCGAACGTCCCAGACCAGAGAGTGAAAGTTGTAGCCCTGAGCCTGCGGCGCAGAGCGGGCGTAGATTTCGCGCAGCAGGTCGGTTGGCGATGGAGTTGGCGTTACCCGCAACGTCAGGCGGCTATCATTGCCGTCGCGGACTTCCGAGAAAACCTTGATGGGGTAGTCCATGGCAACCGTCGATCAAGCTTCTGGCCATGCGAAAATCTGGTCGACATCCTCAGACTGACCACGGAACAAAACGAAAAACCCCTCCCGCCGCGGCCGGCGAGAGGGGATCTGGTCAATCGTCACGTCAGGTTGAAACCCCGGCTCCAGTCGCGCGGGCGTCAGCCGGCGGCGTCGGATTCGGCTTCCTCCTCGTCGTGGGTAATCGTCACGTCGTGGCCCAATTCCTTGAGCAGTTCCGTAAGCGCCTTGTCCATCTCGGGACCACGGACATTCTTGTAGCGGATCACGCCTTCGGCATCGATCACGTAGATGGTTGGCCAGCCACGGATTCCCCAGCGGCGGGAGATTGGGCCGCCGGTGCCTTCCGGACCATTCCAGAAGCTGCGCCACGTAATGTTCTTTTCCTTGACCGTCTCGCGGATTTTCGCGAGGTCCCCATCACTGTTGACACCGATCAGGGCAAAAGGCTGGTCTGCAAGCTGTTTGACGAGCGACCGCTCGTGCGGGTACATGGCCCGGCAAGGCGGTCACCAGTCCCCCCAGAAATCGAGTACGACCACCTTTCCGCGGTAGTCGCTCAGCTTGAAACCAACCTCGTCAAAGTCCGTCCCCTCGATATCCGGCGCTGTCTTGCCGATCGACAGGTTCTGGAGCACGAACAGGATCGGTTCAGCAATCTCCGCGACCGGCTTGCCGTTCAGTTTGACTTCGGAATACGCCGTCAATCCCTCGGTCAACAGGGTTTCGGCCCGTTCCGGATCGTCTTCCTGAAGGGCTTCTGCCAAAGCAATGGTCGCGGCTGCCTTGATGTCGGCGTGGAACGCTCCGTTCAGAATGCCTTCCAGCTTTTCCGATCCATTGCGAAGCATTCGTCCCAGCATCGGGATCAGGGTTGCCAGCTGCGGATTGTCGCCGTGTTTTCCCAGCAGTTCGTTGACCGCTTCCTCATGTCCGGGCTGTCGCGCGGTATTGCGGGCCAGAAACTCCAGACCTTTGAACCGGGTGGCCGGATCTGTGATTTTTTCCAGCAGGGAGCGGACCGTTTCGCCCGCCTCAACCGGACTTGGGCGCTCGGCTGCAATTGCGCGGCGTTCTTCCGGCGGGGCCGCCTGCAATCTTGCCATGACCTCTTCCGTCCGCTTTTGGAAGTCGGTGACCAAATCGGTCAACGCCATGGAAGGATCGACTTCCACTGCTGCGCTGGCACCGGAATCCGTTGCAGCGTCGCCTTCACTCGTGGGTGCGGGTGGATCCTCTGCCGGCTTGGCGGACGCACCGCCATCGCCAGTCGCGTTCGTCGAGGCTGGCCCGCTGGTGCTGGCCGGCGTCGACGGAACAGGTCGCTGGCAGGCCGCGAGCAAGGCGCAGCAAGCCAGCAGGAACAACCATCGGGTTCTCATGAACGACTCCTGGGGGTCCGAAACGACGGGCAGGTCCACTCGGCTGAATATTGTGAACCGCGAATGGGCAGTTGACCAGACGGTTTGGCATGGTTCCGGCAGAGATTCCGGGCCTTTCCCGGCCGGACTCTGAAATCCGAGATCCGAGATTTGAGATTTGAGATTTGAGATCCGGCAGGCGATGACAGGCTGGAAGGCTATCCCACGTCAAAGAGCCTATCCCACGTTCTGGAGCGGGCGGGCGGAGAAGTTGCGGGCGGCGAGGATCCGTTCAGCCCCCAGTTCGCCCAGCCGGCGATGGGCGGACTGGATCAGCGGCTCTTCGCTCGTATCTCCGCCCGAGACGACCATCGCACAGGGTGTCAACGCGGCACAGGCAGTCAACTCGCCGGCCAACTGGCTGACAGGACCGGCGTCGACCAGTATCAGGTCAAACAGCGTACCGGCACTGGCCAGCAGTTCGCCCAGCCGGTCCAGCAGAAACGGCGGCCAGAGCTGACGGTTGCGGATCGGAGTCAAAGTCGCAAACGCGATTCCGGTCCGCGACGAACGGATCAACCCGGTCGTCACGAAGTCCCGTCCCTTGCCCACCGCCGGCCATGATCGGACGGGGTCTTTGCCGAGCAGCCGGGTCAGGCCGCAAGCCGGCACGTCGGCGTCGACGACCAGAACTTTGCGTCGGCTGGCCGCCCAGCGGGCCAGCGTCAGACAAAGCGTCGTGGTACCCACCGCGCGCTGAACGCCGGTGAAGAGGATCGTGTTCGACCGGCCGGCGAGCGCCCGTTCCATGCCATCGGCCAGCCGGCTCGTGAATGGCCAGCCCGCGCCGAGCAACAGTTCGGACACCAGCGGCCAGGCCGGTTCCGGGAAGAGCGGGATGTCGTCGAGATCGAACTCAGGCGCGGCTGGCGGTGCAGTTTCGCTGGCAATCGGCGCTGCCTTTTTCTTTCCACTCCTGGCGACGGGTTTGTTTTCGCGGCCCGCCGGGACGGGATCCAGGTTCAGCGGCCGGACGACTGATGCCGGGAATTCGTCCTTCGATCCCGCCGGGAGCGCCTGGCCAAACGGCGCTGGCTTGAGCGCAAAGGCTGACCCGGCAAGCGAGCCTTCGGCGACCACCGGCTCCAGTCGCGTCGCGGGAAGTCGAGCAAGGATGAGTGACTGTTCCGGAACATCCCGCGTCGCCATGGCGGCCTGCATGTCAGCCGTCTTGCGAACGGCTTTCAGGGCTTCTTCCGCGACTGTTGCCTCGGCGGTCTGAGGGACTGGCCGGATCGGAACCGCGACCAGTCTGGCCTTGACCACAGGTCGCGCCGGATCAGTCGTTGGCTCAGGGCCGTTCGCGGTCCAGGTCGTAGTCACAACTTCGGACCAGCCCACGTATTGCTCAACCACGGAGCGGGGCAAGTGCGTTGCCGGGGCAGACGGATGAGCCTGGTCGAGCCGGTAGCGTGGCTCGTTGCTCCCGACCAGCCTGAGCACGTCATCCGGCAACGACTGGCTGGAATGGGCGTGCCGCGTGGCGTGCCCGATGTCGGCAGTTCGTCGCGCGAACTGGAAGTGCGGGCTGGCGATTGGCGCTGAACCCGACAGGGCAACGCGGTTCATCGTTTCCACGCTGTCGCCGGTCGCGGCGGTCGTTTCGCTGACGGTCTGGGTCATGGCTTGCCGACAGTGGATGGGATCTTGGATCAGGGTGCCAGAAGCGGCCAACGCTCGCTGGTCGTTGCCGCGGGGAGGCAAATGGCGGGCGACCGAAAGCCGAGCGAACCGCAGTTTGGGTCAGCCCGTCTGTAGGGATTGGGGCGCTTCTTCCTGTTAATCGGCGTTGCGTTGAGCATCGCTTGAGCGGCGGATAAACTGGAGCGGGCCGGCAAAGGAATTCGGCTGCTGGCGCTCAAGTGCTGGCAAAACGTCGGGGAGTGCCCAATTCGCGAGAAAGCGTGCCCGTATCGTCCTTCTACTCCTGCTCGTACTGCTAATCGGCCTCGTACTCCGACTCGAACGCAGGAGTCCGAGTACGAGTCCGGCTTCCGTTTCACTGAGTACGAGTAAGCGTTGGCAAATGACCTGTACGTGTACCCAAGCCTAAGTGTCTGGAGTCATTGAATTGGGAACCCTGTCCGTCGCCACACCCGCCGAAGCCATCCGCGAACGGCTGGAACAATCGATTCTCGTGCTCGACGGCGCGATGGGGACGATGGTCCAGGCCCTGGCGTTGGACGAAGCGAAGATTCGCGGCGAACGATTTCGCGGCCATACCAAAGACCTGGCCAACTTCGTCGACATTCTTTGCCTGACCCACGCCGACAAGGTCACCGAAATCCACCGCAAGTACCTTGCGGCCGGGGCGGACATCGTTGAAACCAACACCTTTGGAGCCAGCCCGGTCGGTGCCGAAGAGTTCGACTTGTCGCTTGAGGTCGTTCGCGAGATCAACCACGCCGCCGTGGCTTGTGCCCGCCGGGCTTGCGACGAATTCAACGAAAAAACGCCCGACCGGCCGCGCTTTGTCGCCGGCTCAATCGGCCCGACCACGCGGCAGACCGCGATCAGCACCAAGGTCGACGATCCGGCCTTTCGCGGTACCACATTCCACGAGATGGAGCGGTCCTATTTCGAGCAGGTCAAGGCTCTGGTCGAGGCCGGCTGCGACATCCTGCTCCCCGAAACGGTGATCGACACGCTCAACCTGAAAGCCTGCCTGTTCGCGATCCGGCGGTATTTTGACGAATCCGGGAACAGCGTCCCTGTGATGGTCTCGGGAACCTTTGACAGGGGCGGGGCCACCTTCGTTTCCGGCCAGTCGGTCGAAGCCTTCTGGAACGCGGTCTCGCATTTTCCGGTGCTTAGCGTCGGTGTGAACTGTGCGCTCGGCCCCGACATGATGCGGCCGTTTGTCGAAGAGCTGTCGAAGATCGCACCGGTCAACATCAGCTGCCATCCCAATTGCGGCTTGCCCAATGCGATGGGGCAGTACGACCTGACGCCGGCCCGGATGGCGGAACTGGTCGGCGAGTTCGCCGACAATGGCTGGGTCAACATTCTTGGCGGTTGCTGCGGAACGACACCGGACCACATCGCTGCGATCTCCCATCGGATAAAGAACGGCCGCCCGCACGGCCGGATCAGCGTCCCCGCCTGGACGCGACTCAGCGGCACCCAGCCGCTAACGCTGCGGCCAGACGCCAATTTCCTGATGATCGGCGAGCGGACCAACGTCACGGGTTCGCGCGCGTTTGCCAAGCTGATCCGCGACGACAAGTTTGAGGAAGCCGTCGAAGTTGCCCGTCAGCAGGTCGTTGGCGGCGCGGCCGTGATCGACATCAACATGGACGACGCCCTGCTTGACGGCGAAGCGGCGATGGAACGCTTCCTCCGCCTGATCGCCGGCGAGTCCGACATCAGCCGCGTCCCCGTGATGATCGACAGCAGCAAATGGACCGTGATCGAACGCGGCCTGCAGAACGTCCAGGGCAAGGCGATTGTCAACTCGATCAGCCTCAAGGACGGCGAAGAGGAATTCCTTCGCCGGGCGCGGCTCGTCCGCCAGTACGGTGCCGCCACCGTCGTGATGGCCTTCGACGAGCAGGGCCAGGCGGTCGAGATCGACGAAAAAGTCCGGATCTGCGCGCGGGCCTGGAAGCTGCTGACCGAAGAAGTCGGCTTCCCGCCCGAAGACATCATCTTCGACCCCAACATCCTGACCGTAGCGACCGGGATGGAGGAACACAACAACTACGCGATCAACTTCATCGAAGCCACCCGGCTGATCAAACAGCGCTGCCCCGGCTCGAAAATCAGCGGCGGCGTCAGCAATATCTCGTTCAGCTTCCGCGGCAACGACGTCGTCCGCGAAGCCATGCACTCGGCCTTTCTTTACCACGCGATCCGGGCCGGGCTGGACATGGGGATCGTCAACGCCGGTCAGCTCGCGATCTACGAAGGGATTCCGGCCGAGCTGCTGGAGCACGTCGAGGACGTTTTGCTCAACCGCCGCCCCGACGCGACCGACCGGCTGATCGGACTGGCCGAGTCCTACAAAGGGGCGGGGATGAAGAAAGCCGCCGAGGATCTCGGCTGGCGGGACGCCCCGGTCCAGGAGCGGATCAAACACGCCCTGATCAAGGGAATCGACCGCTTCATCGAACTCGATGTCGAGGAAGCCCGCGGCCAGTACACCCGCTGCCTGCACATCATCGAAGGCCCGATGATGGACGGAATGTCGGTCGTTGGCGACCTGTTCGGCGCGGGCAAGATGTTCCTGCCCCAGGTCGTGAAGAGCGCCCGGGTAATGAAGAAGGGCGTCGCCCACCTGCTCCCGTACATGGAAGCCGAAAAGCTCGCCTCCGGCGGCGGGGCCCAGGAGTTTCGCGGAAAGATCCTGCTCGCCACAGTCAAGGGCGACGTCCACGACATTGGCAAGAACATCGTCGGCGTGGTTCTCGCCTGCAATAACTACCAGATCATCGATCTCGGCGTGATGGTCTCGGCCGACCGGATTCTCGACACGGCAGTCAGCGAAGGCGTCGACATCGTCGGGCTGAGCGGCTTAATCACGCCCAGCCTTGACGAGATGGCCCACGTCGCAAAGGAAATGAAGCGCCGCGGGATGACAGTTCCGCTCCTGATCGGCGGCGCGACCACCAGCGACAAACACACGGCGGTCAAGATCGCCCCGCAGTACGACCGCCCCGTCCTGCACGTTCTCGATGCATCGCGCAGCGTCGGGGTGGTCGAGAAGCTGACCAATCCCGACCGGCTGGCGACGATCGACCGCGAGAACCGCGAGTTGCAGGAACGGCTGGTCCAGCAATATAACCAGCGGCAGATGGCGCTGGTTTCGTATGCCGACGCGGTCGCCAACCGCTTCGCAACCGACTGGGCCAGCGTCCGGATCGACCAGCCTGCCTTCACCGGGGCGCGCGTGGTCGACGGGATTTCATTGCGCAAGCTGGTTCCCTACATCGACTGGTCGCCCTTCTTTTCGTCCTGGGAGCTACACGGCAAGTACCCGAAGATTCTTGGCGATGCGGTGGTCGGTGCGCAGGCCCGCGAGCTGTTTGCCGACGCGCAGACGATGCTGCAGAAGATCATTTCGGAAAAGCTGCTCACGGCCCGCGGGATCTACGGTTTCTGGCCGGCCGCCAGCGATGGCGACGACCTGGTGCTTTACACGGACGAGACCCGCACCAGCGAACGGATCCGGTTTCATACGCTGCGGCAACAGTGGCAGCGGCAGGGGCAGACCGTGTTCCGCGCCCTCGCCGACTATGTTGCACCGGTCGGTTCCGGCCGGGCCGACTGGATCGGTGGATTCGCAGTCACAGCCGGGATCGGCTGCGACGAGCTGGCTGCGAAGTACGACCGGCAAAACGACGACTACAACTCGATCATGGTCAAGGCTTTGG
>JANOFL010000023.1:0-16715 GCA_031405895.1 Planctomycetota bacterium
GGTGGCCCTTGCCGCCTCGCGATTGCCAGCGGTGGGTCTCGAAGACTCGACCCACCCTACGCCTCGACCCACCCTACGTCTGCTCAAGACGCTGCTTCCCAAAAAACCGGTTACAAACCGCATAACGCATCCGTGTGTCGAGGCTGGGCAAGGTCCGCCAGAAATGAACAATACGGCTTGGCCACGCCCGAACGACAGAAACCTGGACAGTACCGCCGTGCCGCACAATTTCGCGCTGACCGAATCGCTGAACGCCCGCTGCGCACGGCACTTCGGCAACCATCGTTCGCGCCTTGACGAGCTGGGTGTTGGGCTGCACCAGATCGGTGGTGCGGAAGTGTTCGACTTTGGAACCGGGCACGCAGGTACGCTGGCAGGTGGCCTGTTATTGGCCGAGCTTTGCCTGTCCGGTCTGGCCAATGTTGTATTGTCGCCCGCGCGCGGATCGCCAGGAGCTGATTGGCCGACCATTGATGTTCATACCAGCCACCCGCTGTTGGCGTGCATGGCCTCCCAGTATGCCGGCTGGCCCGTCTCCGCAGGGACTTATTTCGCCATGGGCTCCGGCCCTGCCCGGATCGCCCGCCAGCGTGAACCCTATTTTGAGCGCTACCCGCTTACCGATGGTTCGCGCGAAGGCTGGCTCGTGCTGGAATCATCGCGGCTTCCCGATCCGGAAACCGTTGAGCAGATCGCATCAGAAGCTTGCGTTCCTGCCGCCGGTCTCAAGATCGCAGTTGCCCGGACCGCCAGTTTTCCGGGGACGATTCAGGTTGTTGCGCGGAGCATCGAGACGACGATGCACAAGCTGTTCGAGCTGGATTTTGATCTGGCCTGCATTCGGGCAGCCCAAGGCAGCTGTCCGCTTCCTCCGATCGGAAAAAACGACTTGCAGGCAATCGGCTGGACCAATGACGCGATTCTCTACGGCAGCCGCGTTTGCCTCTGGGTCGATTGTGAACAAGAGGCGGTTGAGGCGGCGGCGAAGCGGTTGCCGGCAAGCACATCGCCCGATCACGGCCGCCCATTTGCTGAAATATTCGAGCGTTACGGGCACGATTTCTATGCCATCGATCGCCTGTTGTTCAGCCCCGCCTGGGTCACCGTTCACAACCTGCGAACCGGCCAGGTCGTGGTGACTGGAGAGTTGAGGCCCGACATCCTCCGTGAATCGTTTGGGTTGCCGCCAGGAGTGGGCCCAACGTGAACAGGCTGCCCGGTTCAGAATGGACGATCGGAGTCTTCGCCAGTCCCGAGGGCTGGCATTCGGCCGAGCTGAGCCGCGTCCTCGGTGACCGGCACAAGCTGCTTTTTCTCGACATCCGTCAGCTGACTGCCAGACTGGCGGCTGGACGTTCGGTACTGGATTGCGGTTTGTTTCCGTCGGGTCGCCAAGTGGCTGCGGGTCGTTCCGCTGGGGCGAATGCAGGCGAACCACCCGCCCCGGCCAGGATTTCCAGCCTGGATGGCGTTGTGATCCGGGCGATGCCCGGCGGCAGCCTGGAAGAAATTGTCTTCCGGATGGACGCCCTTGCGGAGTTGCAACGCTGTGGAGTTGCGGTCATCAATCCAGCCCGGACCGTCGAGGCCTGTGTCGACAAGTACTTGTCACTGGTCCTGCTTCAGCGCGCCGGTTTGCCGGTGCCGACGACTTTTTGTGGTACCTCAGCGCGGGAGGGTCTGGCTTTTCTGGCGAACTGTGGCGGCCGCGCCGTGCTCAAGCCGGTGTTTGGCAGCGAAGGTCGCGGGTTGATGTTGCTGGACGATCCCGACCTGGCGGAACGGGTCCTCGGCTGGCTCGAATCGACCGGACAGGCAATTTACCTGCAGGAGTTTGTCGAGCACGGGCATCGCGACTTGAGGATTCTGGTTGCCGGCGGCGAGCTGGCCGCAATGCAGCGCGTCAATCCAGCCGACTGGCGGGTCAATGCTGCGCGC
The DNA here is from genome assembly GCA_031405895.1 of Planctomycetota bacterium. Lineage (GTDB taxonomy): Bacteria > Planctomycetota > Planctomycetia > Pirellulales > Pirellulaceae > BJ22. Next base: position 1,939 of record JANOFL010000023.1, read on the forward strand.
GGGGCGCTCGTCGTTCGCCACGAGCCGTCGCGCGACGAAGCCGACCTGGCCTTCGCGGCCTGTGCGGCCACGGGTGCGGTGGTCGCCGGCGTCGACCTTGCCCGCGATGCGAGTGGCCGGTTGCTGGTCCTGGAGATCAACTCGGCTCCCGGCTGGAAGCACCTGGCCAGGACTACGGATGAAGACGTGTCGGCCATGGTGGGCCGGGCGATCACGGCCGCGATCGGCTCGGTCAGGACTGAAGCAATTGCAAGACCTGGGCCAGGTCCGGGGGCACTGGGGCTTCAAAGACCATGACCTTCCCGCTGACCGGGTGCCGAAGGCTCAGCCGACGGGCGTGCAGGGCCTGACGCGTGAGCAACGTGTCGTCATCGGCCCGGTTGCCCGTGAGTTCCGACCGTTTCAGCCAGCCGCGTCCTGAGTAAAGCCTGTCCGCCACAACAGGCGATCCGATTGACGCGAGGTGAACTCGCAGCTGGTGGGTTCGCCCGGTTTCGGGAAACAGGGCGACACTCGCGAACCGTCCGCGCCGCAAGGTGACTTCATAGCGTGTGACGGCCGACCGGCTGCCTTCGTCGTCGCGAACCGCCATCTTTTCCCGTTGCCAGGGATGAACGCCGATGGAACGGTCAATCCGGTCCTGGTCGCGGCTGGGCGGCGGACTGACAATCGCCAGGTACTCCTTCTCCACGGTCCGGTTCTGAAACTGGTGCGTCAGGGCGGCATGGGCTTCGTCCGTGCACGCAATCGCGATGACACCGGAAGTATCCCGGTCGAGCCGATGGACAATCCCAGGCCGGTGGGGGCCACCGGCACCGCTGAGTTGCCGGAAGTGATGGGCGAGAGCCGCGGTCAGGGTGCCCGACCAATGGCCTTTGGCCGGATGGACGACCATGCCAGGCGGCTTGTTGACGACCACGAGCACATCGTCCTGATGGAGGATATCGAGCGGCACGTCTTCCGGGATCGGCCCTTCCGGCGGGGGCGGTGGAATTTGATAGTGAAGGAGTGTTCCCGCAGGCAGCCGCTCCGAAGGCTTCACCCGGCGTCCATCGACCTGCACCAGTCCGCGGCGAATCGCCGTGTTGACGCGGGACCGACTGACGCCTTCCAGCCGGGCCGCGAGCAGTGAATCAATCCTCAGCTGGTTTTCAAGCGGGGCAACGACCAGCGACAGCCAGTCGGGCAAAGTCCCTGTCGCTTCGCCATTGGGCTGTTCCAGATGGTGGGCCGACCTGCTGTTTTCTGTGTTCACGAATTCTAGAAGTCTGAGGAGCCGGGCAGAACTCGTGTCATTCAGCATTCTTGGCAAATTGCCGGTCCGGTTGTTTCCCGGTTCCGGCCGGCGGTAAAGCCAGTCTATAATTGGAGCAGAACGGGGAAAGGGAGTGTCCGAGGCCATGTTGAACGGAAAACCCTGGCAACGCGATGGCCTCTGCCGCCGTTGTGGGAAAACGACGGTCCACGCCCACATGGCCACCGGGATCGGCTGGTGGTTACATCGGCTGACGGGGCAGGTTTTGCCCCGCCTCGGTCTGGGACGGTGGAGTTGCGAAAAGTGTTACGGACAGCGCTGGTGGCTGTCTCCGTGGTCCCCTCGCGATGCCGAATCGGGCGACGCATCGGGTTTTGAAGCCGATGGCAACTTCCTCCTGAACGACTATTCGCTGGTCCGCCGCAGCTTGCGGTCGAGCCGTTACACCCGCAAGTTTCGCGACTCGATTGTCGAGCGGTTGCTGTCCGGTCAAGTCCGGCAGGACACGGTGCGATCGGAGCTGCGGGTCCGGGAAAACGACATCCTGGCCTGGATTGCCGACCGGATGCACCGCCAGCAGGAGCGGATCAACCAGCTCACTTCCCTGCTGGAACTTTTGGCCCGTCGTCCAGGGACTGGCCATCTGGAACAGTCCGGCTTCGTGGCCGACAATGCGGCCGCCGGTGATCCATCGGAAAGCGAAGAAATCGAGGTCGCTCGTGATTCCCGCCGATCGCACAATAGCTGACAATCGGTTGGCCAGCACCTGCCTCAAGTCGATCGCGCGGGCCAACTGCTACCGAGTTTTGCGGCTGACGCCAACCCCGTTCTGTTTGCAACCTGCTACCGCCCTGTCGAATTCACCATGAAGTTCATCGAGATGACCGGTGCCACCCTGTCGGAAATCCTCAACGACGGGGAATTGCACGAGCGCGATTTCGAGTCGGCGGGGATTGCCGACGTGTCGATAGTGCGGATCAACCAGCAGGGAGACATCGAAATCCGCCGCAGCCTGAAATGGGATGTCGTCGGCGGCTTGCTGGGCAGTTTCGATGAACGGGTCCGCCAGACCACCGGCCTCGACTGGGCCTAGGACATTGAACTCGTCCCGCATCGCTGGAGTACGGGCTGCCGGCCGGGCTTTTTTCCAGGACCGCGATTCCCGCCATTCGGGAGACTGATCTCTGGCCTCCATCGAGTTTACCGACCGCTCGGCCGAGCTGCCCTGCCCGCAATGCAACATTGCACTTTGGCATGCCAATGTGGCCCACGCCACGGCCATTGCCTGTTCAACCTGTCGCGGAATGTTCCTGGCCGGCGAAGAGTTTGCCGAAGTCGTCAGGATTCTTCGGCATGACTATCGCGGGCCGATCGAGATCCCGCGCCCGCTTGATCCGGAGACCAGCCACCCCCAACGCCCCTGCCCTGCTTGTGGCGAGAAAATGGACGTCCATCCCTACTCCGGTCCCGGCAACGCAATCATCGACGCCTGCCGCATTTGCCAGATGGTCTGGCTTGACAACCAGGAACTGGCCCAGATCGTCAAGGCAGCCGGCAAGCGGTAAACAGCAGCAGTAGGGTGGGTCGAATCTTCGAGACCCACCAGACTCCCAGCCCGACCTCGGGATTACGAGCGGTGGGTCTCGACGACTCGACCCACCCTACGTCTTGCCAGATGGTCTGGCTCGACAACCAGGAACTGGCCCAGATCGTCAAGGCGGCCGGCAAGCGGTGACAAATGATCGCGCCGCGCCTTCAGGCCTGTTTCCGCAACGCTTCCGCCTGCCACTCGCAAATCTGCACGGCATCCCGGGCGAGGTCACCGGCGAGAATCGTCGACGGCCGGTTATTGAGCGAGCAATCCCGGACTTCCGTCAGTTCAGCGACGAATCCGTCCAGCGGATCGGCCACTGGAAACGTCGGCCGGATGACCTGACCATCGTCGGCCAACAGCTTGACCGGCATCGACTCGTTGCCATCCGCGAAGCTGGCCGACTCGAAATGGATCGTCGCCCGCTCGAGTTGCAGTTCAAAGCCGTGTGTGAAGGGCCGCCCCTGCTGGCGAATCACGCCCATCGTACTGGTTACCACGAGGTGCCGTTCGGCGAACCCGAAACTTGAAACCGCGTACTCGGCCACACCGTTCCGCAGCCTGCCGCGGCTGGAAACAGACTCCGGCATTCCGAACAACAGCCGGATCAAATGGGCATCGTGCACATGCAGGTCCAGCAGCGGGCCGCCAATCACAGCCGGGTCATAATACTTGGGCAGCCACGCCGGATCGGAAATGACCCGCTTGAAACTGCCGCCCAGCAGCCGGCCGTGCCGGCCACTGCGGACTTCCGCGAGTGCCCAGGCATACTCGGGAAAAAACGGCAAGACATGGGCGACCATCAGTTGCTGGCTCGATGCCTTCGATACCGCGATCACTTCATCGCAAGCCGGCAGGCTCAGGCCCAGCGGCTTTTCGCAAAGCACATGGGTTCCCGCGCGCAGGGCCGCGATCGCCGCGAAGGGATGGGCCGCGGTCGGCAGGCAAATGTCGATCAGGTCCAGCCCGCCGTCGCCAACCAGCTGATCGACCGATTCGTAGACCCGGATGCTTCTCAAGTCCACCCGTTCACCCGGCGGCCCGAAATTTCCCTTGATCGCCCGCCAGTCACCCGCTCGCCGTTCCGGCTCCATCGTCGCGATGGCTTCGATCCGGACTCCCGGCACCCGATGCCAGGCGAGCCAGTGGATCCAGCCCATGAATCCGATCCCAGCAATTCCGACTCTCAGCATGATGGATGAACTTGGGTGAAGATGGCCGGATCGGCGGGCTGGAAACTCTGCTGGCTGGATCACGTGTCCCGTCCGGATCGGCGGGCTGGGTACCTGCCCTTGAGCCGGCCAGTTTCCAACATTCTCCCGCGTCGCGCAAGCCGGCAGGCGTATGCCTTCATCGGATGCGTTTCGCGGTTCAAACCAGAAGCTTACGAAATCCAGTGCCAGAGCCACACTTCCTCTTTTCCGGCTCCCTCCTCCGCCGCTGCCTTGAGCGGCGTGGGGAGACCCACAACCACTTCTTTTCCGGCTCCCTCCTCCGCCGCTGCTTTGAGCGGCGTGGGGAGGGCGGGGGGAGGGGGCGTCCGCGCAACAAGTGCGCAATAAACCACGAGACCAGTGGCCAGTCATCCAATACGTTGCTGCCGGCATGAAGAGCAGTTCGCTTCCAATACATGAAGCTGGCCGTTCCGGGCGGCTGACCGGTCGGTATACTGGACCATTCGCAAATTCCCGGCTGACGGCGTCTCGACGAAACCTGCCTGTCTGAAAAGGAGTCTCGCGGCGTGCCCGTCGAAATGCGTCTCAGCCGGATCATTATCAGCGAGATCAACGAGAGCCAGGTCGTATTCCTTCAGGAAGTCGACGGCCCGCGGCAGTTCCCGATCCTGATCGGCATCTTCGAGGCGACCAGCATCGACCGCCGCGTCAAGAACGTCCCCCGGCTCCGGCCACTGACGCACGACCTGATCGTCCAGTCGATCGAGGCCCTCGGCGGGGAACTGGACAGCGTGATCATCAATGACATCCGTGAACATACCTACTTCGCGCGGCTCCGCATCCGCCGCGATGGTGAAATCGTGGAGATCGACGCGCGTCCTTCGGACGCCATCGCGGTGGCCGTGACCTGCGACCCGCCGCTGCCGATTTTTATCGAGGAAGAAGTCCTCGACACGGCACTCAACACGGACTGAACCAGCCCCTCGGGGCTGGCTGACAGAAACTGAGCCTGAGGCGCTAGCCGATTCCCCTCGGTTTGGGTTAATGTTTAAACCGGCGTGATCGGCTAGCGCCTCAGGCTCATTTTTTGGTCCAAATCCAACCCATGAAGATTTTTGTCCCGAAGGAATCGGCTTCCGGCGAGTGCCGTGTGGCCGCCACTGGCCAATCGGTGGCAAAGCTGGTCAAGCTGGGCTACGAAGTCGCGGTCCAGCGCGGCTGTGGCGAAGCTGCTTCGATCAACGATCAGGTGCTCGAGGCGGCCGGGGCTGTGCTGGCGGACGACGCGAACGCCGCGTGGCAAACGGCCGATCTCGTGCTGAAAATTCTGCCGCCCACCCCCGACGAAATCTCGCGCTTGCGGCAGGGAGCCACAATCATCAGTTTTATCTGGCCTGCCACCAACGTTGAACTGACCCAACGGCTCGCCGAGCGCGGTGTGACGGCGCTTGCGATGGACTGCGTGCCGCGAATTTCCCGGGCGCAGAAACTCGACGCGCTCAGCAGCATGGCCAACATCGCCGGCTACCGGGCCGTGATCGAGGCGGCTTACGAATTCGGCAGCTTTTTCACCGGGCAAATCACCGCGGCCGGCAAAGTTCCACCCGCCAAGGTCCTTGTGATTGGCGCCGGAGTGGCGGGACTGGCAGCCATCGGAGCGGCCCGCAGCCTGGGAGCCATCGTGCGGGCCTTTGACACCCGCCCCGCCGTTGCCGAACAGGTCCGCAGCATGGGTGCCGAGTTCCTGATGCTCGAGTTCAAGGAAGATGGTGAAGGGGCCGGTGGCTACGCCAAAACGATGAGTCCCGAATTCATCGCCGCCGAGATGGCCCTCTTTGCCCGCCAGGCTCGCGACGTCGACATCATCATCACGACGGCCCTGATTCCCGGGAAGCCGGCACCGAAACTGATCACGGCCGGGATGGTCCGCTCGATGAAGCCCGGCAGTGTGATCGTTGACATGGCCGCCGAGCAGGGTGGCAACTGCGAATTGACCCAGCCGGGAAAGAAAGCCGAAGCCGGCGGCGTGACGATCATCGGCTACACCGACCTGCCCGGCCGGCTGCCGACCCAGGCTTCGACGCTGTATGCCAACAATCTCGTCAATTTCCTTAACGACCTGACGCCCGGGCGCGACGGCAAGCTGGTAATCGACTTGGCCGACGAAGTCACGCGCGGCGCTCTCGTCACGCATGAAGGCGCCGTGACCTGGCCCCCGCCCGCAAAAGCTCTTGCGGCTGCCGCGAGCCAGCCGGCGGCCTCTCCCGTCGGTGCGATGGGCGACAAGGCAGCCGCATCAGGCCGTCTCGCCGGCATGGGTCGATTCGCGCTGCCCGCCTTCTTCCTGCTGGCCGGCGTCCTGCTGCTGTTCATCGGTCGCTACGCACCGGCCGATTTCGTCTCGCGGCTGACCGTGTTCGCTCTTGCCTGCCTGGTCGGCTACCAGGTGATCTGGAACGTGACGCCGGCCCTACACACACCGCTGATGAGCGTCACCAACGCGATCAGCGGGATCATTGTGATCGGCGGGCTGATCCAGATCGGCAGCCCATGGTATGGCCTGTCATCGCTGTTCGCCGCGGCTGCCGTGTTGCTCGCGACGATCAACATCGCCGGAGGGTTTTTCGTGACGCAACGCATGTTGGGCATGTTCCGCAAACAGGATTCCTGATTCATGGGCAACATTCCACTGGTCGCCTGGCTGGCGGCCGGATTCTGTTTCATCTTCAGCCTTGGCGGCCTCAGCCGGCACGAAACCAGCCGTCGCGGCAACTGGCTGGGCATCATCGGCATGCTGCTCGCCGTCGGCGCGACGCTGGCCGTGATCGTCACTTCGGCCAAAGCCGGCATCGCGGTGAGCGAAGGCGGAGATCCAGCGGTCGTGGCCATGGGACCGGGGTCCGGTGGTCTGACGCTGGTGGTCCTGGCCCTGCTGACCGGAGCCTCGATCGGCTTTTTCCTTGCCGCGCGCGTGGCCATGACCGGGATGCCCGAACTGGTCGCCATGCTGCACAGTTTCGTCGGCTTCGCGGCGGTTCTGGTCGGCTGGAGCAACTGGCTGACGGACTTCGGCCACGCGACTGGCGCGGAGCACACGATTCATCTTGTCGAGATCGTCGTCGGCATCTTTGTTGGCGGCTACACGTTCACCGGTTCGGTCATCGCCTGGGGCAAACTCAACGGGAAAATCGCCAGCAAGCCGCTGATGATTCCCGGCCGGCACGCAATCAACCTCGGGGTTGTGGTGCTCGCATTGATCTTCGGCGCGGCCGTCTGCGTGTCTCAATCGTGGATGGTGGGACTGTTGAGTCTGATTGTCGTGACGCTGTTTTCGTTTGGGCTGGGAGCTCATATGGTCTACGCGATCGGTGGGGCCGACATGCCGGTCGTCGTCTCGATGCTCAACAGCTACAGCGGCTGGGCGGCTTCGGCGATCGGATTCCTGCTCAGAAACGACCTGCTGATCGTGACCGGGGCCCTGGTCGGCAGCAGCGGAGCGATCCTGAGCTACATCATGTGCCACGCGATGAACCGGTCGTTCGTCAGCGTGATCATGGGTGGCTTCGGCGGTGAAACATCGGCACCCGCCAGCCAGGCTGGCGGGGTACCGCTCAAATACCACACCACCAGCGCCGGCGAGACGGCCAGGTGGCTGCTCGAATCCGGCCCGGTCGTGATCGTGCCCGGTTACGGCATGGCCGTGGCCCAGGCCCAGCACTCTGTCCGCGAAATCACGAGGCTTTTGCAAAGCGAAGGCGTCCAGTGCCGCTTTGCGATCCACCCCGTCGCCGGCCGGCTGCCGGGGCACATGAATGTGCTGCTGGCCGAGGCCAAAGTTCCCTACGACGTGGTCTTTGAGATGGAAGAGATCAATGAGGACTTTCCCTCGACTGGAACCGTCCTCGTCATCGGTGCCAACGACATCGTCAACCCCGGTGCCGAAACCGACGCCGCCAGTCCGATCTACGGCATGCCGGTGCTGAAAGTCTGGCAAGCCGAACATGTCGTGATCCTCAAGCGCAGCATGGGGACCGGCTATTCGGGCGTCGACAACCCGCTCTTCTACCTCGACAACTCGGCCATGCTTTTCGGCGACGCCAAAGGCAGCGTCGACGGGGTTCTCGCCGAGCTGCGACAGCGCGTGTCGCAGTCCGTCGCGGCAACCAGCTAACCGGACAGCGCCACGCTTGCACTCGTTAGCGGCATGGCGCGAGCCACCGGAGTCACGCGCGGACTCCGTCCATTTTCTGCCGCAACCTGTGATCCGAAGAACCGCTGGCTTTCGCCATTCCGCCAACGAAACTGGCCCGGCAGCTGCCGACAGACGTTCGCTGGCTATGCCTCGACAATATGTCACCGTTTGGTGACATATGTTTCGCGCCTGGCAATCGTTGCGGGTACCTCGCCAGACCCCGATGGCTAGCCTTCCGGCGCGTCGACCGGCTGCAGCAGTGCCTGGAAGTCCGGACGATCGGCGAGGAACCGGAGTTCTTCCCGAGCCTCCAGTACGCCGGTCAGATTGCCGCCACCGTCCAGAAAACTTTCCAGCAACGCCACCGCGCGCCGCGCATAGTTTGCGCTCTCGGCGCGCGATTCCGGGTTGTTTTCCTCATGAAGGACAACTTGGGCCGCCACCGCAAACGTGGCGGCCGATCCGGAGAGCAAGTGACGGTCCTGTGGCGTTCCGGGGCGTTGTCGCGCGAGAATCGCTTCCGCCTGTTCAGTGGCCTGCCGATGTTTGCCCGACCAGGCAATCGTCCTGGTTCGGTTCATCTTGACCAGCTCAACGAACGGGACCGGCGCAAACTTCAGAGCCTGATCCCATTCCAGCAGCGCATCGTCGTGCCGTGACAGGGCGGTCAGAAGTTCGGCCCGGGTAATGGCCGCAAAATGGATGTCTTCGATCGCAATGGCTTCACCGGGGTGAACTTCCAGCACTCCGTCCAGGATCTGGATTGCAAGATCAACCTTTTCGAGAGCCCGGGCATCTTGATCGATCCGCTGCAGCGCTTCTGCGTGCGTCTGATATGTCCTCTGGAGCGCCAGATCGGCGGACAGGTTGTCACGGTCGCCAGCCACCGCCATGTAAAGCAACTTCTCCGAACGCTCCAGCAAGAGGAATATTTCAGGATCGTGCTGATCCAGAACTGTCAGGAATTCGGCGAGTTGCCCGAGCCTGATTCCAAGTTCCAGTTTTACTGCCAGATCCAGCTCGAACATCCGGTGATGTTCATCGATGATCGCGATGGCCGAACGCTGGGTGGCGATCGCTTCTTCAATCTGCCCTGCCATATAGTGCCAGCGGGACTTTTTGGTCAGCATGATGGCATACCAGAAATCCATGTCCGTTCGCTCAGGAGCAGACGTTTGCAGGAATTCAAAGTGCCTCGTCGCTTCGGCAAGTGGCCGCTCAGCCTCCTTCCATCTTTTCAGATTGCCGACCAGCATCATTCCGAGGCGGGTCGATTGGACGGCCAGTTCAAACGCCGCATTCACGTCTTCCGGTTCCTCGGTCAGTACTTCTTCCCAAAGCTGGATGGCCCGATTCATGGCGACCTCCGATTCCTGCGTCTGCCGCAAGTTGAACAACAGGTCGCCGCGAACCGAAAACGCATGGGCCAGTTCGGACATGGCCGCCCGGTTTGCGTCGCTGGTCACGCCGTCACGTTCAAGGATCTGGTCGAGGATGCGGATTGACTCCTGCAGGTTCCCTTCGGCGGAATCGCCTTTTCCCATCTGCACGTAAACGGTCGCCAGCTGGCGGTGAGTCGCCGCTAGTTCAATGGCAATCGCCGGGTCTTCCAGCATTCCAGGGGACAGTCCGCCTAGCAAACCGGTTGCCTGAATCAGAAAGCCTTCCGAATCGGCGAGCTTGTCCTCGCTGGTCCTCATCTTGCCAAGCCGCTGGAAGATGCTTGCGAGCTGAATTTTCGCGCTCTCGGAAGCGTGCGGCTGGCCAGCTGACTGTGTGCTCAACTCATTGGCCGACTCCAGCAAAAGATTTCGCAGGTCCCGATAGTCGCTCCGGTAGACGCGGCGTTCCTGGCTGACGGTCTGGCAAAAACGGTCGACCGTTTTCAGGAGCTCCATGTGGTTGCGGCTGGCCAGCCCGGCGCTGGCTTTCGAGTCGGCCGTTACCTGCCGCAAGTGCCACGAATTCCGCCAGTTGGCAATGAGTCCGGCACTTGCGCCCAGGATGATGAACGCCAACAGCGCTGCAATCAGCCGGTTCCGACCGCACCAGCGCAAGGCCCGGGTTGCATGACTCAAACGCCTTGCCGCGATCGGCCGACCGTCGAGAAATCTTCGCAAGTCGGCCGCCAGCTCACCGGCGGTCGGATACCGGTCCTGAGGAGACGGCTGAATGCACTTGAGGCAAATGGTCGCGAGGTCGGCGGGAACCCTGACCGAGATCTCCGGAACGGCACCGGCGAGAATTCTTGCAATCAGCCGCGGCCGGTCGTTCTCCGGGTACGCGGGTTTTCCTTCAAGCGCTTCGTACAACGTCAGGCCGAGAGCATAGATGTCGCTGCGGTGGTCGGACTGGCCCTGAAACCGCTCGGGTGCGAGGTAGCGCACCGTCCCCACGACATCGCCGGTCGCGGTCAACCCGGCACCCTCAATTGACTTGGCGAGGCCAAAGTCAGCGATCCAGGCCCGGCCATCGTGGTCCAGCATGATGTTGGATGGCTTGATGTCGCGGTGCAGGATTCCGCGCGCGTGCGCGAACTCAAGTCCCTCGGCGACCTGCAAGGCAATCCGGGCGCACGATTGTGGCGAAAGCTCGATGGCCATCGGCGCGGGCCGGGGCTGCTTTTTGGGGACCACCGGCTGGTAGTCTTTCTCAGTGCTCCCTACTTGAACAATGGTTTCGTCGAACCGCGATGCCGGGTGGCCGGGCGAGCCAATCAGCCTGCGATCCTGCGGACTCTCTCTGCTGGCAATCAATTGCTGAAGATTCGCCCCCTCAATCAGCTGCATCGCGTAGTAGACAAAGCCCGCGGATTCGCCGGCTTCGAACACCGGTACAATATTGGAATGATGCAGGCGGGCCGCGATCCCGGCTTCCTGCTGGAAACGAAGGGACTGCTTAGCGGTCGAGTCCACCGCGCGCGCCATGACTTTCAGCGCCACCCTCCGCCCCAACGGCTTCTGGATTGCTTCATACACGACGCCCATTGCGCCCCGCCCGATTTCGGAAATAACCTCGAAATCGGCAAGATCGGGCGGATTTGCTGCGGTGGCGAAGCAAGCCACTGGGGCTGAAACGGCAGCCTGCTCCCGCGGCTTTTCCAACATCGTCAGCGCCGGCAACATCACCCGCAAGTCGTCGGCCAGTTCGGGATGACGCCGGCAATACTCCTCCGTCTCGAATCTCGCTCCCCGCCGAACACAACGTAGCGCTTCGTCGAGAATCGAATCGAGCAAGACCGGGTTGTCATGTTCGGTTTTCATGCGGGTTCTTGATGGCCAGTCCGATCTTTTTCAGCGCCCGGCGATACCGGGACGAGACCGCGTCTTCGCTCAGTTCCAGCAGTTCGCCAATCTCCGCATGGTCGAGCTGTTCGAAATGCCGTAGTGCCAACACCTCCCGGTCCAGCGGATCCAGTTGATCAAGGGCTGTCGTCATCCGGTCAACCTGCTCGGCGCGCGATACCTTGACGCTGGGTGTGCTGTCGCCTCCGGCAAGGCAGACCGCCATCGCACTCGATTCCAGCCCGGCTTCCTGACGGACATCCAGCCGCTCTTCCCGCGCCGCCGACCTCGCCTGAACGCCCAAGTGACGGCGATGAACAATCACCAGCTGCTGCAGGGTCAAAAACCTGAGCCAGACATACGGCTTCATCTTCCTTTCCTGTTCGTATTCCGGAAACCGGCGAACGGCGTCCGCAAAAGCCTCCTGAATCACGTCCGAAGCATCCACCCGCGCGCGAATTCGCCGGTCAATCCGCAGCTCAACGAGGGTTCGCAGCCGTCCACGAAACTGCTCGAACAGCTCGGGCAACGGAGGCAGGGGTTCCGCCCGGTCAGCCAGTTTTCCAGCCTGACCCTGAGAATGCTGGTTCATCCCCCGATTGTAACTGCGCTGGGGAGCAGCATGCGTCAGGAATTCCCGGCCATTTTTGTTCCCTGGTCGGGGGTTTGACGGCGACCCGGCGTGGCCGGACCTCCCAACCTGGACGAGAGCAAGCGTGACAGCATGAACATCGGTCAAGGCCAGGCCGTCGTCGCCAGCGGGCGACTTTCCTGAATCCGGAAAAGATTTCCGGAAAGTCTGACGGATTCGGCGTTCGCGAGCAGTTACGGCCGGACGGAATTGCGCGAACGGCCAAAACGGTCACTCGCAAGGACGATTGAATTTTCCGAACTGTTCGTCACCCCATTCCCCGTTTGACTTCGCCATGAAACGCAATCCGCGCCCTGCCAGCCGCCGCCGTCGCCAGCGAACCGCTTCCCAGATTGCCCAGTTCGAGCAGCTCGAACGGCGCAACCTCCTGTCGGCGTTGATCACCGTCAACTCGACGCTGGACAGCAACGCCCGCGATGCCTTTCTGACGCTGCGCGAGGCAATTCTCGTCAACAACCTTACTCTTGCGGTCGGCACGCTCACGGCCGCCGAACAGGCCCAGGTCAGCGGGACTCCCACCAGCTCGGATACCGACACGATCGGTTTCAACATTCCGGGCGCCGGCGTGCAGTCGATTACGCCCACCTCGAATCTGCCATCCATCACCGATCCGGCCATCATCGATGGCTACACGCAGCCGGGTGCGAGCGCGAACACTCTGGTTGTGGGGAGCAACGCCGTTCCCCTCATCGAGCTTGTCGGAGGCAGCGGTCCTGGGAGCGGGCTGGTCATCTCCGCCAACAACACGACGGTTCGCGGACTTGTCATTCACAGCTTTGGAAGTGCGATTTATGTCCAGTCCGGAGGCAACACGATCGAAGGTAACTGGCTTGGGATCGACGACGACGGCAATACGCGCCTCGCGAACGTATACGACGTCTTCGTCGCCAATTCGCCGGCTGCCGCGAACAATCTGATCGGCGGGACGACTCCGGGATCAAGAAATGTGATGGCTGGAACCGCCAACCAGAACGCCGGAATCATGTTGTTTCCCGGCGGTGGAAGCGCGACCATTCAGGGCAACTACATCGGCATGAATGCCCAGGGGACCGACGGCATCGGGGCCTCAGGCAGAATCTATCTCGGTACTCCGGGAAACCTGGTTGGCGGAACCGCGCCCGGATCCGGAAACGTCATCAGCGGCAGGGCAATCGAAGTGTATGCGTCCGGCAACACCATTCAGGGAAACACGTTCGGGCTGAATGCCAGCGGATCGGCGACGCTGGCGAACAACTTGAATGGAATCTTCATTGCCGGCAATTCGATTCCCACCGACAATAATCTCATCGGAGGAACCACGCCGGAGGCACGAAACGTCTTCGCCACCAGCGGAACCGCAATTGACGTTGCGAATTCCAGTGGCCCCAATGTCGGCAACAAGATTCAGGGCAATTACTTCGGCACGAACAAGGCTGGGACAGCTCCTGCTGGCGTGCCAAGCGTATCCGGCACGGCGATCCGCCTGAACGGCGGCATGAACAATCTGGTGGGCGGTACCACGCCAGGCGCCGGCAATGTCATCGCGAACTTCGCCAATGGCTATGGCATCGAAGTGCTTGGCTCCAACAACACGATCCAGGGAAACCGGATAGGCACCAATGCCGCCGGTATTGCCGCGATCCCCAACCTTGGGGGCATTTATATCAACAGCTACGTCTCCAATACGCTGATTGGGGGCAACTCGCCCGCTGCTGCCAATCTCATCTCGGGCAACTTGGGCAATGGCATTCTCATCGCGCCCGGCGGGACCTTCAACACCGTTCAGGGAAACCTGATCGGCGTCGCGGCTGACGGGATTTCGCCGCTGGGCAACGGGACCACGGGTGGAGTCGCGAATCGCAACGGAATCCGCGTGGAAGGCACCGACAACCGGATCGGCGGCTCACAATCCGGCGAGGGAAACATCATCGCCTTCCACGGTGGTAGCGGCGTATTGTTGCCGCTGACGAATGTCCTGCCAAATTCAGGGCTGCGCAATTCGGTTCTTGGCAACGCCATTCACTCCAACAGCGGACTGGGGATCGACATCTATGGAGGTGGCGTGACCCCGAACGACCTTAACGACGTGGACGCCGGCCCCAACGACGTGCAGAACTTCCCGGTGCTCGGGTCGGCATTGACTTATAGCACTCACACCACGATTCAGGGCACGCTCAACAGCATTGCCAACAGCACCTTCCGGGTCGAACTTTTCTCGAGCCCAACCGCGGACCCGACCGGTTTCGGCGAAGGGCAAACCTATCTCGGCTCAACCACGATCACGACGGACGGGAGTGGAAATGGCAGTTTCAGCTTCAACACAGCCGCGGCGGTTCCGGTAGGGCATTTCATCTCCAGTACGGCTACCGGGGTCCCTGGCCAATCCTCGGAGTTCAGCGGCGTTCGCATTGTCACCGTGCCGCCCGCACTCAGCATCAATGACATCTCGCAGAGCGAAGGTATCAGCGGGATCACGGCGTTCACCTTCGCGGTCACACTGTCCGCTAATCCGTCATCCAACGTGACGGTCACGGTTGACACGGCCGACGGCACGACCAATCCGGCCACGACTGCCGACAATGATTACTCGGCGATCAGCAACCTGTTGCTCACTTTCGTTCCGAACGGACCACTGACCCAGACCGTGAC
>JANOFL010000030.1:0-3551 GCA_031405895.1 Planctomycetota bacterium
GCGACCGCGGCGAGGATGGCCATCGATGCCAACCAGCTCCCTGGTTCTGGAATCGTCAGCAACTGGATGTTGTCGAGGTCAAGAGTATAGGTCGTTGACCCGACAGCGCTGCCACCGGACTGATTGGCATCGGCCTGGAACCGGAACCCAAAACGATCGATGGATGCGAAATCGGTGGCAAAGCTGTTGCCTCCCGAAGGATGCACCAAGTCCGCCTCGAGGATCGAAATCGTCGCGGTCTGCCAATTCGCGGTGGGAACTACATTGCCAACAGAAACCCAGCGGTTGCCATTGCCATTGAGCATCACGACATACAGTTCGACGCCGGCGGCAAGCGTTCCCGAATCGCGATAATCAAACTGGACCATGGCTGCGCCGCTGGTCAGGTAATTGCCAACGAAGCCCGGGGTTGTTGAATTCTGCGGAAACATAAACTGGACGGCAGGCTGGGGGATCGAGCGAATGGCAAAGTCCCCAACACCGGCCGGGCCGGCATTGGCCTCCACTGTGACTGCGGCGGGGTCGAACGGCTGGTTCCAGTTTTCGACGGTTCCGGTCTGGAAATCCGCTTGGGCAATGATGTCAGCCCGGGCCATGATCGGGCAAGTCAGCAAAGCTGCACAGCTAAACAGAACACTTGAGATGCGGCGCATGATCCAGCTTTCCAGTTGATGTTCCTGTTCCTGTTCCGGATTCGGCCCGCGGACCGTAAGACCGGTTTCCTGCCGGCTGAAACTGGGTGTTTCCGGAGGTATCAGCAGGATAGCCTGCCCGTTGGACGAAGGCAAATTCCGGACCGCTTTTGGCTAGCAGCAGGCTGACGCGCAAGTCGTTTAGGCGAGCGGCGGGTGAGTTTTTCCCGTAACCCGCCGCGTCAGCAAGGGAATCCGCGTTTCCTTCCTCGCTTACGCGTCGGATTACGATTGGTACGCACTTCTTTGCCGCGCGCCATACAGGGCGAATTGGCTGAAAACATCGTGACTGCGAGGGGCTTGGCCGGGTCCAGAATCTGGTGGTAACGGTGGAATGGACGGATTGGTTGCCGCGCCGGGGACTGTACACTGATTTCTACTGCGTCCTGGTTTTCAGTGTCGGTGCGGCAGATTGCCTGTTTCCGGATTTCTCCGAGGTTCCCGATGATCAAGGTCTCGAAGCGTGGCGGGGTTGGGCTCTGGTGCGTTTTGTTGGTCAGCCTGCTTTCCCGAACTCTGGACGCCCATTTCGTCTGGCTGGTGCCCGTCGATGGAGAGATGCGGGTTGTCTTTGGCGAAGGCCCCGAGCTGGGCGACGCTGGCCTGATCGATCGCGTGGCCAAAACCGAAGTCTGGCAATGGGTCGATGGCGCGGACTGGGCGGTTGAACTGGAACGAAAGGTCGAGGGCGAGAAGGGCTGGTTCCGCTGC
Source organism: Planctomycetota bacterium (assembly GCA_031405895.1). GTDB lineage: Bacteria > Planctomycetota > Planctomycetia > Pirellulales > Pirellulaceae > BJ22. The sequence goes on from JANOFL010000030.1 coordinate 1,404, forward strand.
GCCAACGTTCGACCGGGCGCGCCGATGACTTTTCAGTGCCGCTACGGAGTCCTCGACCGCGGTGGTCAGACCATGCTGCTGACTTACTGGGGCAGTTATGCGGCGCTGGTCGAAGGCGGCGAGGGAGAATCCCGCGCATCGGGCGGCTCGGAAAAGCTGCGGCTGGAAATTGTGCCGTGGCTGACCGGCGGCCAGCTCGCGGTCAAAGTTCTTTGGAATGGCGCGCCCCAGGCGAATTGCGAAGTGCATGTCGGTGGCGTGGGCGGGCTGGCCGGAGTCCACCAGACCGGAACTGACGGGACGATTGTTTTTCCAGCCGCCGACTGGCAGCGTCTGTCGCTCCGTGCTGCGGTAACCGAGGAGGGCAAGGCGGGGGAACTGGATGGCAAGAGCTACGGCATCGAAAAGCACCATACCACGCTGGTCGTTGACCGGGTTGCTGAAACGGTTGTCGCCGCGGCGCCCCCCGGCCCCGCGTTGCCCGGACTGCCAGTCGGCCTGACCAGTTTTGGAGCCGCACAGATCGGCGACCAGATCGTGCTCTTTGGCGGGCAGACCGCGGGCGCACACAGCTATTCGGCCGAGTCCCAGAATGGGGAGCTGTTGATTCATGATTTGCAGGGCCAGCCAGAGTGGAGTCGCGTACCGGCGGGGCGCGGTGTGCAGGGGCTTGGTCTGGTTAGCCACGGCACACGCGTGATCCGGATCGGCGGATTCGAGGCCCGCAACGAGGCTGGAAAACCCGATGACCTGCACTCGCTGGCAAATTGCGGTTCGATTGACTTGCGGGAGCTGGGTGCTGACGCGATTCCGGAATGGCAGCCGGTCCCGGCCTTGCCCGAACCGCGATCGTCGTTCGACGCCTGCCTGATCGGCGACACGGTCTATGTGGTTGGCGGCTGGTGCATGCAGGGTGAGGAAGACACGGTCTGGTCGGACTCAGCAGTGTCGCTCAACCTGGCCAGCCCCGCATCGGGTTGGCAGCCGCTGGCAAAGCCGCCCTTTCAACGCCGGGCATTGTCGGTTGGCTATCAGGGCAATCGGGTGTACGCGATTGGCGGCATGGAAGAATCGGGCGATGTGACGAACGACGTCGCGGTGCTCGATCTGGACAAGGGGGAATGGAGCGACGGACCGTCGTTGCCTGAAGGCGGCCCGATGGAAGGCTTTGGCACGGCCTGTTGCACCGTCGGCGGCCGGCTGGTCGTTTCGACTTACAGCGGCACGGTCTACCGGCTGAGTGAAGCCGGCGACGCGTGGGAAAAAGTTCATCAGCTCGCCACGGGCCGGTTCTTCCATCGCCTGCTGCCATGGAGCGACGACGCGGTGTTGGTGGTTGGCGGTACGAACATGGAGTCGGGCAAGAAGAAAGACCTCGTTGTCGTGCCGGTCGGGAGCTAGTGCTTTGTCCAGCCTAAATCCTGGGGTTGCCTCGATCAGCCGGCACGCGTTAGCGTCCGGTTCTGACGCAACAACCGGGGGCTAACGCCCGGCGGCTGATCCCAACTTTTAGCTTTGACAAAGCACCAGGGCATGCGGAGTGCTGTAGCTGGAAGCACAATCCGGGCGCGCCGGGAACAGGCAAGCCGGCAGTACTCGAACCGCAGGCTCTCACTTGAATCCCGCAGTTCTCTTTTAAATCCCGGAGGCTTGCCCTGCGGATGGATGGGTATCTCGCCAGACCGCGGCGCACCCCGAGTGTGCACTCCTGACTTCCGCTTTTTGAAGTTGCGCTTTGTGGTTTATCCGGCGGAAAATACCAGCCCGCAGCGCAAGCAAGTACCAGCCTGGGGGCTGTTTTTCCCTTGCTTGCGCTGCGGGCTGGTATAAAAGCGCAACTTAACTTCCGCTTTCCGGCAAGTACGACGGAATCAAATCCTGCCGTGAACAGGCGGGCAGCCGAATGGCGATTTCCCAGAGCCGAAAACCCGCCGTGCACAGGGTCGCATTTTCCCAGGCAATCTGCCGAGCCGCGTTCCGGAAGTCTGCCTGATTCCGGGTTTTTGTGGTAGGAGGCCGGATTTCCTGTCGGGTCCAACTCGATTTCGTTGATTCTCCCATAGGGGGCTTTGCGTATCGGCCAAGGAACTTGGACGACTTTTGGCCCCAGACCCTCCTCCCGACTATCCCCCAATGAGCCACGTCCTG
>JANOFL010000055.1:0-19159 GCA_031405895.1 Planctomycetota bacterium
CAGGACGGGATTGACGTCATTGACCTGATTGTGGTGATTCAAACGAAGGCGGTGGCGGGCTGTCCTGCGCCGCGGTCGAACTGCCATTTTCTTCGACCGTGGGCAGCCGGAAGCAGGCCATTTCCAGGTCGCTGCGAACGACCAGCTGGTCGTCGCTGATCGCAAGCGTGTTCCAGCAGAGTCCATCCACCGAGTCGATGGCTTTGGACTGCCGTGGGTCGGCGGGAACCGCTTCGACCAGCTGGAGAAAACCCGACTCGCCCTGGATCACCAGCCAGTTTCCGACCAGCAGCAATTGACCGTCACCATAATTGCCCCGCTTTTTCCAGATTCGCTCGCCATCGGCGAGTCGCGTGCATTCGAGAAAGCCGTCGCTGATTGAATAAGCGAGCCCGTCGCGGAGGACCGGATTGGTCAGCTTGGTCCGCAACACGCGTGAGTTGGCCCAGATTTGCTCAGTATTGAAGCTTTCGCCTTTGGGAACCAGCCGCACCAGTTCGCCCCCCAGCATGTAGCCTTTGGTCAACAGAATCCGTTCCGCGTCAATCGGCGTGACCTGCGAGCAATTGGCGTCCCCATCGGAGTGACCAGGCCGCGGATGCGACCAAAGCTGCTCTCCGGTTTCCGCGTCAAAGCCCAGCGACTCGCTTTCGCCGGTCAGCAATATCTGCCGGCGGCCGGCAACTGTCGCCAGGGTGGGACTGCCGTAGGCGATCATCGCCTGACCCGCTTTCCAGCGAACCTCACCCGTGGCTTTGTCCAGCGCCACGAGCGTCGCGCCGTCGGCGGGCTTGCCGCGGGGATGGCCGCCGGCCACGACGACCAGGTCATCGACGATCAGGGGTGAAGCAGCGCGGCCCCACATCAAGGTCGAGTCTTCCTGGCTGAATTTCTGTCCCGCGCTGTTCGTCATTTCCTTCAGTCGGATTCCAAGCAGCTCACAGAGGTCAGCTTGCCAAGCCAGTTTGCCATCGCTCGCCTGCAACGCGAACAGCTGCCCGGCCCCGCCCTGGGCATAAACCAGTTCGCCATCCAGTTGGGGAGTGGCCCGGGGCCCAAACCGTCCCAGCGCGCCGGCATCCTCGTACCGCTGGTCGTTGGCAAATTCCCAGACCGGCTCACCATTGCCCAGCTGGTAGCAAGTCACCAGCTCGCGTTCACCGCGCTGCTCCATCGTCCAGAGGTAACCGCCGCGGATCGCCACGCCCGACCAGCCGGCTCCCACGTTGCGTTTCCAGACCAGCTCGGGCGGATTCTGGTCCCAGTCGTGATTCAAACCCGGCCCGGAAAGCGTCGCGTCGCGGCGGTTGCCCAGAAACCCGCCAAACGTCCCCGTCGAGCTGGCATTTTCATTGCCTGGCAGGTTGGCGACTTTGGACGCGGACTGAAAGTTCTGGGTCGCGTCCCGGCCGCGCTGAAAGCGGAACTCCAAACCATCCAGCTGCATGCTGCCCCGAAACTTTGGCTGGAAAAGCGTAAAGAACGCAACCGGGAGCGCGAACAAACCCGCGGCCAGCAGGGCTCGCCGCCAAAACCGGCCCGGTCCCCGAAACAGGAGCCAGCCCACCCAGACCAGCCAGGCGAGGACCAGCAACACATACGAGCCCCCCAACAAAAATCCCGGGTCAATCCCGGTCAAGTCCACCAGGGGCTCATGCAGAAACCTGGCCGCGGCAAACAGCGTGGCCAGAAGGATCGTCAATGAGAGCGTCCAGAGCGGCCAGCCGCGGGGAGGTTTCGGACGGGTGATGGATTTGGGATCGTTGTTCATGTGATTGAAGCACGAGGGATAAACCTGAGCCGGTCCGCGGTCAGCAACCTGCTCGCCCTGAGCGCCGGTTTGGCAAATCCCGGACCGGCCTTTGGGACCTGAGCGCTCCGGCTCTCACGTTTAATTGACCACATTCACTGGCTGGCCGGCAAGGAACGCGGCGACATTGGCAGCGGTCGCCGCCATCAGGCGGCGGCGGGCCTCCAGAGCGGCCCAGGCCAGGTGCGGGGTCAGCATACAGTTCCTGGCGGTCAACAGCGGATTGTCCGCAACCGGTGGCTCCACGCCCAGCACATCCAGCACCGCGCCGCCGATCCGGCCCGAGTTCAGCGCATCGGCCAGCGCGGCTTCATCCACCAGCGTTCCGCGCGCGGCGTTGATGAGGACCGCATCCGGCCTCGCCAGCGCCAACAGCCGCCCGTTGACGAACCGCAGGTTGTCGGCGTTTTGCGGACAATGCAGGCTGATGAAACCGGACTCGCGGAAAAGGTCTTCGAGGCTGGTCCAGCGAAAGCCGGGCCAGCCGGGATCCGGACCGGGACGCGGATTGTGGGCGATCACGCGCATGCCGAAGGCGTGGGCCAACTCCGCCGTCCGCTTTCCGATCCGGCCGAGGCCGACCACACCCAGCGTCTTGCCCGCCAGCTCGCGCAGCGGCGTGAGCCAGAAGCTGAAATCACCCCGCCGTTGCCATTCGCCGGACCGGATCGCCGCATCGTGCCGGCCTGGATCGTGGATCGTGTGCAGGATCGCGGCGATCACATATTGGGCGACGGAATCGGTCCCGTAGACGGGCACATTCGACACCGGGATGCCTTGCCGGCGGGCAGCGGCAGCGTCGACCACGTTGAATCCGGTCGCGGTCACGGCGATGAATTTCAGACGCGGCAGCGCGGCCAGCGTATCGGCCGAAAGGGGTGCCTTGTTGGTCAACAGAATATCGGCGGCCGAAGCACGCTGGGGCAATTCTGCAAGCGGGGTCCGCGGATAAACCGTCAAGTCGCCCAGCGCTGCCACGGCATCCCAGGGATTGTCACCCGGATTGAGTGTGGCTCCATCGAGCGCGACGATCACGGGAGCAGGTTTCATCGCGTCGCTTCAGACCCAGTCGCGCCAGGCCAGCCAGGCAAGAAACAGGACGAACGCCAGGTAGAACAGCCCGGCGAGCCGCAGCGGCCAGACTGCGAGCCGCTTTTTCCCGTCCGCATGACGGGTTCCAGCCTCAGCCGGCATCGGGGCATTCACTGGCGAACTCCGTCTCGGAACCCGAACAGCGATGGCTGGCCAGCGGATGGCACAGCCGGAACTGCTTCTCGAAGACGTCCTCGAATTCGAACACGTTGTCGAAGTGCTTGCGGCGGTCGTTCGACGATTTTTTCAGAATCCCGACCGAGATCATGTTGTAAACCACATTGCCGAAGTCAGTCGTGCTGTGGAGGCCCCAGCTGTTGAGCACCAGCCGCGACATATAGCCATACTGGTTGAGGGCAAACTGGCGGATCCCCTCGCACAGCTGCTGGCCGGTGACATGTTTCGTCTTGCGGGCCGGTTCGCCTTCAGGAGCCGCCAGTTCCACGACCGCCTGGTTGTCGGCGGAATAAGCCAGCGCCTCGCGGACGAAAAGATAGGCGGCCACCGAATAGCGTCCGTCCGTCCGGACCGCCGTCAGCAGGGCATCCGTCTCACGGTTCATGCATCCACTCCCCGTCCACCGCGCCGGGCAACACCAGCCGCATCCCGCCTGGTTCGCTCCCGGAAACATTCCATCGTTGCCCCCGCCGGCCGCAAAGTCAATTCCGGCCTCAACCGGCCGGTCGGCGGTACAGAGCGTGTGCCGCAATTGCCCGTCAGTACAGGGTTCCTTCCCCCATATGGTCTCGTCGACAACCGTTCGGCGAGCCGACGCTCCGAAGCCCTCACCGTGCCTCTTGAACCCGTTCACACTTCGGGACTGCTGGGAGACGTTTTGCCCTTCTCCCAAAGTCCGAATTTTCTGGGCCACCGCACCGCCCGGTTTGATTTATTCGCAGATTGCGCCCGGACAGCGTCGAGGACCGCCTTCGACGCGCCAGCAGTTTGCAGGCTGGCCAAAGTCTGCTCATCGGCGGCAAAGGCAATACCGTTCGCTCCGATCTTGGTGACGATCACCTCGTCGCCGATCCCCAGTTGAACCAGCGTCTCCAGATCCGCCAGGGTCACACCCCTGGTCTGACCGCGAACTGTGGAAGCAGGCATCGCTGTCAGCAAGAAAACTGCCAGAACAGCAGCCGGAGCGAAACGGCAGAATATTGACTGGGGTTTCATTTGCATTCCCTTTTTGAATGACAGGACTCCACTGCGTGATCAACTTCACGAACCCACATCGGGCGCAATCCCGTTTTGCCGACACGCTAGCATGGGAAAACCCGTGGAATTTCTCAGGTCTCGACCTGTGCGGCTGCCGGCTTCAAAGCCGGACAGGCCCGCGAAGTGTTGAACGCGGAGGTGATAGCGGCCCAAATCCCTCCGGATTCGCGGCAAATGACACACGAGCACTCGTGACAAAACGGGATTGCGCCCCCCACATCCGCAGTCGCCGTCTGATCGGGCTGCCGCGTTCAATAAACGCTTGTGACAGTGCCCCACCACTTGTAAACGCTCGCCTCCACAGCCACGCCAGCCAGCGGAAGATCGAACACATGGAGCTGGGGTGACTGGGGGCAGGAGTCCACACCCAGCGCCGCGGAAACTGTCTTTGCCAGCTCGGCCATCTTTTCCCATTCTTCGGGGTTCAGCTTGAGCAGCGTTTTTAACACCTTGGCCGAGGCTTTGCCTTTCTTGATCGCGTTGGCGACACGAACCAGTTTGGGTGTGTTCCGGATGAGCTTGCCGACGTCACCCCATCGTCCTCCCAGGCTCAGCTCGAAGTCCCATCCTTCGAATCGCAGCTTCTTGAAATCGACCGGATTTGTCGCTCCGTTGCCCAATAGCAATACGAGATTGGCACCGCCGCCAAGCCCGAGGCCGACACCGCCCACCATCGCTTCCAACGTGAACGAATCGCCATAACTGGCCGTCGAGTACATCCAGCTCTCAATCGCTCGCAGTCCGACAACCCCCAAGTGACTTCCTAACTTGATCCCCAGTCCGAGATAAAGCGTTGTCGTACCACAAGGCAGTTCAGGCGGCGTAACCGGAGGAGGCGGCGGATCTCCTTCGAAAACGTAGACGTCCACACCACGATAAAACGGGTCGTTGTTTCCCGCCGTGCCGAGGGCCGTTGCTTCACCATAGCCGCCAACCTCTACGGCAACCTTCGCCGCGACCTTTACTGATACGTTTTGTTCAATGAATCGCCTGACAGCCCGGGCTCGATCCTCCGATAGCCGTTGATTGAAGTCTGCGCCGCCGAGCTTGCTCGCATGCCCCATGAGTCGAATGAGACGAACCTTGCCTGACTTGAGAAGGGGAAGCAGATTCCGCTGCAGCCAAGCCTGGTGTTCTGGGTGGAGCAACGACTTTCCCGTAGCGAATCCAAACAACCGGACCCGCGGGTACCGAATCGGATCGAGCCATGGAAATTCCTGGATCCGCTGTTCACCGTTAACTGCAGTTATCATCCTGGCAGACCTCCACAAGGTGGTGTTTGACGCACCTCCATCAGCCACGAAACGGTGCTTGGGCACCGGGTTCGGCGTGGCGATTCCTGGGCTGTTTGACCTGCCAGATGGGCGACCCTGGCCGATCACAGGCTCATGCCCCGTGAAAGAAAAACACCCGCCAGTGAATCCCGGTCCCCGCCTGAATTTGGTCAAAAAACGACCCGCCGAATGGGGAAGCTCGGCAGAGGACCGGCGATTGCGGCGGCAGTTCCAGCCGATTCGAAATGGTCCCCGGCCGCGAATCATGGCAGTCGCAGGCAAGGATCAGCAAATCACCGTCGCCGGGTCGGCAACGAAGAAGTTCCCGGGAGGATGAAGGCCTGCAGAAATGGAAGGAGTGGCCTGTAATCCGGGTCGGTGAACATGTTACCGCGAAATTACCGGCAGTTCCCATGTCTGCACGATGGCGGCGAACTGGAGTCTGTGGAAATGGCCAAAGGGAATCTGGCCAGGAAGTGACTTCGTACTGAAGTGGAGGGACCTCGTGCCTTCCTGCGGGATGGCTTGTCAACGGCGTCACCTCTCACCCCGTAATACAACCTCTGGATCCCGGCTTCGATTCGGGCGGTGCTGGGGATGGCGCTGGAGAAAGCCATGCGAGCAGTTCGCAGGCAGTCAGTGATCTGACATGGCGAGGCTTCAGGCGATTGAACAGGAGTGCGTCACCGGAAGCAAAGTTGGCTCAGATTCCCTCGCTCGCAAACCAGCTGTCCAGTGTCGTCAGATTCACGGCAAGAACTTCGCTGGCCGACTCGATGGCAAATCCGCGACAGGGTCCCGGCCGAAGCGTTGCGTTAATGGACCGGGCGTCCGGTCCGTGGTCGTCGTCAGGCAAAAGGCCTGTCAACTCGCCAGATGACGTGTTGACGGCGCTCGACAACAATCCACCCGCCGGATTCGTCCTCGCAAGGAAGACGGAAGCTGCTTCCTTCGCCTCCTGAGGTGCGCCACATTGCACATGGATGCGAATCTCCTGGCGGGTGTGGCTCTCGCGAGACCACACCGAATGCAGTGCAAGCGGGCCCGGACCGGCGCCGTTTTCCAAAGGAGAGCCTGCAGGAGTTGGGGATTGTGGTGACTGCACCCCCGACCTCGGTGCCGCGGGGGGCGTGACCGGATTGGTGAGCGACCAGGGTTCTTTGCCGCCGGCACCGTCATGGGCTGAAAAAACAAGTGTTGTGCCGGCCGTTTCCAAAAACGCCGGATTGGATCCCGAACTCCCCGGATTGATGTCAGCCACGAGCAACGTGTCCGGGCCGAAACCCTTGCTGCGCCAGAGCTCGCGCCCACTGGTCCCGTCGGCGGCAGTGAAAAAAAGCACTCCATGGAGAACAGTCAGTTGCTGAGGTACCGATCCGACCGTTCCAGGTCGAATGTTCCTGACGAGCACTGTTCCGGCACTGGATCCGTTGCTCCGCCACAGCTCCACGCCGCTTGTGCCATCGAGCGCGGTAAACACAAGTTGGCCGTTGAGATTGGTCAGATTCGCGGGAAATGAATCGGGCAGTCCTGGCAAAATGTTTCTGATCAGGGTTGTGCCCGCGGCGGCGCCGTTGCTTTGCCACAGTTCGACTCCCGCAACCCCATCCGTCGCGGAAAAAAACACGGTCCCCTTGACATTCGTCAGTTCGTGCGGGCTGCTGCTGGCGGCTCCTGGCCGGATGTCCCTGACCAACACCGTGTTGGAAAGCACGCCCGTGCTTTTCCAGAGTTCAACGCCCGCGACTCCATCGTCGGCCGCAAAGAACAGAATCCCCCTGATGTTGGCAAAATTGCCAGGGTTCGAACTGGCGGCGCCAGCGCGAATGTCTTTGAGCATCTGCGCGGCGGCCCCAAAATCTCCCGTCCAGGTCCATAACTCATTCCCGTTAACCCCGTCATCCGCAGCGAAAAACAGTTTCCCTTTCACGTTTGTCAAGTGCGCGGGATTGGAACTGCTGCCGATGGCGACAATGGAGATATTCTGGATCAGCACAGTTCCGGATCCCGAACCGTCGCTGGCCCACAGCTCCACGCCATGAATCCCGTCGTTGGCCGCAAATGCCAGCCTCGTGCCGATGCTGGTCAATTCCGCCGGATTGGAATCGCTCGCGCCGGCGTTGATGTCAGCCAGCAAGACAGTCCCGGCCGTGGTGCCATCGCTCAACCACAGCTCCCGGCCGGACACTCCATCATTGGCTGTAAAGCAGAGCCGGCCGTTCAGGTTTGTCAGCTGCATTGGCGACGAGCCTGCCGCGCCGGCCGCAATGTCCCTGACCAGCGCAGTCCCGGCCTGTGTCCCATCCGTCTTCCACACTTCGCGGCCGATCCCGCCGGTCACCGCCGAGAAGAAGACGATCCCGTTGACGTTGGTGAAGTATCTGGGGTCGGATGCACCGGAGCCGGTTACGATGTCCAGAAGGCTCAGTTCGCTGGGTGGAGTCGCGGGCCGGACTCCAATCCCGCCCACCCCCACACCGGCCAGTCCCGCGCCTGGAACCTGGCCAATCATCACGCCGGGGTCGACGACATTTGCCGACAATACCGGGCTGGGGGTCCCTGGCGGCGCCACGACGGGCTCGCCGCCGCCGTCCAGGACCCACAGGTCGTAGCCGCTCGTGCCGTCGTTGGCTTCGAAAAACAGCTTGCCGTTGACGTTCGTCAAGTAGTTCGGAAACCCATTCAACGACCCGGCTTTCAGGTCAGCGGCCAACACAGTTCCTGCCGTCGTACCGTCGCTTTTCCATAGTTCGTAACCGTTGGTGCCGTCGTTGGCCGAAAAGAACAATGTTCCATTCACATTCGTTACGTCATCAATTCCAGAGCCCGTGATACCAGGCTGGATGTCTTTCACCGGCACGGTTCCGCCTAGCGTTCCATCGCTGCGCCACAACTCGGATCCGAAAGTGCCATTGTTTGCCGCGAAAATTAACGTGCCGTTAACGTTGGCAAGTTCGGACGGACGTGAATCGACGATCCCACTGTTGATGTCCTTAACCATCACGGTGCCGGCCAGCGTTCCATCGCATTTCCAAAGCTCGATGCCATTCACGCCGTCGTTAGCTCGAAAAAACAATACGCCATTGGCGTTGGTAAGGTAACGCGGATCTGCACTTCCACCCGCGCGAATATCCTTTACCAGCATCGTCCCGGCAAATGTCCCATCGCTCTTCCAAAGTTCGCGTCCGCTTGAACCGTCATTTGCGCTAAAGAACAGCGTCCCATTGACATTCGTAAGCCGCTCCAAACTGGAGCTGCTGCTTCCGCTCCTGATATCCTCAACCAACTCGGTTCCCAGAGTTGAGCCGTCGCTTTTCCAAAGCTCCCGGCCAGTCGTTCCGTCATTGGCTACAAACAAAAGCACTCCGTTTACATTCGTCAAAGATTGTGGGAGGGAGTCAAATGGACCCGGGTTAATGTCTTTGAGCAAGACCGTTCCCGCGGCGGTGCCGTCACTTTTCCACAGCTCATTGCCAGCAACGCCGTCGCTCGCGCGAAAGAACAACGTTCCATTGACGTTCGTCAAATAGCGACCATACGATCCTGCGCCGCCTGCATTGATGTCCTTGACCATCACGGTGCCGGCGGCGGTGCCGTTGGTCTTCCACAGCTCGTAACCGTTCACTCCATCGGTCGCCGAGAAGAACAGTGTGCCATTGACATTGGCAAAATGGCCGGGCGTTGCTCCTTCGGCACCGGGACGAATGTCCTTGACCATCACCGTACCGGCAGCCGTGCCATCGGTCTTCCACAACTCGCGGCCCGCCGTGCCATCGTTGGCCCGGAAGAAAACCGTGTTGTTGACATTGGCAAAGAGGGTCGGGGCCGAGTCGCCCGAGCCGACAAAAATGTCGATCAACTCCGGCAAGCCCGCAAGCAGTCTCCGGGGCTCGAGCCGATCAATGGCCATTTGTTGCCATCCTGCATGATCTGGCCGCTGCTTTTTGGATCGTTTTCGGATGCTCTTCCTGGTGCTCATGGCTCGCCCTTCAGGACCTGTTCGATCCGGCAGTTGTCAAAAAACATGTGGAGGGTACCGCTGGTCGCGACCATGACCTCACCGGTTTGCCTGAGTTCATGGCCCTTGCCGCGACGGGCAAGAATTGAACTGGACGATCCACACAACAATCCATGCCCTGTTGGGAAGAAAACACCGCCAGGGAAATTTTGGACTTCGTTGAGGTTGTCGAGAAACGGCGCAACTAAGGGTTGTCAAGCTCGATACCCAACACTCCGGCTGCCTCGTTGCGGCAATCGAGCAGATCGAGGGCGTCGGTTCGTTCGAAGTCCCGTGGAGCGTCGATGTTCCACCAGACATCCAGCGCCGATTGTGTTTGGCCGTCCTGCCAGAGGGCCATGGCCAGAAAATAAGCGGCGCTGTTATCGCCCGATTGTTCCAATAACTGGTTTGCCTTCTGCAGAACCGGAATGGCGTCCTTTGCGCTGCCCTGGCGAAACAGGGCCTGGCCGTACACGGACCAACTTCGCCCATCCAGGGGAGATTCCTGCGCGGCAGCCTGCGCCAATTCAGCGGCACGGGCGGCATCGCGCAAGTCGAGCAACTGGCAATTGCAGAGATGCCATGCCATGGTGGTTTTGGCCTCCGCGATCTCGGCCGGGCAGGCCGCCAACGCTTCAAATCGCTGTCGGGCCAGTTCAGGTTGCTCCTGGCGGATGGCCATATTTCCCCAGCGCCGCATCGCCGCCATGTAATACAACTGGTTTCTTGTTGCCTGGGGAAAGGCATGGCGCAACTGATCCAGCAATTCGGCGGCCCGCCGATACTCAGCATCCGCCAACTGAAAACAGGACTGTTTTTCCAGGACACTGGCCAACTGGAGGAAAGTCACTGCCAATTCTTCCGGATTCCCTTGATCCCCATGGCGATAGACAAGCACCTGCCTGACCAGCTTTTCGCTTTCCATAAAGTTCTTCTGCATCTCCAGCGCATAGGCAAGGTGTGTTCGCGACCGGTTTGCTTCGCCCGAAAAGCCAGTTCCGGGCGGCAGCGGAGTTCGTGCGTCGGCGTCATCGAGCAATGCCAGAGCGCGGCGGTGCATCGCTTCGGCATCACGGGCCCGCCGCGTCTGTCGCAGAAAAATTCCCAGCGAATTGAGCCGATGCGCCAACAGAATGGTGCGATCAGGTGCGCCCGGGTCATTGCTTGCCAGTTTCTGTTCGATGTCGATGCATCTTGAAAGCGGTGCCTCCGCCGAACCGGGATTGCCAAACACAGCGCGAAGGTAGCCCAAATCGTGGAGTGCGTCGGCCAACGCGACCATCGCAGCCCGGTCCTCAGGATTCCCGGCCAAGGCCAGTTCACAGATGTCGATGGCACTGGTTAACAAAGAGTCAGCTTCGGAAATGCAAACATTGCGCATTCTCAGGATGTAGGCCAGGCGGACTCTTGCTTGAGCCAGGTCGGCGGAAAAGCCGGATTGGGCTTCAAACTGGCCGACCAGTGCCTGGTAAAGCTGAATTGCCCGGCGACCGGCCTGCTCGGCTGCCTCGAACTCGCCCAGTGACAGATGTACCTCGGCAACACGAAAAGATGCTTTGGCCGTCTCGGCTTGCAACTGGGGATTCGAGGCATTGCGTTTCAGGAACAGTTCGTAGAAGCGCAGCGCCTCGCGCAGCAGATCATTTTTGATGCCGGCCGGGATCGAGTCGGATCCAGGGACCTGACTGAGTACAGGTTGCAGAATCTGGTCGATCGCGGATCGGGCATCGGCCAGGTTTGTTTCGGCGCGGACGCGTTGTTGATCGGCTTCCAGACGCTGCTCAAGCGCTTCATCGCGGGCCAGGCGTACCTCTCGAAGCGCGTTCTTTTCGGCCAACAGCCCCTGTTGCGCGCGGGCTTCGGCATCGCGGGCGATCCAGGCTGCCCGCCAGCTGAACAGGAACGCCGCTGTCAGGCCGACAACGACAAGCCCTGCGGCGGCCATTGGGACGCGATTGCGGCGGGCGAACTTGCCGAATCGGTACCAGGGCGAAGGGGGTCGTGCCCGCACCGGCTCGTGGTGCAGATAGCGCTCGACGTCACTGGCCAGCGCGCTTGCCGTTTCGTAGCGGCGATCGCGCGCCTTTTCCAGTGACTTCATCACAATCCAGTCCAGTTCACCGCGCAACAGGGAGGCTTGCCTGATCGCCTCGCGCCTGGTCCGGAATCCGGGAACCGGGTCAGATCCAGCCGCCTGGGCGATTCGCTGACTGGGACGGGCCGGATCGACTTCACAGATGGTGCGCCGGAATTCATCCGGTCCCAGCGTATCCAGCAACGATTTTGGAAACGGTGTATCGCCGACCAGCAACTCAAACAGTACGACCCCCAATGAATAAATATCGCTCCGCGTGTCGATGTCCCGGCTACCCAGGCTGGTTTGTTCGGGACTCATATAGACCGGGGTTCCGATCAGGGTTCCCCCGCGGGTGATCGAGCTGTGTTCGCCGGCAACCTCGTGAACGGCCTTGGCAACGCCAAAATCGATGATCTTGATAACCGGTCCCGCCGGCGCTGAAACCACGAGGATGTTGGATGGCTTGAGGTCGCGGTGAATAATTCCCTTTTGATGGGCGTGCTGTACACCCTCGCAGATTGCCTGAAAGAGCTTGAGCCGTTCTGCCAGTCCAACCGATTCCGAGTCGCAATAATCTGTCACGGATCTGCCGGAAACCAGCTCCATCACGAAATAGGGCCGGCCATTATCGGTTGCTCCACCATCGAATACACGGGCGATATTGGGATGGTCCATCATCGCCAGGGCTTGTCGCTCATGTTCGAAACGAGACACCACCTGGCGGGTGTCCATCCCGGGCTTGATCAGCTTCAAAGCCACTTGCCGATGCAAAGGTACAAGCTGTTCGGCCCGGTAAACGACTCCAAATCCGCCTTCACCGATTCGCTCCATCAGGCGATACCGCCCGATTTGCGAGCCCGCCAACTCCCCACCTGGGCCCGTGCTGTTGGCCTCCCCGCCATCCACTTTGGTGCCTGAGCCGCCCAGAAACCGAACGCTGGTTCGATGAGCTGTGAGCAGATCTTGCACCCGTTTCCTGATTTCGGGATGCCCCGCAGACTGAATGTCGAGGCAACGATCCTGCTCGTCCCGCGATCCCAGCTCCATCAGTTCGCAAAAGATCGTGCGCGCCTGTTGCGTCGTACTGTTCATCGTCGTTGGCCCTGCGATCTCCGCGCTGACATGCCCCGTTTACCACAAACTCCCGCCAACGCCGGCAACTGGAAACAATCCGCTATGGCCTGCCAAAGGGCTGGTCAGGTGGCGTTTCAGCCAATTCTGATCCGTTGCGAACCAGCCAATCACACAGCCAGGCTCGGGCATACGTCCAAATCCGCTCAACTGTCCGCCGGGACGTTTGAAGACAATCCGCAGCTTCGGCAATGGTCAGCCCGCTGAAGAAACGCAGCTTGACGAGCTCAGCGGCGTCCGGGTCTTCACCGGCCAGGGCCTCAAGGGCTTCGTCCAGAGCGAGGAGTTCTTCGTTGGGTGTATTCAATGCAAATTCAATCTCATCGAGGTCTACGCGCGTTACACCGCCACCGCGTTTCAGTCTTTTTTTGTCGCGGGCCCGATTGATCAGGAGTCGCCGCATGGCTTCGGCGGCGGCAGCAAAAAAATGGCGGCGATTGGCCCAGGATTGTTCACCGCCGGCTCCAATCAGCCGAAGGTAGACTTCGTGAACCAGTGCCGTGGCCGTCAGCGTTTGACCCGGCTTCTCCTGACTCAACCTGGAGGCCGCCAGGTGCCGGAGATCGTCATAGACCAGCGGCAAAAGCTCGTCCGTCGCAAGTAGATCGCCCTGCTCAATCGCATTCAGAATTCGGGTTACATCCGACATGTTAAAATTCAGCAGCTCCGCTTGGTGCCAGAACTTGCCGTTTCGGGCTCTTCCCGGATTCTAGTGGCTGGTCGGGCTCGAGGGAGTGGCTGGGGGCGCAATCCGTTCGTGGCGGGTGTGCCGGCAGTGTGGTTTGCGGCAAATCCCGATTTTCGGGATTCGTGAGTGACCACATTCAAGCACGTAGGGCGCAGTTCAGGGTTTAAGCCGGCGGCCCCAGCGGGGTTTTACCTTTGAGGGGATGCGGTTCCAGATCGGGCTTTTGCGCCGGATTGGACCGGTCTCATGCCCGAACTGCTGGACAGCTTGTCCGCGACACATGAAGAAACGGGATCCGGTCCAATGGATCTGTTTTTGGGCTTCGGGGCGAGCTGAGGTTGGCTTGAAGTCGCAGTTTCACTGCCGTTCACCCGGGGAGGTATCCCATGAAATTCGGACTTGGATGGGAGCGGCGAAACGCGTCCCCCAAACGGTCCGGGAGATGAAAGAACTCAGGGGCAAGGTGAAGGTTCCCGGGCTCAAGCCGCCTGGACGAACCGGGCGGGAAAAGCGGGCGACAACTGCTCTATGATTCCGGCTCTTTTTCTTGCTTGCCGATCACGGAGAGGACTTCGTTCGCAGCAATCAGAATGCGGCGGTGATCGGAGGTTTCGACCAGCAGCTGCTGGGCAAGAATTTCCCGGCCGACGACCCGCATCCGGCCTTCGCGGGTCACGACACTGGTACCAGCGGCCGGCAATTCGCGGTCGAGCGCTTCGTAGGTGTCGAACTCATAGCGCAGGCAGCACTTCAGCCGCCCGCAGCGTCCGGAAAGCTTGTTCGGATCCAGTGTGGCCTTTTGCAGTTTGGCCATCCGCATGGAAACCGGTGGCATCGACGAGAGAAAGGTGTTGCAACAGACCGGCTGGCCGCAATCGCCGTAGTCGGCCAGCAGGCGGGCTTCATCCCGGGCCCCGATCTGATGCATCTCGATCCGCGTGCGGAACTCGTCGGCGAGAGTTTTGACCAGCTCGCGAAAATCGATTCGCTCCCCGGAGACGTAGTAGACGATCATCCGTTCGCCGCCGAGCAGTTGCTCGAGATCGACCAGCTTCATCTCCAGCCCGGACGCCGTGATCCTGGTCTGGCAACGCTCCAGCAGCCGGTCGCGATCGGCGTTCAGCCGCGCCATCTGGGCGGTGTCGTCGTCTGATTCAGGCCGCAGGATCGCGCCGCCCGCCGGCCGGTCAAGGTAGCTCAGCGCGTCCTCCGTGGCTTCGCAGAGCACCTGGCCGAGTTCGATTCCGCGACCGGTCCGCAGCACGACGGTCTGGCCGCGGCGATACGCATCAGCCTGGCGGGCGTTCATCACCCCCAGCTGGCGCATGCTCCCGAACCGGACGACGTAGCGGCTCAAAAGGGTCTCCTTGCAACGCGAATGTCAGGTCAAAGGCTTGCCGCATTCAATTGTAGCGGAAGGGCGTAAGCCCTCCGGCCCGCGCGCCAGATCTCTCGTTGTTGCAAGCCGGACAAACGCACCCGAAAACGCTTCATTGGAGAACCGCCTCTTCGGATAAACTCTTTGGCGTGCGTCGCGCATGAACCCCGGCGGCCGGACGGCTCACGCCGTGCCGCTATTGTCCAGGCAGCCAGAGCCCTGAGGAACTCTTCGCCCCCGCGGGTTCGGCTGTTTCGGGCGTCCAGACTTTGCTTGCCGGTTCACTTGCGGCCGGCCCGGCAGCGGGCAACAAGACCTGTCCATCGGGCGTGATCAGGCCGTAGTTGACGAGCACGCGACCCAGTTCCTGCGCCACCCGGTCATCGCGCAAATGATGCAGTTCCAGCTCCCGCAGCAGCGGCTGGAGCCGGTCAAACCGCTCGCGCAACAGGCTCTGCTCGAACTCGCGAACCAGGACCAATCCGACCGGCGCGCCACATTTCCGCGCCGCGATCCGGGCCTGGCCCAGATGTTCCAGCGCCTGGTGATCGTCACTTGTCACATCGGACAGGATCAGGTGCAGCCGCATTTCAAGAGCGCCCCGTTCTTCGGCGGTCTCTCCGAGATCGGATCGCGCGAGCAGGATCGGCGCCAGTTTCCGCAGGACCCGATAGTCCTGGCGACCCGCGGCGAGATGAATCAGTCCCGTCATCTGGCCCGACGAAAGGCTGTCCGGTGCGACGAACCGGGCGAGCAGCCCGGCCGTCTGGTTGACCGGCAGCAACTCCGCCATTCCCGGCGACGGCAGCGGCGGCAGTCCCACCGCTTCACGCGCCGCCGTGCCCCACTCCTCGCCCCACGATCGCGCGTCGTTGCCCAGCTCCAGACTGGTGATCAGGGCCTGACAGGCCAGCTGACTGGCCGGATCGGCTGCGGCCTCACGCAAGGTCCGCAACCCGAGACTGGCGAAGCGGACATCGGGGATGATTTCGCGGGCCACGAAGAACTGCCGCTCGCGGGTCAGGCGTTCGTAGTTGGTGCGGTCCACGCCCGGTGGAAGGTGCCAGCTCACCGTCGTCGCGGCCGTTTCAGCCGTCGTGGTGCCGGACTTTTCTTCCTCGCCCGTTCCGACCAGCCCCGAGAGTTCTTTCTGAAGCCAGTCAAGTGCCTTTTCCGAACGCGGCTCGCGAACCACCAGCATCGTCAGGCGCGGCTCGCGATCGGTTTCCCGGCCGAAAAGAAACAGCCGGCTGACGACCACCGGAATGTCGGTGTGACTGGTTCCAGCGACCTGGCCGGCGGTCAGCGCTGGACGGTCCAGCAGCGTCCAGGCAGCTCGCGGTGGCGGACCGTCTTCCTCCAGCTCGTCGGCCGCCTGGCTGAGGTCAACCGTGGATAGCCGGTCGAGACCATCCAGCCGCTCCCGCAGCCGGTCAAAATCGGGCACGGGCCATTCGAAATGAACGACATCAAAATTTGCACCCTCCCTGGGCCGGTCGTGCAACTGGGCAAGGACCTGGGCTTCGACCCGCTCGGCCATCGTCAGCCGCTCACAGGCGGCGAGCCGCGCAAAGGCCGCCGACGTCACGGCCGGATCGGCAAAGCCGGCCGAGACCAGCGCGGCGGCCGAGAGCAGCACCGGCTCGGTGGGGGCCACTTCCAGCGCCCGCGCGATCAGCGACGCGGCCTTGCGATACTGCCGGCGGGCGGTGGCGCGAACCGCGTTGGAATACTTTTTGCTCCACGCCGTCTCCGCCGCGCCATCGGGCAGTGGGGCGAGGTCGAAACTGCGCGCCAGCGATGGGCTGTTGCGGGCCATGCCGTCGACCGTGACCGACAGGCGGTCGTCGTGGGCTTTGGTCCCTTCGAGAAAGCACGCCATCTGGGCGTGACCCCGCGCGGCGACCACCAGCCCGTCCGCGGCGAGGGCCCAGCCGACCGAACGGAAGCCGTTGGCAAACGTCACAGGAATCTGGCTGCCCGTGAGATGGTCCATCGCGTCTTGGAGCGACGACCAGGCTTCGGCCGTCCGCCGCTGCATGGCCAGCGTCGTGGCCAGCCGCTCGTGACCGGCCGCGTGACCGGGATTCCTGGCGAGAAACGCGCGGACCGTGGTTTCCGCCGCGGCCGGATCGCCGAGATTGAGTTCCAGCTGGCTTCGCGCGAGCAACAGACAGTCGGTCGGGCCGTGCTGGTCGATCAGCCGCTTGAGCTGATCGAGTGCCGCCGCCGTCTGCCGCGACTCATGCAGGGTGAGGACTTCCTTGAGGCCCGCGGTCACGTCCTTGCCGCAGCAGAATTTGATCTTCTTTTCCGCGTGGCAAGGGCAAGGCTGGTAGAGATCGATTTCCATAATCGCAGTTCGGTCGTGTAAAGCGGTCAGCCCTTGCCCGTTCCGCGACCCGCCAGTTTCCGGAGCCACAAATCATGGCATACTGGCAGCGACCCGCACCGGTCGCTGTCCGCGGTGAACCGTCAATCTAGGGCAAACCGCGAAGCCGCGAAAGTCACGGCTGCCCGCGCCACGACGCGGTGCAAGTCCGTTTCCAATCGCCTGCCAGGAACACGGAGGGCTGATCCCGGCGCGCCGGGACCGCTCGCCCAACACGATCCGCTGCTGGTCCCGTTTCCAATCGCATGAACACCAGCCTCGACCGCGACGAGCCGCTGCGTCTGGCGACCAACATCGCCGCCAGCCTGAGCGCCGCCGCGGACACCTGGCCCAACCAGATCGCCGTGGCCGAACCTCACCGGCGCGGGCGGCGGCCGCTGAAGTACCAGACCATCTCTTTTGCCGGGCTCGACCGGCTGGCGTCCGCGGTTGCCACGGGCGTCCGGCGGGCGGGCGTCGAGCCGGGAATGCGAATCAGCCTGATGGTTCCGCCCGGGATCGACTTCGTCGTCTGGGTCTGGGGCCTGTTGCGGGCCGGTGCAGTCGCCGTGTTGATTGATCCGGGAATGGGCCGGCCGAACATGATCCGTTGCCTTCGCGAAACCAGCCCCGCAGGGCTGGCCGGTGTCTGGCAAGCCCAGCTCGCACGGTGGCTCTTCCGCCGCAGCCTGCCGGAGTGCCGGTTCAACTTTCTGGTCGGCGGCGGAATGGGACTGGGAGCTGTCAAGACTCGTGGCTGGAATCTGTCATCAGCTTCAGACCGGCCCGCCGCATCAGCAACGAAATCCGCAGAAGATCCGGCAGCGATCATTTTCACAACCGGCAGCACGGGGCCACCCAAAGGCGTGCTCTACCGGCACCGGCACTTCCTTGAACAGACGATCCGCATCCGCGATGGCCTGCGGATCGAGCCGGGCGGCGTCGATGTGTCGGGCTTCCCGCTGTTCGCGCTATTCAATGCGGGAATGGGGACCACCACGGTCTTTCCGCGCATGGACGCGACACGACCCGCCCGCGTCAATCCACTCGATGTCGCCGACGCCGTCGAACAGTTCCAGGCCAACCAGTCGTTCGGCTCGCCCGCGCTCTGGAACCGCGTCGCAAAGTGGGGCGAAGACAACGGCCTGCGGCTGCCCACCATCCGTCGTGTGCTGACGGCCGGGGCACCGGTCCCGGCCCATGTCCTGCAGCGGGTTCGCAAGCTGATCGCCGACGATGGAGAAGTCCACACACCCTACGGCGCGACCGAAGCGCTCCCCGTCGCCTCGATCGAATCGCGCGAAGTCCTCCGTGAAACGGCGGCACTGACGGCGATTGGCAAGGGCACTTGTGTCGGCCGGGCCTGGTCCGGCATCCGCTGGCAGGTCATCGCGATCTCTGACAATCCGCTGCCCCGCATCGAACAAGTCTCCGCGTTGCCAACCGGCGAGATTGGCGAGCTGATCGTGTCCGGTCCGGTTGTCACCGACCAGTACGTCACGCGAACCGATGCCAACGCATTGCACAAGGTCGCGGATGGCGAAGGCTTCTGGCACCGGATGGGCGATGTGGGCTATCTCGACGACCGCGGCCGTTTCTGGTTTTGCGGCCGAAAAAACCACCGCGTCCGAACGGCAGACGGCACGCTTTTCACGATCCCATGCGAAGCCATTTTCAACCAGCACCCGCACGCCTTCCGATCCGCCCTCGTCGGCGTCGGCCCGCCCGGCAATCAGACCCCGGTCATCATCGTCGAGCCCGAACCCGGCCACTTCCCCCGCGGCCGCGCGGCGACCACCCGGCTCATCGACGAGTTGCGAAACCTCGGTCGCGCGAATCCGCTGACCGCGGGCATCGACCATTTTCTGCTTCGCAAGCAGCTGCCGGTCGACATCCGCCACAACGCGAAGATCTTTCGCGAGCAGCTGGCCGTCTGGGCCGCGCGAAGGATCCCGCCAAAGTGATTCCAGCTCACGACGGAGAGTATCACCCGTTGCGGAATGTCATTGAAGCCCAACCGGCAATTGGCGAGTTTCAGCCCGAAGCGCCAGGATTGAAGCAGCTAGTTCTGCAGCCCGGCACGGCCAACCGCGCTGCACCACAGTTCTTCCCCCCTCCTCCGC
>JANOFL010000110.1:0-2332 GCA_031405895.1 Planctomycetota bacterium
AGGTAGTCGTTGTGGTTTCCACCATGCAGCGCGTCGTCACCTTCCCCGCCATAGAGCCAGTTGGTGCCGCCCGAGCCGAAAACCTTGTCGCGGCCTTCGTTGCCATAGACCTCCGCGGTCTGGCCGAGACTCATGCCAAAGTCGACCCGGTCATCGCCTGCGGCACACTTGACCGCGATGTGATAGAGGCTGCCGGCCGAGTATCGACCGACCAGCTCGCCATGATTCCGCACGACGATGTCGGTGCCGTTCCGGTAGACCCGGATGTTGTCATCGAAACCGGTGCCCCGGATGTACAGCTCGTGGCCCAGTTGCTGCGCCACGGCGACGGTCTGGACCTGCAGTTGGGAACTGGAGACCAGCGCTCCGATCAATCGTCCCGCCGCAAGGGCGGGGAGGTTGTCGAAGTTGTAATGGATGCCGCCGTAAATCCGGCTGAAGCCGGCCTCGTCGGCCGCTGCGCGGAGGCTGGTGAAATTCCGGCTGGGTACCCCTGGGACCTCTGATTCAAGGGTAAAGGCCAGGTTCTCCGTCCCGAAGAAACTGGCCAGCACCGTCGATCCGGCTCCGCTAAAGGTGCTGTGCCCCGAGGTGTACGACGGGAACGGCGGGGTCGTCAGCAACGAGGTCCAGGCTGCGTCCGCTGCCGTGGCTGCGTTGCCATCGGTGTCGCCCAGCTGAATCGCCGTGATCGGCCGCCAGAGATCGTAGACGTACTTGGCATCCCAGGCGTTAATCGCCGCGTCGGCAAGGGCGATGTTCAGCAGGGCAAACATCCGGGCATTCTCGTAGAGCGTGTTGCCCTGTGAGACCGCGAGTTCCTGGGCGATCATGTTCCACTGGCCGGGAGGCGTGGCTGTGCCTGGACCACCGGCCCAGACTTTGGCGATTTCGGTCTGGACTCCCGTGCGGAAAATGCTGGTGGCTGAACCGAGCGACTTGACCATGTTGTAGTCAGTCGCGTACTGCTGGCTGTTCAGCGCGGGCGGGGCGGCGGGCCGGAACTGGCTGCCACTGCTCATCGCAAAAGGATCAACGCTGCCCCACCACGGCAGAAGGCCTGACGCAAATGCCGGCGGTGTGGGCCGCCACTGGCCCGGATTGTTGCCGGGCTGGTAGGTCGAAGTTCCGTCAGCACCGTCGAACTCACGCAGCGCCAGAACCTGGTCGGCGGAGAACTGGCCGGCCGCGACGCCCTGGTCTTCACGGATGCCATCGGGAATGGCTGCCAGCGTATTGGCCAGTTCCGTGGCAAACGTCCCCGCGAGCGATGGGAAGAGTCTCGACAAGGCCCGCTCGGCCGCTGCGGCTGCGGCGGCTTCGACCGATGCCTGCGGATGAACAGCGGCCATGCTGGCGTAGGGCTTGTACCCATTGCAGATCGAGTTGACGGCGTCGAAGACCGCGGTGTGGACGATCGCCATCGCGCGCGAGCCTGCGGGCGGGGGCGGCTTCGCGGTCCGGATTGCGTCGAGCAGGACTTCATTCCATTGCACGATCACATCGGCGGCCAGCAGCTGGCGGGCTTCCAGTACTTCATAGACTGGACCACGCGGACTGATGGCACCACAGCGGCGAGTCGGTTGCGGACGGGATTGCTTCGACATCACGGATGCTCCTCAAGGGGGACAGGATGGCCGAAATCAGGAACCGACACAGCCAGTGCCGGCACAGGCGAACTGGTGGTCAGGCTCCGGTCGGGCAGCGGTCTGGTTGGACCGGCTTTTCAGGGTGGATTCAGCATGATTGGCCTGCCGGCAGTTCGCAATCCCCAACGATGAAACGACAGTCGGGCGGCGATTCAGGACTACACCGAAAGCGGAGCAAACCAGCGAGGCATGCGGTTCAGTTGGCTGACCTGACCGGCGTTTCCGCGGGCGATTCCGGAAGGGCCGGATCGGAACCCGCCGCCTGAACGCGAAGTGCGGCTCCGGTATCGCCGGCCGCCGGAACACCGACCACGGCCATTTTCCTGGCATGGACCAGCATTCCCGAGGAGAAGAGCTGAAGCCGGAAGAGCTGCGCGATCCGGTTGAAGAGCTTGATGGCCAGAAAGAACGGCACGAAAAAATCAAAGTAGTTCGATGCACCCCAGGCGACGATCCGCTTTTCAACCACCATCCCGTTCTGCTCCAGCAGCTTTCCGAAGGCTTTGGGCGTGCAATGGTCAAAATGAACCGGGTAACCTGTCCGACCGAGCGACTCAGGCCGCAGCATCCGGATCAGCCATTTCTGCAGCCGATGTCCGACCAGCCGCGTGGCCATGGAGTAAGGGTGAAAGCCGCACGGAAAGAGACAGATCAGGTGGCCACCAGTTTCCAGACAGTTCGAC
>JANOFL010000145.1:0-25148 GCA_031405895.1 Planctomycetota bacterium
AGCGTTTCCTGCACGAGGTCCTCGGCCACATGCGTGTCATCGACGCGGGCCAGCGCGAAGCGGTAGAGCAGGTCGCCATGCCGTTCCAGCCAGTCGCGTGGGTCTTCCTCCGCGACGGTCGTGCTCGTGTGCTCTGTTTTCACCGGCATCCCAGGTCAAAGCCCGTTTCTTTTTCCGGCCCCCTGTAATCGATTCTAGTCCGCACCGACCAATGGGCAGACCGTACTGATGGCGCGAAATGGAGATTGTCTTCGCGTGTTGCGCGCCGCCGGAGGCGGTTCGCGAAAGCCGCCGGCTGAAGCCGGTGCCCGCAGACATTCCCGACCCATTGCCATCCCACTGGAGCAAAGTTCATGCGCCATCGATTCCTCGCCACCATCGCTCTCGTCGCTCTCTGGATTGGCCTGCCGGCCGCCCAGGGGCAACAGCAAATCCAGATCAGCGTGACCAATCTCGAGCCGGCCAATGGCCTGTTCTTCACGCCCGTCTGGTTTGGCATCCATGACGGCACGTTCGACCTGTTCAATCCGGGATCGCCGTCCTCGAACGCGCTGGAGATCCTCGCCGAAGACGGCATCGTGAGTGGCTTGCAAGCCGACTTCATGGCCGCCCAGCCTGGCCGCGTCCAGGGCGTGGTCACCGGCCCGGGCGGATTTGGCAGCATGATGGGCCAGCCGCCCGTGATCGATCCGGGCGAAACTGCGACGGTCGTGGTGACGGTCCCCAACACCATGACGGGCCGGTTTTTCAGCTACGCCTCGATGGTGATTCCGTCCAACGATGCTTTCATCGGCACGGCCAACCCGACGGCCCGCCAGCTGTTTGACGTCAACGGCAACTTCACCGGGCCGCTCGTGTTTGACGTCCTCGGCGGAAACTTCTGGGATTCGGGGACTGAAGTCAACGACGGCCTTGGCGCAGCGTTCTCGACCAATGGCGGCACCAGTACCACGGAGAATGGCCTGGTTCAGCTCCACACCGGCCTGCAGAATTTTCTCGGCACCGGCACGGCGGCTGGAACGACGATTGGGTCGTTGCCTGGATCCAGCACGCCCACGGTCCGCTTTTCGATCTCGGCCGTTCCCGAGCCGGGCAGTCTGGCCCTGTTGATCGGTCTGGCAGGTTGCTGCCTGGGCATCCGGCGCCGCTAACCGTTTGTCCCTGCAGGCGGCCCGCAAGCCCGGGAGTTGCTCCCGTCGGAGCGAACTGCCGGCCACCGGATTGGCTTCATCTTCCGGTGGCCGGTTTGTTGTTTTGGCGGATCGTCGTCAAGCAGGCCTGGAAGATAACGGTGACTTGCGCCAAGCCGCTCAAGTCCGCAAACGCAGCGCCGAGAAACCGCGTTTCGTTGACAGAAACGATCCTGTGCCCGGCCGCGATCGCCAACAGCTTTGTCATGTCGGGCGGGCTGGGCCAGGCAACGACTGCGGCACAGCGGAAGAGGCTGACATCAAATCCGGCCGGGGCCATGTCGCGCAGTTTGCACAAGGGGCCGTCGACCGGATCGCGAAAGGCGCGACCTGCTCCGCGCGAGAAACGGGCTGGCGTGCCCATTGCGACGCAGCGACATTCCCCATCGATCCAGAACTCCATCCAGACATCCTGCGGCAAGAACCACTCGCAAACGTGGCGAGAAACCTGGAATTTGATGTTCCCTCGATCAGCCGATGGGCGCTGGCCCCGGTTTCTTCGCATCAACCGGGGCTGGCGCACATCGGTTGACCCAAACTTCTTGCGTTGACAACGCACCACCCGCCCGTTTTCTTGCCGCCGAATTGCGGCTCTGCTTTTTGACCCAACGCCCAGAATGCGGCCGCTGCAAGCGGGCCAGAATCGCGGGAAGGGTGCGGACATGGCGGCGGGGGTCAACCTGGCCCGCGATATTGCGAAGAACCAGTACAGTCACAGGCTGGCAACGGCTGCCTTCAACCCGTGTCGCCATTTGCACAATGCCAGGGTCGGCAGCGGCACCAACGCATTCCAGAAATTAATGGCCAGTTTCGCCAGTCGTGCCAGCAAAACTGCACGTGGATGGCGTCGATCGGCACTGGGTGCCGGACAAAAGCTCTTCCGGCCCGGACTGGGCGCGCTCCCAGCGACGGAGCGACTGACCCTTGCAAGCCTTCCGCGAACCGGTGCCCGCAGCTGGTGTCATTGACCGGGCTGGAAGGAGCGTCCACGGCCTGAATTTTGACGGCCATTTCCCATGTCGCGGCAATTGGCGAAAATCAGGAACTGGTGTCCGCTTCAAACGGACAGGGGCTGAAGCTCCCCCCCCTTTTTTCAGCCGAAAAGGCAATTTGCATGGCATATCTCGGATGGTTGTTGCTGGGGCTGGTGGCTGGCGCGGGGCTGGTCGTGGTACTTCCGCGAATGGTGCGGCAGCGTGGAGGCGGACCACGGGCGACCGTGGCCGCGATGTTGCAAAGGCACTTCCAGCCGTTGTCGCTCAAGGAGATCACCATCGCCCAGCGGCAGTTTCCGTTCCGGGTTCGGGCCGACCTGCAACGGGCGATGGACCGGCTCTTTTCCGGCGACGTCCGGATCGTCCACTTTTGCGGTGCCCGCCGTGAATACTCGCACGAGCCCTTGACGCTTTCGGAGTGTGTGGTCAGCGGCGGGCAGAACCCGGTCGTCGCGACGCCGCCTGGTTACGAAGAGCTGGATGTCGGCGAGGACCAACCGTTGCGAGTGCTGCAGAACGGCTTGTGGCTGCTGGAACAGCAAGGTGTCCGGTTCGCCGTCCTGCTCTCTCCGGCCGGACGCTACGGCCAGATCACCGGCATGCAGTTCCAGATCGGAACGCCCAATTCGCCCGAGGGTACGCGGATCGCGCAGGGGTTTTTTCGGCATCTGGAAGAGTCCATCCTCAGGGCCGAGTCGTATCGCGGCAAGATTCTGTCGCTCGAACAGTCGGAGCACTCCTATTCCGGCGAATCGAGCGGCATCCGGGTTCACCAGCTGCGGCATGTTGAGCGGGACCAGGTGATTCTTCCCGCCGCGACCCTGGCTTTGCTGGAGCGCAATGTGATCCAGTTCGTCCAGCAGCGCCCGCAACTGGCCGGCTTTGGCCAGTCAACGAAAAAGGGACTGCTGTTCCACGGCCCACCGGGCACGGGCAAGACCCACACGATCCACTACCTCGCGCGGGCGCTGCCCGGACAAACGACGCTGCTCATTTCGGCCGAACAGGTCGGTTTGCTGGACGAGTACATGACCCTGGCCCGGCTGCTTCAGCCCAGCATCGTGGTGATCGAGGATGTTGATCTGATCGCCCGCGACCGGGCGACCATGCACAGCGGCTGCGAGGAGGTCCTGCTTAACAAGCTGCTCAACGAGATGGACGGCCTCCGCCCGGACGCCGGGATATTGTTCCTGCTGACGACCAACCGCCCGGAAACTCTTGAGGCGGCCCTCGCCTCGCGTCCCGGCCGCGTGGATCAGGCAATCGAGTTCCCGCTCCCCGACGAGGCGGGCCGGATCAAGCTGGTCCGGCTCTACGCCGCCGGCCTGCCGCTTTCCGGCGACCGCATCGCTGACCTCGCCCGCCGGACAGAAGGCGTCAGCGCGGCGTTCATCAAGGAACTGATGCGCCGGATCGTCCAGTTCCACCTCGAATCCGGCGGCGAAGGCGACATCACCCCAACCACCATCGACCAGGCCCTCGACGAAATGCTCTTTCGGGGCGGGACGCTGAACCTGAAACTGCTCGGGGCCAGGCAGGCAGCAACGTCCTGAACAAGAGAGTGCCCGACCTGTGGCTGACTTCCGCGTTGTTGACCCGCGCGACTTGAGGGTTCCACCTTCGCGCCAGGACGGAGCAGACTCTTTCAAGCTGGCACGACAGATTGCATTGTTCGGCCAGTCCACAGCCGGCATGCCTCCTCCATGGGTGTACGAGGGGACCGATGGCGTGCTGGTGTTGTACAATGGAGTCACCCGCGCCACCCGGATCGCGCAGCTTTCGCCAGGTATGTCCATCCGGGTCGAGGTGATTGGCAAACTGCCGCGGGCATTCGCGAGCGCTCCCCGGATTGGAGACCTGATCCCATGACCGAACTTCAGCGTGAGATTCTTGCTGTCCTGTCGGAAGTTGGTTCTCTTTCGCCGGACGTGCGCATGGGGCAGCTGATGGCCCATCTCGGGTTTCTGGCCGAGGTCCACCTGGACAAGGGGCTTGCCATTATTGAGGACGATGAGTTGATCGCGATCCTCTATCGGCACCGTTCGGAGCTGCTCGCACGCGCCGGCGGCTTGCCGGCCAATCCGAACCCGGCGACCGGTTCTGCCACGTCGGTTTCCGGAGCGTCGACGCTTCCCCAGCCAGTGCCGACGATTCAGCGGTAGATTGGTGGGAGACCCGACGAAAGGCAACCCGCGACACATGACTGAAATGGAAGTCATTTGGTGAGAAGTCCAACGGCGAGGCCTCCCTTGCACTTGTTGCAACTGCCCATTCTGAAATGCGGGGTGCGCCGAACCGATTCGCGAAACAAGTGCCGTTGTGATTCCAGCCGCGGCCCCCTCCCCCGGCCCCTCCCCACGCACGGCTGCCGGGAAGACCGGCAGCCGTGGGGAGGAGGGGGGAAGATTTGGGAGCGCGCGTTGCCCGCGGAGGTTGGAAGAAATGTGGTGCTTCGCGGACGGCCATGTTGGAATGCAAAAAGCGCAACCCAAAAGACTTGCGCCGCTGGCTGACACAGGCAGATTCGCAGCCGGGCGTCACACTTGATAAACACCCGTCCGGAATGGTTCATCGGGGACGTGGCGGGTGACCATGTTGAGGGTGCGGATCAGGATGGCGCGGGTTTCGGAGGGGGTGATGATGCCGTCGACCCAGAGGCGGCTGGCGGCGTAGCGGATGTCGGTGCTGGTTTCGTAGGCCTGGGTGACCCGCTGGCGGAGGTCTTCCAGCTCGGCCACGTCGGGCTCTTTTCCTTGCCGCTTCATCGCCGCGATGTTGACGTCGAGCAGCGTCGTGGCGGCCTGGCGCGAGCCCATCACGGCGTACTGGGCATTCGGCCAGGCGAAGATGAAGCGCGGGTCGAAGGCCTTGCCGCACATCGCGTAGTTGCCGGCCCCGAAGCTGCCCCCGGTGATCACGGTCAGCTTCGGGACCCGGCTGTTCGAGATCGCGTTGACAACCTTGGCCCCGGCCCGGATGATTCCCGCCTGCTCGCTGTCGCGGCCGACCATGAAGCCAAACACGTCCTGCAGGAAAAGCAGCGGCGTCCAGGTCTGATTGCAGTCCATGATGAAGCGGGCTTCCTTGTCGGCGCTGTCGTGGTAGATCACACCGCCGAACTGCATGCCTTCCTTTTTTGTCATCGCCGGCTGGCGCTGGTTGGCGATGATCCCGACATGGTGGCCGCCGATCCGGGCGAGGCCGCAGACGAGTGTCTGGCCGTATTCGGCCTTGTATTCCTGGAAAGTGTCGCCATCGATGAGGTGGGCGATCAGCTTGCGGATGTCGAAGCGGGCACCCGGGGCGAGCTGGACGGTCTCATGGATGTCGCCCTTCGCGTCGGGCAGAAGAGGCTCGTCGCGGCGGAAGACTTCGGCGTGACTGTCGCGCGGGAGGGCGTCGATCAGCTTGCGGACGCGGACCAGGGCGGCTTCGTCGTCCGGCTCGCGAAAGTCGATCGTGCCGCTGATGCTGGCGTGCATTTCAGCCCCGCCCAGCTCTTCGTGCGAGACCTCCTGGCCAATCGCACTTTTCACCAGCGCCGGGCCGGCAAGATAGAGGCCCGAGCCATCCGTCATCACCAGCTTGTCGCACAGCACGGGCAGGTAACCGCCCCCGGCCACGCAGTTGCCCATGATTGCGGCGAGCTGGGGAATGCCCATTGCCGAGATGACGGCGTTGTTGCGGAAGATTCGGCCAAAATCGTCTTCGTCGGGGAAAATTTCGTCCTGGAGTGGGAGGAAGACTCCCGCCGAGTCGACCAGGTAAAGCAGCGGCAGCCGGCAGTGCATCGCGATCCGCTGGGCGCGGAGGACCTTCTTGCAGGTCATCGGAAAGAAGGCCCCGGCTTTGATCGTCGCGTCGTTGGCGATGACCATCACATCGCGGTTGGCGATCGTTGCCACGCCGCAGACCACGCTGGCCGATGGTGACCCACCCCATTCTTCGTACATGTTCCACGCCGCCCAGAGACCGACTTCGGTCCACGCAGCCGGGTGGTCGAGCAGCCGGGCAATCCGCTCACGGGCGGTCAGGCGTTTCTTCTCGTGCTGGCGGGCCGCCGCTTTTTTTCCGCCACCCAGCCGGATGTGCTCTTCGCCGGCGCGGATTTCGTCGAGTCGGGCTTGCCAGTCGGCGTCGATGGGCATGGATGGCACGGGGTTAGTAGAGCAATTGTCCTCAATTGCTCGACTGCATGGATGTTCGATGATTTGATGAGCGGAGTTTACCCGACGAGCAGCGGCACCGGACCGGTTGCGACTACTCGGGAGCGCCGTGTACGAACAGTGCGGACGGACGGTGCGGACGGACGGTGCGGACAAGCAATTGGGACAATTGCTCTACACTAACCGCCAACCGGAAATTCATCGACAGGGTGCGATGATTGTTCCACGATTTCCGGCAGAGGACTTCGATGCTTTTCTTGTCGTTCCGTCTATCGGCCAACGGTGGTCGAGTGTGCAAGCTGCATTTTTTTGTTCTTTCGGTTCGCAGGGGTTGCCAGTCAACGACCGGATCGAATGCAAACGCCTGATTTCGGAGAAATCAGCGACTGTCGCTGACTTCTCCGAAGTCAGGCGCTCTTCGATCCCATTGATCTGCGCCAAGTGCGGCGTTCATCCGATTGTCGTTGCGTTGTCCGCTGCGAACCTTGACAATTGGCGGAGCGGAGAAACCAGCCGTAGGTGAGGCCTGTCGGGAAGCATGCCGGGATGCTGTTGGAAAAACTCAGTTTTCAGCCGGTGCTCGCCTGGCAGGCAATGGCGGCGATCGCCGCGGTGCTGGTCGCCCTGCTCTGGGTCCGCCCGGCCTTTCCGGGACTGACGCTGCAACGACACAGGTGGCTGGTGCTGTTGCGGTTGGGCGTCATCGGCCTCGCCCTGCTGGCGATGTTGCGGCCGGGCTGCGTCAGTTCGGTCGCGCGCAAACAGTCGGGACAGGTTTACATTTTGGCCGACATCAGCCGCTCGATGGAGCTCCCGCACCGCAGCGACCAGTCGCGGCGCTGGGATGCGATGAAGGAGATGCTGACGGCCAACGCGGCGGCGCTGACGGGCCTGGCCGAAGAACAGATTGAGGTCGTCCGCACAGGATTTGATGGCCAGCTCGTGCTGCTGGAAGGTCCCGGCGTTATCGAGGGCTTGCCGGAAAAGCCCCGAGGCTCCGAGACCGACATCGCATCGGCCCTGCAGGCCGCCGTCCGCGGGTCGCGCGACAAGCGGCTGCTTGGCGTGATCCTCGCCAGCGACGGGGTTCAGAACTCGGCCGAGATGCCGGTCGACCTGAACGATGCGATTGGCGGACTGGTCGACCGCGAAGTGCCGCTGTTCGTCGTGCCCTTTGGCTTGCCGGCCGGAATCGGCACGACGGCCGACCTCGCGATCACCAACTTGCCCGATCACCACACGGTCGCTGTGA
This sequence comes from Planctomycetota bacterium, assembly GCA_031405895.1. Classification (GTDB taxonomy): domain Bacteria; phylum Planctomycetota; class Planctomycetia; order Pirellulales; family Pirellulaceae; genus BJ22. Next base: position 7,604 of record JANOFL010000145.1, read on the forward strand.
AAAACCGGCTGGGCGTCCGGGCGACGCTGGCCAGCCGGGGCTTTGCCAACCAGCGGTTGACCGTGCAGCTCGTGCTGTCGCAAGCCGGTCAGGCCGAACAGGTCATCGACACGAAGTTCATCACGCCGGCTTCGGCGGAGGAACAGACGACCGTTGAGCTGAATCTGGTGCCCGAAGAAGTCGGCCAGTTCCGGATGGCGGTCCGCGTGCTTGCAATGCCAGGCGAGGTGGCCCTCCGCAACAACGAGCTGACTTCATTCCTGACAGTCGAGGACGGCGGGCTGCGGGTGCTGCTCGTGGCCGGCAACCTCGTCGCCGAGCAGACCTGGCTGCGGCAACAGGTGGCCGCGGTGGCCCAGGGGATCGACATGCAGTTTGTGGTGATCTACCCCAACACCCGCGATCGCTGGCCGCTGGAAGGCGTCATCACGGAAACGCTCAGCGATCCGACCTTCGACGTGATCATCCTGCTCGATGTCGATTCGCGGGCGCTTTACCGCAAGGGAACCCACGAGGCCAACCTCAAGGCGCTTGAGCAGCATGTCGGCGGCGGCAAGGGGCTGATGATGATGGGCGGCGATCACAGCTTCGGGCCGGGCCTCTGGCATTCGACGCCGCTGGCCGACGTCCTGCCGGTGCTGATGAGCCGGACCGAGCGGCAGGAATTCGACCAGCCGGTCAACCGGGCGGCCCACATCGAGCGACCGCTGCAGCTGGTGCCGGTCGGGAACCATTTTCTTACACGGCTGGGCGACGATCCGGACCAGAAAACCGTCTGGGCCAAGCTTCCGCCGATGCTCTGTGCGAACCGTTTCGCCGGGCTCAAGGACAACGCCGAGCTGCTGCTGGAGAGCGAAGCGGGCGAGCCGGTTCTCGTCGCGGGAAGTTATGGTGCCGGCCGCGTCGTGGCGTTCGCCGGCGATTCGACCTGGCGCTGGTGGCTGAAAGGACGCCAGGCCGAGTACAAGGCGTTCTGGCGACAAGTGCTCTACTGGCTGGCCTTCCGCGATGGCCAGACGAATGACCTTGTGCGAATCGAGATGCCGCGGCGACGGTTTTCACCCGAAAGCGAAGTGACTTTTTCGGCCGAAGCCTGGACCGCGAACGGCCAGCGAATTGCCGACGCGAAGTTCGAATCGTGGCTCGAGTCACCGGCGGGAAAGCGTTCGCCGGTCGCCCTGAGCCGGTCGGGTGAGCGCGACTGGGCCGAGCTCGAACGCGGGCTGATCGCCGAGCCGGGGGTCTACAGTGTTCACGTCAAGGCGACGCGCAACGGGACCGACATCGGCGCGACCTCGCGCGAGTTCAGCATCGCCGACTCCGATCGCGAGATCGCCAATCCGGCGGCCGATCACAACCTCCTGGCACGTCTTGCCGCGGAAACCTCGGAACATGGCGGCAAGGTCGTCCAGCCGGAACAGTTCGGCGACCTGCTGAAAGAACTCCGCGAGTCCTTGCCCGAAATGGAAGTCAAAATCCCGGTCAAATGGCAGCTCGGCCAGACCGCCGCCGACGGTGCCGCCTTCCTGCTCCTTTTCGTCGGCCTGCTCGCCACCGAATGGTACCTCCGCAAACGCTGGGGACTGGTGTAGCCGTCTGCGCTGAAACGTGAGTCAGGCTTCCGGCCTGACGTTGTCGCGTCGCCTGCCAGCCTTTCAAGCCTTCGCCCTGATTGACAGTCCTGTCCCGCCGGGTCGATCATGACAGTCCGCGAGACGTGACCGTGGCATCAAACAGTCTCCAACAGCTGCCTCCCGACATTACATGAGTGACAATCCCTATTCAGCACCCAATGTGGGCGGCACCGCACCGATCATGACCGGGATGCCCGCCAGCCTTCCCGGCGGGGTGATGGTGGTTGCCATCCTGTGCCTGCTGCTGGGCTTGATGACGTTTGCAACTGGCTGCTGCGGATCCGTCTTCGCCGGCTTGGTGATGATCGGCTCGTCCTATCCGGACTTCATGGCGGAAGTCGAAAAACAACCACCCCAGGTTGTCGACCAGTTCAACCAGATGCTGGCGAACATCAATGCCAATCCAGCGATCGCGATCGGCTCTTTGGCCCTGAATTTCCTGCTGGGGCTGATCATGGTTTTGAGTTCGATCGGAGTCCTGCGTCGGAAGGATCGGAGCCGGCGGTGGTTGGCCGGCGTTTGCCTGATCACGGCGATCGTCAGCATTGTCGGACTGATCTGGCAAGTCACCAGCGGACAGATGAATGTCGAGAACAATCCCGCCTTTGCGAACATGGATCCAGAACAACAGCAGGCGATGAAGGACTTTGGCGGAGTCATGCTCTGGGTTGTATTCGGGTTCAGCGTCCTGATCACCGTTTTCTTTCTGTTCGTGTGGCGTTACCTGTCCAACAGGAACAAACGCCACTATTTCTCCTGATTCCGCTGACGCCACCGGCGGGAAAAAACCGGGCGAACTAAAGAATCGCGTTCCAGCCCTCCCGCGTGTATCGGCTTTCCGCGAATTCCCGCGTCAAGTCCGCGGGCCAGTCGACCAGCGGTTCCTGAGCGTGCCAGACCTGGCGCAGGGAGCGCTGGAGGCTGGCGCTGTTAGCTGGAAGGCTCGTCACGAACTCGGCATGGCCGCGCTGCTGCCGGTAGTCGGGCTGTCGCGCCGGCTGGCCGAGACAGGCGGCGATCGTCTCGCCACTCATGCCGCATAGCAGTGTGCCGTGGTAAAGCAGCGCGTGCCGGCCACAGCGCAGGGCGTTCCCGCTGATCTTGCGTGAGCCGGCGGCGAGGTCGCTGATGCCGGAAATGGTACAGGCCGTGCCGGTCGCTTCGACTGCTGACCGGATGCGATCCATCACGAACCGGTGCGCCTCGTTGATCTGTCGCAACTGTTCGCGCCGCGCGAACCGGAGCACCACGGCGTACATCAGGCAGCCGGGACCTGCAACGACGGTGCCCCCGCCACTGCAGCGACGCAAGACTGGAACTGAATGTCGCGCGCAGTAGTCGAGGTTGGCTTCCTTCGCCCGCCGCGAGCTGCGACCCAGCACGACAAACAGCTCGGGCGATTCCCATAGCCGGAGAACTTCCGGGGCGCCGGGATCAGACTCCAGCGACTGAAACAAAGCTTCATCCAGCGCCAGGTTTTCGGCGGGAGTCGGCAACGTGAGATCGAGCAGCTTCATTTTTCTGCTGGCATGTGAAGCTGTAACGGTCGGGTAAAATCCGGTTGCAACCCAGCCTCGCAGCGGCGTTTCCGCCAGCCAGCAAACCCTGGTGCGGCCAGCTGCGTATCGGGTCACCTGTCAGTCTGGACAAGCTGCATGGACCGGGCAGCCGGTTCGCCTGCCGGTCAGCATGGTGATCTGGCAGCTGGTTCTGGACAAACACGCGGTGCCGTAATCAGACTGGACGCCACAACCGTTGCAATCCGGCGACGGCCAACCGCTCAAAGTGGTCCCGCGTTCCGGCGGTGCCTATGATGAAAGACCGGCGGCCGCCCGCCAACGACCGATTCCGGTCGCGTTCCAGATCCGGACCGTAATCTTCGCAGGAAGAGTCATGTCAGGTTTGAATCGCTCCCGTTGCCATTTCACGTCCGGCACTGCCCTGGTGCTGGCCCTGCTGGCCGCGTTGCCATCGGTCTTGCCGGCACAGGCCATCGACGGCAGTTTGCGCATCGTCGCCAGCATCGAATGGGTCCCGGTCAAACTTACCATCACCCGGCCCGTGGTCCGCCAGGACCTGGTCTCCGAGACGGCGTACACGACGCGCGATGTCACCAGCACCCGGCCGACGTGGACCACCGAAACGCGATACCGCGAGTCGGTCCGCAAGGTTCCGGTCGAACGCGAACGGATCATCTCCCAGACCCAGACGGTCGAACGGCCTGTGATGGAAACGGCTTACGAAGAGCGGGCCGTAACCGAAACTGTCATGCGCGATGTCACCGAGACCCAGCAGCAGCGCTATGTCGTCCAGCGGCCGGTCACCCGAACCGAATATCGCGACGAGACAGTGGCCGTCGATCGCCCGGTCGAGCGGACCGTGTTGCAGGCCGAAGACGTGACCACTTACCGTCCAGTGACCCAGACCCAGACCGTCTATTCCCAGGGCCTTGTTCCGGTTCAGCAGCCGGCAACGGTGGTCGGCGGAGCAAGTCCTTACCTGCAGTGGCAGAACCGGGGCTGGATTGCTGACCCGGTCACTGGCCAGCAGGTCTGGCAGCGCGGCGGGATGCACTGGGTTCGCAAGGAGCCGGTGGTTTGCCAGGCCCAGACCAGCTACCTGCCCGTCCTCATGCCCCAGCAACAGACTTCGACGGCCTACGTCCCGGAAGTGACCCGCCAGTTCAAACCCGTCACGGTGACCGGGACAACCCGCCAGTACGAAACCCGCCGCGTACCCTATTCGGTCCAGGCGACCGAGGAAGCGGTTGAGATTCGCGACGTGCCGGTGACTGTTCGCAAACCAGAGGTTGTCACGCGGATCGAACAGGTTCCGGTCAACCGGCTCCGTTACGAGCAGCAAACGGTCACCCAGCAGATTCCAGTCCGTGAGACCGTCTACGAAGAAGTCCGCGAGCAGGTGCCCTATGAAGTCCAGGTCTTGAAGGAAGTCAGCGAGACCTCGACCGAGCAGGTTCCACACATGGTCCATCGCTGGGTCAACCGGGAATCGGTCGAATCGGTGGTCCGCGAAGTCTACATCGCCGTGCCGCTCGATGAAAACAGCCGGCGAACAGTCAACCTTCCGTCCGAACTGAGCCTGACACTTACCGATCCGGCGGCCCGGATTCCCGAACGTGGTGCCGTCCTCGATCTGGAGTGGCTCAAGGCGGCGATGAACGCCCCGCGCGCGGTTACGGAAACTTCCACGCCGCCCGCCACGGACTCCGGCGCCCAGAAGATCACCCTGGAAGATTTCTCGGCCGTGCCTCCTAAACCAGAAACAGAAGGTAGTTCCGTTTTGGCGAATGAGCCGACTCCGGCGACTGGTCCGGACCCTGCCGTCGGTGAACTCCAGCGCGGGATTGAACCCGACGCTTCCAAACCTGCAGCCGACAAGGTTCCCGCTCTCGAGCCCGACGACGGAACCTGACGTGGGACAGGCTTCCAGCCTGTCATTTGACAATTAGGCGAGCGGCAAGTGAGCGCTTGCCGATCTAAACCCGCCGCGTAAGCAAGGGAGCACAGGCGGATCCCTCGCTCATGCTTCGGGTTACGGCAGGTTCTCACCAGCCGGTCGCCTTGCGACTTGTCCGACAGGCTGGAAGCCTGTCCCACGATCAGTCCCCATCCGCCGGATCGGTCGCCAGCACCCGCCATGTGAATCCGGCGGCTTCCAGCATTCGCCGTTCGGCAGTTCGCATCGCGGCGGTCGAGACTTCATCGCGATCGTCGTGGCCGAGCAGGTGGAGTGTGCCGTGAATCGCGTAGAGCACCAGTTCGGCCAGCGGTTCAATGCCCAGCCCGGTTGCCACTTCCCGGGCTGTCTCGACGCTGATAATCAGCTCGCCAAACACGCTGTCAGCCGCCGGTTCGCGGATGCCTGCCGGATCGAGCGGATCGTCGCCCGGAAAACTGATCACATCCGTGGCCCAGTCGTGCTGGAGATGTTCACGGTTGATTCGCCGGATCGTGGCGTCGTCGACAAGGGCGACTTCGAGACTCGCGCGGGCAACGCCATGTTCGCGCAACGTCGCGGCGATCGCGGCTTCGATCCGGTCCAGACCGTCGGCCGACCCGGTGTGATCGGTGATCGAGACGCGATAGCGCGGATCAGGCGGGGGCCGGTTCGGGATATCTGACGCGGGCATGGTACATCGCGTTGAGCGACTTGATCAGGCTCGATTCGATGATGCGAATCTGCTGCAGGGTCAGGGAACACTCGTCGAACTGGCCATCGTCGAGCTTCTTGCGGGTGATCGAATGGACGAGGCTCTCGATCCGCGAGGGTGAAGGCTCGCGGAGCGTGCGGGTCGCGCCTTCGACAGAATCGGCAAGCATCAACACGGCGGCTTCGGCCGATTGCGGGCGGGGACCGGGGTAGCGGAAGCTGAAATCGTCCAGCTCGTTCGGCTCCCCCGACTGTTCAGCGGCGCGGAGATAAAAATACTCGACAACCGTCGTGCCGTGGTGCTGCTCGATCAGATCGACAATCCGCTGCGGCAGGTGATGCTGGCGGGCCATTTCGGCACCGTCCTTGACATGGGAAATGATCACCAGCGTGCTCATCGTCGGCACGAGGTCGTCGTGCCGGTTCTCGCCGGCGACCTGGTTCTCGACAAAATACTCCGGCTTCCGCATTTTCCCGATGTCGTGGAAGTAGGCCCCGACGCGACAGAGCAGGCCGTTGGCCCCGATCGTTTCGGCCGCCGTTTCAGCGATCGAGGCGACACTGATGCTGTGGTTGTAGGTGCCGGGGGCCCGTTGCACGAGCTGTCGGAGCAGCGTCTGGCTCGGATCGCTCAGCTCCAGCAGGCTGATGTCGGTTTCGATTCCGAAATAGCGTTCCAGGAACGGCAGCAGCGCCGTCATCAACAGTCCGGCAACGCTCGCCCCGCCCGCGTACCAGAGTCCATCCAGCAGCATGTCGAAGGACAGCCGCGGCGCAACAAGCAGCTCGCTGCATAGCGTGACGGGGAACACGACCGCCGCAGTAATCAGGCCGATGTAAACCGATTTGGTGCGACTGCGGATCGAGCGGCAAAACATCGCGGCGACGCTGCCGGCCGCGGAAAGGATCACAAACTGGGGCAGGTCGAAGCCGTGGGCGATCGTGAAGACCAGCGCCGCCAGTGAGCCGAGGATCACGGCCAGCTCGACATGCCAGGCAATCGCGACCGTCATCGCGAAGAGCACGATCCCAATGATCTCCAGCCGGCTGCGAAGATCCCACGACAGCACCCACAACCCTGCAACGGTCAGCGTGAACGCGATCACGATCGCGGCGAATGAACCGAAATCGAGCAGCAACGAGCGGTCACGGTGCCAGAGGTAGCCTGCGATCAGGGCGAAGGCGCTGCCAAACAGGCCGATGAAGATCAGGCTGTGGGCCAGCCGGCCGGGCCAGCCCATCTGGCTGACCAGCGCCTCGTGCTCGGCCCGCAACAGCCGCAGATCGCTGTCCGAGAGCGGCTCGCCACCGCCGATCAGCGAATCCTCGCGGCTGTCGGCCGCCGCGTTGACCAGCTGCTGGCCGGGCAGAAACTTGTGGACGCGAATTTCGACCACTTCGGCTGCCTCGTCGGCGGCCTTGCGGGTCAGTTCCTGGTTCCAGGTCAGGGTCTTCCTGAGCTGCGGCCGGAGCCAGTCAAACAGGCGTCCGGCGACGAACTCCGGTTCGGCGATCTTGCCTTCCTCGCGACGGATTTCATCGCCTATTCGCTGCCTGAGTTCGACGGCGATCTCTGGAATGCGGACCTGGGAGACGGGGACCACCACGCTGCCTTCGGGATCGCCTTTGGGGAAGACCCGGATTTCCGTCATGCTGCCCTGGCCGAGCTCGTGCTCCAGTGTTTCCAGCAAGCCCGACTGGTCGTACTGAACGAAGGCCTTGTTGACCGCCAGGCGGAGCGCTTCAAGCTGTTGATCGTTGGCGAAAGCGGCGCGAAAGCGATCGAGGCTGGCGGCATCGGCAGCATCGGCCGGCAGTTCCGTCGTTCCGGGCGCGGCAGTCCAGAAAGCCTTCCATGCCCCGCCGGCGAGCACCTCATCAACCGGTTTTTCGATCACGGCGAAGACCGCGTCGAGCACGGCCTGTCGCAGGTCGGGCAGCATCCGCGCATCGTGCTCGTACCAGCACGCGACTTTTCCCCGGGCCGTTTCGCGGGCCTGCCGCGTCGCCTCCACGTCTTCGATCTCGAACGGAACGCGGGCACTCAGCGCGCGGGCGAGGTGCTGCCGTTCACGAAACGGAAAGGCCGGGGCCCAGCCACCGGCCAGTCCGTAGACAAACAGCGTCGCGACGAGGCAAAGGATCGCGCGGACCCAGAGTTCGTTGCGGGAGAACAGCCGGGCCAGCTCGCCGCGGGCGTTGCGGGGAGCCGGAACGATCCAGCGTCCAGGACTGCGGGCAGTCGATGACATCGTGCGATCAGGGAAAAGGCCGGCTGGGCCTACCCTGGTTCTGGTTCTCCATCGACCGGATCCTGACCCAACTCGCCCCCGTCGCGGGTCGAGCTCCGCACCGGCCGCTCGTAGGCGTACACAATCCGCTGGACCAGCGGGTTGCGGACGATGTCGGCGTCGCCGAGGCGGACGATTTTCAGGCCGCGGATATGCCGCAGCCGGCGCAAGGCGTCGTCAAGGCCGCTCATCTGGCGGCTCGGCAGGTCCGTCTGCGTCGGGTCGCCGGAAACGACGATCTTCGATTCCGCCCCCATCCGTGTGAGAAACATTTTCATCTGGGCGGTGGTGGTGTTCTGGGCCTCATCGAGGATCACGAACGCCTGGTTGAGCGTCCGGCCGCGCATGTAGGCCAGCGGGGCGACCTCGATCACGTCCTGCTGGACCAGCCGCTGGACCTGCTCGAAACCGATCATCTCGTGGATCGCGTCGAGCAACGGGCGAAGGTAAGGGTTGATCTTGGCCTGCAGGTCGCCGGGGAGAAATCCAAGGCTCTCGCCGGCTTCGACGGCCGGGCGAACGAGGACGATCTTGCGGACCTGCTGGTGCTTGAGGGCTTCGACCGCCATCGCGACGGCGAGGTAGGTCTTGCCGGTACCCGCCGGTCCGACGGCGAAGACAATGTCGTTGCCGCGGATGGCGTCAAGGTAATCGGCCTGGCCGCGGGTCTTGGGCCGGATTTCGACCCCGGTCTGGAGCACGTCGACCGAGCTGGTCAGGCGGGGCGGCAGCTCCGTCCCCGAAACGCGGGCCAAGGTCTCGTCGAACAGGTCGGGGGTCAGCGAGCCGCGCTGGCGGACGATCCGGGACAGTTCCTCGATCGCCTGGGTCGCCTGACCCACGGAAGGCTCTTCGCCGACGATCCGGACCTGGCCGTTGCGGAGAGTGATGTTGACCTGGAAGAAGTCCCGCAGTTTCCGCAGGTGCTGGTCCTTGGCACCGAACAGCGGCAAGACAATGGCCGGCTCGATGAACGGGATGGTGGCTTCTGTCATTCCTGCAGGAACGGGGGAGGCGGCGTTTGCCGGGGGCTGGATGGTCGCCGTGGCAAACCGGGAGATTATAGCCTGCCCGGAACCGGGCAAAGGGGCAAGAGAAACCGGCCCGGACCGTGTCTTCGCGGTTTTCCAGTCGAAACACTGCCCCAACGCGGCCAAACAACCCTGTCGGAATCGTGGGGCCAGGCTCCCGATTTTTGAAGCAGCGCTTCAATACCAGCCCGCCGCGCAAGCAAGGAAAAAGCAGCCCCAATGCGGTTCCTTGCTTGCGCTGCGGGCTGGTATTTCTGCGGCAAAACCGCAAAGCGCAACTTCAAAACTCCCGCCAGGCCGTCGTCCCGTTGTTCCAAGCTCGGTGGGCGGGTGCTCGCCACAGAGCTTGCCTCGGTGGGAGCCAAGTTTGGCCTCTACGACGATGCCCACGCCCAACTAAACTGGTCGGCTTCGGCAAAAAGGGCATCCTCGGGCTGTGGCACGGTGTTGGGTGTCTCAAACGCCTCGAGTGATGGTGCTGCGAGGGAGTCAATACTTGCCGTGAAAGTTGTTTCAGGATGAAATCGACTTCACAACGCACCGAGCCGGTCCCGGTCCGGCAACCGTGGCGTTTGTTGCTGTCGCTGGCCGGCCGTTTGCTGGCAGCGATGGTCTGTGGCGTTCTCCTGCTGGTTGTCTTCAGCCTGATCGCATACCGAATCATGGATCGGTACCAGGCACCCGGCAAATTTGATCCTGCCAACCAGGGGTACTGCGACTTCCACAACGGAGTCTATTTTCCGTCGATGGCGTGGGGTGACCGCGTCAGTCCCTACGGGGAAAACTACGCTCGGCAGTATCCGGTCGAGCGACCGATTCCGCTTTTCACGCCCTCGACGCTGCTCCTGCACTGGCCCCTGTCGCGGTTGCCATTGTCGATTGCGGAAATCGCATGGTATGTCGTCCTCGAGGGGCTGGTGATCCTGATCGCACTGGTCAGCGTGGTCGTTTCAGGGTGGCCGCGTCGCTGGTGGCTGGTCCTCGCTGTGGCCGTGTTCCTGGCAGCTTCACGGAGCGGTTATGGAACGCTGTTCACGGGCTATTTTTCCCTTGAGATCGTGCTGGGAACCTTGCTGGCGATTCATGCCGGGCACCGGACCAGGCTGGGCGGGGTCGGCTTTTTTCTCGCCGGACTGAAGCCGACGACCGGAATTCCTCTGGCAATCATGATGCTCGCCCGCGGGCACTGGCGAGCGCTGGCGGCCGGAGTCGCCGGGCTGACGCTGACCAGCGCGATCGTGCTGGGCTGGCTGTTGACGGCCAGTTCTCCGGCCGAGCTGTTGCACCAGTTTCAGGACGGCCAGGTCCAGCACGTCGCCGATCCGAACGAACTGCCGCGCAACTCGTGGACTCGCGTTGACCTGCTCGCGGTTGTCGCCAAATGGATGGACTGGCAGCCGGGTCAATTCGAGCACGTCGCGCTGATGTTGCCGCTGATTGCTCTTCCGGCGTGGCTGGTCTGGCGAACGCGACCGGGACTTCACGGAACGGGTGCACCGATCACCGAACTGCCTGACTCATTTCGTCCGGCTGTTCCGCGCTGGCTGCCCGCCGACCTCAATGCAGCCGTCTGTCTGCTGGCGATCAACGTGACGCTCTATCACCACTACTACGATCTGCTGATTCTGGCACCCGTGATTCTCGCGGCGCTGGCGGGAACTTGCGGCTGGGACCGCTTGCCGTGGAGTCGCTGGCTGATTGCCGGCGTCTGCGGTTTCGTCTGCTGGAACTACCTGTCATCCAACATGGTCCTCGACCGGCTGAACCTGCCCCAGTCCGGACACATGCTGATGACTTCGGTCAATGGCGTCCTGTTGGCCGTTGCCTTGCTGGCTTCAGTCATTTGGCTGTCCCGCGTTCGCCGCGAGGATGACCGGCGCGCCGCGGACCAGGCTGCCGGCCCAAGAGACTTCAACGCGGGCGGTCCCGCTTGAATGGCCGGGCCGGGGAATTCCAGGAAAATCAGCCCGGAAAAAGCCTGTCGCACTACGGCGTCTGCCGATCGGCTTGCTCAAACAGCCACTGAAGTGAAAGACGGAATCCGGGAAGCACCTCGCCGCCGTCGAGGTGACCCGTTGGGGGAATAGCGACGGCCTGCTGGATGCTGGTGTAGGCTGTTGCGCTGCGGCTTGCCGGCTCGACATACCACGCGAGCCGGACGCCCGATTGAAAGTACTTGTCCAGCTTGGCGTCCATTTCTTCCTTCGTATTGGTTTCCGACAGCACTTCAACAACCAGGTCGGGGATCAACGCGGGAATGGGACGCCGGGGAATCTTTTCCTGCGGGAAACGGGACCAGCTAATAAACGAAACGTCGGGAATCTTTACGGTGCCGGGAAGAATCTTCAGCGAACCGTCGGCACCCAGAACTCTGCCGATCTCATGGGATTTCAGGTAGATTCCAATCTCAATTGCGATTAACATCGCCAGACTGCTTTCGTACCAGCCCATCGGCTTCTCCACCAGAATTCCATCCTGCAGTTCGCACAAGACGCCTTCTTCAGCTTGGATCCGCAAGACATCGTCGGCGGTTGCAAACCCAGGCGGCGGGTTCAGACGGATGCGCTCGGCCGGAATGTTTCCCAGCCGTTCCTGAAGATCAGAAAGTCGCCAATTGCCGGGAATGGCAAATTGCGGAGTCAGCTGAACAGGCTCGACAGTGGTGGACATGGAGATTCCTCGTCACGTCATTATCCCAGCCGCCAACCGGGTTGCAACGGCGCTTCACCGTTGGATCGTTTGGCGAGGTGCGTTACGCGGATTGCGCGAAACACCTAGGACGTTTGAGTCGGCGCAACAGTTACCACACTTCCGGCTCACTCCCGCGCCGCTGCTTTGAGCGGTGCGGAGAGGGCGGCGCAACAATCGCAATACTTCCGGCTCCCTCCCACGCCGCTGCTTTGAGCGGTGCGGGGAGGGCGGGGGGAGGGGGCGTCCGCGCAACACGCCGCTACTTCCAGCCACCCAGTCCTGGTGCGTTCCGATAACACCACGCACCCTACTCGGCTCGCGCAACTGCAAACCGGTTTCTGCCCCCCGACCGCCAGTCTCTCGGTACCACGAACCAGTCTCTCGCCGCGATCCGGCAGCCGTTTGGTGCACCCCGCCCGCCATCCGTTGCGTCCAGCCAATGACTGGCTGAAGGCCAAAACCCGCCAAATACGCAGGTTTTCTTACTCCCGACAGATTGTCAGCCGTTTTCCACCCTCCGACGGGAGTAGCCGGCCTTCCATTTGGGACTAAACGTGCCTCACCAATTTCATGCCGACTGCGCATAAAAAAAGGCGGCAAAGCCGAAGCATTGCCGCCGGTCGCTCCGTGGAGCGTGGCCTGCGAATTTCTTTTCTTGTTACGAAAAGGCGCAGGCGAGAGTCGGATACACTGGGCGAAATTTTACTGCCCGTTTTCACCCCGTCAAGGTGCTTCGCCATGACTCGCGTGCTTGGATTGGACCTTGGGCCAAACTCAATTGGTTGGGCGCTGGTTGACGAATCGCCGGCTGGAGGTGGCTCCGGACTTGTTGACATGGGAGTTCGCGTGTTTCCGGAGGGTGTCGACGCATTCGATACGGCCAAGGAAACATCGAAGAGCGAAGACCGGCGGATGAAGCGGGGCATGCGCCGGCAAACAAAACGACGGGCGAGGCGGGAACGGTTGCTTGGCTGTGCGCTGATCCAAGCCGGATTGTGGCCCGCGGACACCTCTGCCCAGGCCGACCAACTGGCCATGGATCCTTACCAACTCAGAGTCAAGGCGCTTTCCTCTCCTCTCACGCCATTCGAGCTAGGGAGGGTACTGTTGCACCTTTGCCGCCGACGAGGGTTCCTTTCCAACCGCAAAACCGACGCTGGAGACAGTGAGGCCAAGGGTCTGCTCGCGGAAATCAACGCCAATGAAGCGGAACGTATTTCCGGGGCGTTTCCAACCATCGGCGCCATGCTCGCCGCGAAGGCCGCGGCATTCAGCCATTCCGATCGCGCCGCCAACGATCATGTTCGACGGCGGCACTTGTCTCGCCAGCAGATGGTGGATGAGTTCCTGGCTATCTGGAGCGCACAGCAGCCGTTCCACCAGAATCGGCTGACCGAACAACTCAAGTTTGGCTCGTTTGGTCCACCCATGGTCCTCAATCCGAAAACCGGGGAGGAGGAGCTTTCGCACAAGCCACGGCCATCGGTCAGTCGCCGGCATCAACAACGCAACGGCCAAACGGACCTGGAGTCGTTTGGATTGTTTGGCATCCTGTTTTTTCAGCGCCCCCTCTACTGGCCTAAGTCCGTTGTCGGCCTGTGCGAGCTGGAACCAAACCAGAAGCGGTGCCCAAAAGCCGACCGCGCCGTCGAACGATTCCGCGTTTTGCACGAGGTCAACAACCTCCGCTACATCGACTCGGGCGATGAAACACCACTCAACGCACAGCAGCGGAAGAAACTGATTGACCTTCTGGCGGTAAAGGAGAAGGTTACGTTTGACGACCTGCGGAAAAAACTCGGCCTCATTGAGGGCATCCGGTTCAATCTTGAACGGGGCAGTCGCGCCGGACTGAAGGGCATGACGGTCGATTTCAAGCTTGCCAAAGCTGTTGGCAAGGGATGGCATGATCGTGAGGAAGCCGAAAAGACCGCAATCGTCCGGCTGCTGCTGAATGACGACGTCGATGAGTACCGCAAAATTGAGCGGTTGCGCGACCAACACGGATTTACCGTCGAACAGGCTGAGAAGGCGTTGGGTGTAGATCTGGGAACGGGCTACGCGGGGCTTTCGCGCAGGGCGATTGAGAAACTGCTACCCCACATGGAGCGCGGGCTGATTTACCAGTCCCAAAGCGATCCGGAACAAAGTGCGGTGCATGCGGCGGGGTACCTGCGCCGCGATGAACTCCAGCGGCGGTTGTTCGACAACCTTCCCGACTTTACTCGGCTGAAGCCCGCCGATTGCCGGCTTGGGGATATCCCGAATCCGGTAGTCAAGCGGGCCTTGGTAGAACTCCGCAAGGTGGTTAACGCGGTGATCCGCGAACACGGGAAACCTGATGCTGTTCACGTTGAATTGGCCCGCACCGTGCAGGTGGGGGCCGAACGGCGCAAGGAAATGTCAAAACGGATGCGTGATCGTGAGGCCATCCGCGAAGATGCGGTGAGCGAAATCCGCAATGCTGGCCACGCGGCACGTCGAGAGGGCATCGTTCGCTATCTCTTGTGGAAGGAACAGGCTTCCGAGTGCATTTACTGCGGTCGCCCGATCAGTATGGCGCAGCTGTTTGGTGGCGCAATTGACGTCGATCACATCCTTCCGCGCTCACGCTGCCTTGACGATTCCCAGATGAACAAGGTGGTTGCCCATCGGACGTGCAACCACGACAAGGGGCAACGAACTCCCCACGAATGGCTCGCAGGATCGCGCCCGGCAGACTACGACCGGATGGTGCAACATGCGTTGTCGCTGATGAAGCGTGGCATGATGCCCTATCCAAAGTACCGCCGGTTCGTTCAGAAAGAACTGGAACTCGACAAGTTCATCGCCCGCCAATTGACTGACACCGGGTACATCACGAGTGCGACAGTCGAGTTTTTGCAACTCCTATTCGACGAGCCGAGTCGGGTGTTGGGCTTGAAGGGCCAATTGACCGCAGAGCTTCGCTGGCAGTGGGGCCTTGATACGATCTTGTCAGAGCTTCCAGGCAGTCCGGCATGGCAGGACGAACAAGGGGGCCGGGTTTCGGTTGGTGAGAAAAACCGGGCTGACCACCGGCACCATGCCATCGACGCGCTGGTGATTGCGCTGACGAACCGCAGCCGGCTGCACAAACTGTCGGAATTGTTTCGCAAGGGCGGTGCCAAGCAGCACGGCGAGATCCTTCTTGACCCGTGGGAGTTCTTCCGGCAGGACATTGCCGCAAGGGTCGCCAAGATCAACATCTCGCACCGCGTGCAAAGAAAGGTCGCGGGGGGGCTGCACGAGGAGACCAACTACGGGCCGACCGAGAACAAACACGAATGGGCGGTTCGCAAGCCGGTTGAGTTGCTGTCCGCGAACGAGGTCGAACGAATTCGTGATGGGGCCATCCGCCGGTTGGTGATTGCAAAACTCAAGGCGGCCGGCTTGGACGTCGGCCGGGGCAACAAGATGGATGCAAACCGTGTCAAAGCCGCGCTCGCCGAGCTTGCTCTGCCGTCAGGCGTGCCAATTAAGAAAGTTCGAATCACGAAACCAGAACTGACGATCCGCCCGTTGCACGAAGGCAATCCGGATTCAACATTCGTGAAGCCCGGCAGCACCCATCACCTCTGCATTTTTGAGGTCGCCGAGAGCGGAAAGACGAAGCGGACAGCCGTTTTCATCACGATGCTTGAGGCCATGCAGCGCCTCAAGCGGCACGAACCGGTCATTCAGCGTACCCACCCCGAACTGCCTGACGCAAAGTTTGTGATGTCGCTTTCGAGTCGGGAGTTGGTACTGGCGGAAGTCGACGGCGTAGAGCGTCTGCTGACGTTCAAGACGGCGGCCTCTACTCAAGGGCAGCTCTATTTTGCTGACCAATACGACGCCCGCCGAAGCGGCAGTCAGTCGAAGTTCGTCTTCACTGCTAACTCGCTCAAGGCTCGCAAGGTCACAGTAGACCCATTGGGCCGAATCCGATGGGCGAACGATTGACGGATCATAAGCCCCCAATTTGCTTGATCCCGGTTTGAACTGTAACTAGCCTTGGGGTTGCTGTTCAGAACTTGCCTGCCGCCACGGAAGGTCTAACTCGATCGGTGACCTGCCGTGATCAAACGCACCTTGGAAGTCTCCCGAGAATCGGCACACATCACCGTTCGCAACGATCAGCTGCTGTTGCAGCGGGGTGGCGTTACTGTAGCGCACGCACCCTGCGAAGACTTGGGGGTGGTGGTGGTTGATCATCCTCAAACGACCTACACGCACGCTGCGCTGGCCAAGCTTGCCGACTGCGGGGTTGTACTTGTAATTTGCGGGCGGGATCACTTGCCGTCAGCTGTCCTTCTGCCGCTGGCAGACCACTCTCTGGTTGTATCGCGGCTGGCCGATCAGATCGCCGCGCCGCGCCCGCTTCGAAAACAGCTTTGGCGACAACTGGTCTCGGCAAAAATCAAGGCACAGGCGAAAAACCTGGAACCAGGCAGCGCCGCACGAACCAGATTGCTCTCGCTCGCTCGCGAGGTTCGTTCGGGCGATCCGGAAAACGCGGAAGCTCAGGCCGCGCGAATTTATTGGGCCAACTGGTTAGGCGATACACCATTTCGTCGCGATCCCTCCCTGGGAGACGCGAACAAGTTTCTCAACTACGGCTATGCCATCGCCCGTGCGGCGCTGGCCCGTGCGATTGTCTCATCCGGATTGCAGCCCGGAGTTGGACTGCATCACCATAACCGCAGCAACGCGTTCTGCCTGGCAGACGACTTGATTGAACCGTTTCGGCCTATGGTCGATCGCCGTGTACGCCAAATGGTGCGCAAGGGACACGAGGAATTGGACCAGCCAGCCAAGGCCGAACTCCTGGGGCTTCTTGCACTGCCGCTTCGCCTGGCCGACCAGGTCGGCCCCTGGATGATGATGGTTCACCGCCTGGTGTCCTCATTGGTCCGCTGTTACTCGGGTGAACAACGTCGATTGGAGATTCCTGTTCCATGCGCATCAGCGGATACCGACTGATGTGGGCTATCGTGATGTTTGATCTGCCCACTGACACCAAACGGGCGCGAAGGGAGTACACCTTGTTCAGAAAGGTGCTCCTGAAGGACGGCTTTTGGCAGCTGCAATACTCGATCTATGCCCGCCCGTGCCCGAGCAAGGAAAACCTGTCGGTTCATATCCTGCGAGTGGAGCGAAGCCTGCCACCCGACGGAGAGATCAGGATTCTCGAATTGACCGACAAGCAGTTCGAGCGGATGCGCATTTTTTTTGGAAACCGGCGCACGATGGCCGAATCACCACCATGTCAACTCGAATTGTTCTGACCAACTCCAGTCATAACTCGTTGCGAGTCAGTCACTTGGCGAGAGAAGAGTGTATCCGACTCTCGCCCGCGACCAATCCGCAACTGCACGGTGTCGGAATAGGTTGCCGCTCGAAGTGTATCCGACTCTCGCCCGCGACCAATCCGCAACGAGCGGTACTGGCCGAAGCAACCAACGTCAAGTGTATCCGACTCTCGCCCGCGACCAATCCGCAACCTGGCAGACGACGTTGGGGGCGGTGGTTGAGTGTATCCGACTCTCGCCCGCGACCAATCCGCAACTGTCCGGTCAGACGGCAGCTTGGCCGGCAGAGTGTATCCGACTCTCGCCCGCGACCAATCCGCAACACATGCACGTTGGTCAGCTGCTCGGCCTCGAGTGTATCCGACTCTCGCCCGCGACCAATCCGCAACACATGCACGTTGGTCAGCTGCTCGGCC